>NZ_JBGQOG010000005.1:0-328683 GCF_052113705.1 Phaeovulum sp. W22_SRMD_FR3 | reverse complement strand
CACCCTGCGCCGACAGGTCGAATTCAACCACTGCGACCCCGCCGGGATCGTTTTCTACCCGCGCTATTTTGAGATGATCTCGGCCCTGACCGAGCGGTTCTTTGCGGATGGCGTCGGCCACAGCTGGGCCCGAATGGCCGCGCAAGACGGTGCAGGCACCCCGCTGGGCGCAATCAACATCCGCTTCCTCGCGCCGTCGCGGCTTGAGGATTGGCTGGATTTCACGCTGCAGATCAAGGCTTTGGGCAGCGCTTCGGCCACCTTTGCCCTGACGTGCTCCTGCGCAGGCGAGACGCGTTTCACCGGCGAGGCGACCGTGATCCATGCGCGGCTGTCTCAGGGGCATTCCTCGCCCTGGCCTGACGCGGTGCGCCGCGCGATGGCGCGCTATCTGCTGACCCCGCCCGACACCAAAGACAGTTGACCCAGGAAAGACGTTGATATGACCGCACTCACCCCGCACATGTTCCTGCAGCCCGATGGCTGGGTACCGGCAAAAGGCTATGCCAACGGGATGCTGGCAGAGGGCCGCATGGTTGTCACCGGCGGCCTTGTCGGCTGGAACGCCCAGCAGGTCTGGGAACATCAGGATATGCTGGGCCAGTTTCGCCAGACGCTGATCAATATCGTCGCCGTGCTGGAGGCGGCCGGTGCGGCCCCCGAACATCTGGTGCGGCTGACCTGGTACATCACCGACAAACAGGAATATCTGGCCAATCTGCGCGACTTTGGCGCCGCCTACCGCGAGATCATCGGGCGGCATTTCCCGGCAATGGCCGTGGTGCAGGTGGTGGCGCTGATGGAAGATGACGCGAAGATCGAGATCGAAGCCACTGCGGTGATCCCGCATGGCTGACACCCCCGCACCGCAGGCGCTGCCCACCGCACCGCAGGGCGATCTGGTGCTGCGGACCGCGGCGCCTTTTGATCAGGTGACCCCGAAGGGGGCCGTCACCGGTGCCTGGATCCTTGGCGCGCTTGACACCGCAGCCGGGATCGCGGGCCGCCGCGTCTCGGGCGGGGATGCCCTGATCCTCAGCCTGCAGGAGGCCAGATTTCACGCCCCGCTCACGCCCGGCACAGCCGTCGACATGACCGCCGAAATCCTGCGCAAGGGCAACACCTCCTTCACCCTGCAGTTCACGCTCTGGGCAGAGCCTGACACCGCGCCGAAACGCATCCTGACTGCGCAGGTAGTCATGGTCGCCGTCGATGCCGAGGGCAAACCGCGCAAACTCGCGGCCTGACCCGGCCCAGAGGATTTATTTCAGACTGCTGGCTTTTGCCCGTTTGCCCGCGGGATTCCGGCAGCGGATTGCGGCGCATCTGCCACGTCGGATGCGTCTTTTCTCCATCGTCTGCGATGGTGCAGGCTTCGGCAGTTTTCTTTCCAGACCATTGATGTATAAAATACCTCAGGTTGAAACATGTGAAGGATGCTCCGGTGCCCGAAGAGAGCCAACATCAGGTCAGAGACAGCGCCCTTGCCCGCCAGCGGCTGCGCCTGTGGCTGCAAATGCTGAAAGCGGTCCGGCATGTGGAAAGCGACCTGCGCGAAAAGCTGCGCTCAGGATATGACACCACTTTGTCCCGCTTTGACGTGCTGGCCGCGCTGCATGCGGCCCCAGAGGGGATGAAGATGAGCGAATTGTCACTGCAACTCGTGGTGTCAAACGGCAATGTCACCGGGGTGGTGGACCGTCTGGTGACGCAAGGGCTGCTGGAGCGCCAAACCGTCGAAAGCGACCGCCGCGCGTTTTTGGTGAAAATCACCGACAAGGGGCGCGCGCTGATGGATGAAATGACCGGCGCGCATCTGGGCTGGATTGATGAAATGTTTGAAAACGTGAGCGAAACCGATGCCGCGCGCGGGATCTCGATCATGCTCGACATCCGCCACAAGGGTTAGGTGCGCCGGGCGGTCAACGCGCCGCCTTGTCTCAGACATGCATCCCAGCGGCACTGCGCGCGCGAAAGCCTGCAGCACGCGAAACGGCACCGATCAATCGACCGTGGGCCATTCCGGCGAAGCCCGCCGCAAGGGGCGCCTGAACCCCTATTGAAACCGCGCAGCGCGCAGCGTCTCAACCGGGGTGCAGCCGAATTTCTTGCGGTAATTCTCGGCAAAGCGGCCCAGATGAAAAAACCCCAGCCGGGTGGCCACCTCGGTCACCGAGGTGTCGGGCGCCGGATGGCTCAGCTCCTGCCAGGCGCGCTCCATCCGCAGATCGCGCAAAACGGTCAGCGGCGGCCGCCCCCGATGCGCCCGAAAAGCCATTTGCAAGGCACGCTCACTGCTGCCCGAAGCGCGGGCCAGCTCATCCAGCGTGATCTCTGCACCCAGGTTCTCCCGCATATAGGCTTCGGCCAACCGCACCATGCGCGGCACGGGCCCGCCGCTGCGGTCAGACGAAGGCGGCATCAGATTGTGCCGCTGGGTTTCCAGCAGACCCAGCAGCAGGGTTTGCTCCAGCTGCCCCGCCATCAGACTGTCGCTGCCCAGCAAACCACCGCCCCGCTCCGCCTCAGCCATCGCAAATTGCACCAGGTCGAGAAAGGCCCGGCCCGCGCCCTGACGCATGTCATTCGCCCCGGTGAATCGCAGCCTTTGCCCCTCGGGCAGCCCGAAATGCGTCCGCGCCGCCGCCATCAGCGCCTGCCGGTCCACCTGCAACAGCAGCTGCGTGCAGCCCTCGCTCCAGATCATGCAGGTCTCATCTTCGGGGTTGAGGACGCCCGATTGCCCGCCGCCGATCTCGTGCTGGTTGCGGCCGTTGGTGACCGACGCGTGACCGCTCAGGGGAAACTGAAACAGATAAAACCGCTCGAGCGCGCCGGGCGCAATCAGCGTTTTTGCCCCATATGTCATGACATTGATCGAAAGATTGCGCCCCGCAAGACGGTTGTGGCAGGCATGAAAGACCCCCGCCCCGATCTGCTCAAGACGGTGGTCGCAATAGACGCGCGCCACGCGGGCCCGCGCCTCATCCAGATCAAGACAGTCAAACAGCGGACGGCTTGCCAACGGCAACACCCCGGGGGTGGTTTGGCCCGTCCAGATCGCAGATTCCGGAACCATGGCTGATCCTCCTGAGCGGCTATTTTATCCATGAAACATTTAATTGCGCAATGCGGATACCGGTTTCGGTGAGCGGATAGTCCGACGGCCCCCGGCTCCGGCAAGCTTTGATGACAAAATCATGAAAAGCAGGGAGACGGAAATGCGCGGATTGGCGGGCAAGGTTGCCATTGTTCCGGGGGGTGCCACCAAGATCGGCGCCGCCGTCGTCGCGGCCTTTACCGCAGCGGGGGTGCGGGTTGTTGTCGCTGACATCGACCGCGCAGGGGGTCTGGCCCTCGCAGGCCCGGAGGTGGCATTTGTTGAGGCGGATCTGCGCCGTGATGCCGATATCGCCCGCGTGGTGGCCACCGCCACGGAACGGTTTGGCCGCATCGACTTTCTGGTGAATGTGGCGGCGACATATCTGGACAAGGGCGCCGAGAGCAGCCGCGCGGAATGGCTGGAGGCGCTGGATGTGAACCTCGTGGGGTCGGTCATGCTGATGCAGGCCGCGCGCGGTGAACTGGCCAGGACCCGGGGCGCGATCGTCAATTTCGGCTCGATCTCGGCGCGTGTGGCGCAGACCGGGCGCTGGCTCTATCCGGTGAGCAAGGCGGCAATCCTGCAGCTGACCCGCAATCAGGCAATGGATCTGGCCCCTGAGGGCATCCGGGTGAACGCGGTCTCGCCGGGCTGGACCTGGTCGAACATCATGGACAGCCTGACCGGCGGCGACCGCGCCAGAACCGACCGCGTCGGGGCGGATTACCACCTGATGCCCCGCGTCGCCGACCCGGAAGAGGTGGCCTCAGCCATTCTCTTCCTCTGCTCCGACGATGCCAGCTTTATCACCGGCACCGATCTGCGGGTCGACGGCGGCTACAGCGCCATGGGCCCTGAGGGCGCGGCCCCTGCCATTCCCCGGCTGATGGACTGACGCGCGCCGTCAGCCCTTTCTCAAAAGCAACAGGCCGCAGCAGAGCAGGCCGATCATCCAACAGGAGACAGACATGAAACGCATCACCATCGTCGGCGGCGGCCAGTCGGGCCTGCAACTGGCCATTGGCCTGCTGAAAAAGGGTTATCAGGTGAAGGTCGTGCAGGATCGCACGGCCGATCAGATCGCCGCAGGCAAGGTTCAATCCTCGCAGTGCCAGTTCAACGCGGCGCTGGACCACGAACGGGCGCTCGGCATCGATTTCTGGGCCGAGACCTGCCCACCGGTTGAAGGGATCGCCTTTTCGGTGCCCGCGCCGGAGGGTTCGGGCAAAGCGCTCGACTGGTCGGCACGGCTGGATCACTACGGCCAATCGGTGGATCAGCGCGTGAAGATGCCGGCCTGGCTGGCGGAATTCTGCCGTCTGGGCGGGGTGTTGCAGATTGCCACCGCCGATATTGCCCTGCTGGAGACCGAAGCCAAGGCCACCGATCTGGTCTTGGTCGCCTCGGGCAAGGGCGAGATCGGCAAGCTGTTTGAACGCGACGCCGCCCGCTCGCCGTTTGACGCGCCGCAACGGGCACTGGCGCTGACCTATGTGCACGGAATGACCCCGCGCCCGCAGCATTCGGCGGTGAATTTCAACCTGATCCCGGGCGTGGGCGAGTATTTCGTCTTCCCGGCGCTGACCAAATCTGGCCCCTGCGAGATCATGGTGTTTGAGGGCATCCCCGGCGGGCCGATGGATTGCTGGAAATCGGCCACCACGGCGCAGGCGCATCTGGACACCTCGCTGCAGATCCTGAAAACCTTTGTGCCGTGGGAATATGACCGCTGCCGCAATGTCGAGCTGACCGATGAGAATGGCGTGCTGGCGGGGCGCTTTGCG
Source organism: Phaeovulum sp. W22_SRMD_FR3 (assembly GCF_052113705.1). Classification (NCBI taxonomy): domain Bacteria; kingdom Pseudomonadati; phylum Pseudomonadota; class Alphaproteobacteria; order Rhodobacterales; family Paracoccaceae; genus Phaeovulum; species Phaeovulum sp. W22_SRMD_FR3. The sequence goes on along the minus strand of NZ_JBGQOG010000005.1, from coordinate 323,796 downwards.
CCGACGGTGCGCAAGCCGGTCGCCACCTTGCCCTCGGGGGCGAAAGTCCTCGGCCTCGGCGATGCGGTCTGTCTGAACGACCCGATCACCGGACAGGGTGCCAACAATGCCGCCAAGGCCGCCGCGATCTATCTCGACGCCATTCTGGCCCAGGGCGAGCATCCGTTTGACGAGCTCTGGATGAAAGCGACCTTTGAGCGGTTCTGGGACTATGCGCAATGGGTGGTGCGCTGGACCAACATGATGCTCTTGCCACCGCCGCCCTTCGTCCTGAACATCATGGGGACCGCGCAGGCGGCCCCGGCGCTGGCCCGGCGGATTGCCAATGCCTTTGATGATCCGCGCGATTTCTTCCCGTGGTTCGCCGAGGAAAACGCGGCAACCGAATATCTCACCCGGCTGCAGGCGGCCTGAGCCATGGGCATCGACATTCCCACTTTCCGCAACGCGATGGGGCTGTTTCCCGGCGCGGTGACGCTGATCACCACCGGCAGCGGCGATCTGCGCCGCGGGATCACCGCAACCGCGGTCTGTTCGGTATCCGACAGCCCGCCCAGCCTGCTGGTCTGCGTCAACCGCAAGACCGGCACCTGCGCCGAAATCCTGCGCAGCGGCCGCTTCAGCGTGCAGCTGCTGGACCAGACCCAGACCGAGGTCGCGCTGCAATTCGCCGGGGCCACCGGCAAAAGCGGGGCGGAGAAATTCGCGCTTGGAGGATGGGACAGCTGCCCCTTCGGCCTGCCCCGCTTGCGCGGCGCCCTCGCCAGCCTGTCTTGCGCGGTGCTGGCCACGACCGAGACCGGCAGCCATTGCATCTTTGTGGGCGGCATCGACGACGCCGCGCTCGCCCCGGGCGATGCCCTTGTCTACGCCCGATCAAAGTTCCACCGCCTGAAAGCGGTGGCCTGAACCGGAAGGGGAAAGCCATAGCCCTCTTTCGCCCGGCCCCCACGCATTCGGCTGCCGTGGGGGCCGGAAGCCTTCTGTCGATTCCTTTAAGTTCGCAATATCTCGCCCCGGGGCGACAGCCAAAACCCCGCTCAGGCACGCCAGTATGCCTAATATTTAGGCGAATACTGCAACATCACCACCGCAAACCCCTATCCTCCGGAAATCTGACTTCAAAAACTACTTTATACTTGAAGCTTAAATAAATCTGCATTTGCATATATCCAAGCGCCCGCAAAGACGGCACAACATCCAGGGAGATCAAGATGACCGAAACCGAAACCCTTTCCATGCTTGCCACTGCCCTCGCCTCGGGCGGGGTGAAGGTGGTGGATTGCACCGCCGTTCTTGGCCCGAACACACCACTGCTGAAGCTGCCGCCGGAATTTGCCGATGACACGCCGCCGATCGAGATCCACGCCATTTCACGCTATGGCGACCGTGGTCCGTTTTGGGCCTGGAACTGGCTGAAACTCGGCGAGCATTCCGGCACCCATTTCGATGCGCCCCATCACTGGATCACCGGCAAGGATTATCCTGATGGCGCCACCGACACCATTGATCCGCAAAACTTCGTCGCCGCCTGCAATGTCATCGACTGCGCGGCCGCGGCATCGGCCGACAGCGACTTCCTGCTGACCAAAGCCGGTGTCATCGCCTGGGAGGCCGAACATGGCCCGATCAAAGAGGGCGAATGGGTGCTGATGCGCACCGATTGGGACCAGTATAACACCGACGCGGGCAAGTTCCTGAACGCCGATGAAACCGGGCCGCATACGCCGGGGCCCTCGGTCGATTGCATCGAATATCTGATGGAGAAAAAGGCGCTGGGTTGGGGCACGCAATGCATCGGCACCGATGCCGGGATGGCGGGCGGCATGCAGCCCCCCTATCCGGCGCATAACCTGCTGCACAAACACAACCGCTACGGCCTCGCCTCGCTGACCAATCTGGACAAGCTGCCCGCCAAAGGCGCGATCCTGATCACCGCGCCGCTGAAGATCGAAAACGGCACCGGCTCTCCGATCCGGGCGCTGGCGCTCGTGCCCGCGGCATAGGAGCATCGCATGGCCGCGCTCGATTTTGCCATCATCGGTTCCGGGATCAATGCGCTGACCGCGGGGGCCTTGCTTGCCAAAGCGGGCAAGCGGGTGGTGCTGTGTGAGCGCGAGGCGGTCGCGGGCGGTTGCATGCAAAGCGCCGAACTGGCGCCGGGGGTGATCCATGACCCTTTGGCGACCACCTTCGTGCTCTGGGTCACCGGCGGCGCCCATGCGGCGCTGGCCGGGGATCTGGTCCGGCACGGGCTTGCGTTTTGCGCCACCGACACCCCCACCGGCGTGCTGCTGCCCGATGGCCGCGCGCTGGTCTACAGCCGCGACCGTGCCGCGAATGTCGCGGCCTTCAACGCCGCCGCGCCCGGCGACGGCGACCGGCTTGCCGCCGATCTTGCGGCGTTTGGCGGCAATGCGGGCCTGCTCTTCGGGCTGATGGGCGGCGACCCCTGGTCGGCATCCACCGCGAAACTGCTGGGCAAAGAGGCCTGGCGGCGTGGCCCGCACGGCCTGTTGGCGACGATGGGTGGCGCACTGACCTCGATGCGCGGCTGGCTGGAAACCTCTTTTGACAGCGACCTGTCGCGGGCCCTCTGGGCACCCTGGTGTCTGCATGCCGGATTGGGGCCGGAGGCGGCATTTTCCGGCCAGATGGGACAGGTGATCGGCTTTGCGCTGGAGGCGGCGGGCGCGCCCGTCGTCAAGGGCGGGGCCGCGCAGATGGTGCGGGCCTTGTCGGCGATCATCATCGAGAACGGCGGCAGCATCCGCACCTCGGCCGATGTCGCGGAAATTGTGGTCAGCGGCGGCAAGGCACGCGGCCTCCGGCTGACTTCGGGCGAAGAGATCCGGGCCGGGGGCGTTCTGGCATCCGTCACCCCGCATCAGCTGTATGATGGTTTGCTCAAGGCCCCCGAGCGCGCAGAACAATTGCGCAAATACCGCTACGGCAAAGGCAATTTTCAGCTGCATTACGCGTTGAAAGGGCCGGTCAACTGGGCCACGCCGGGGTTGGAAAACGTGCAGCTTTTGCATCTGACACCCGGGCTCGATGGCGTCTCCAAGGCGGGCAATGAATGCGAGCGCGGGCTTTTGCCGGAAGTCCCGACAATCTGCGTCGGCCAGCCCTGCGCCGCCGATCCCAGCCGCGCGCCTGCGGGACAAAGCGTCTTGTGGCTGCAACTGCCCGAGGCCCCGCGCGTGGTGAAAGGCGATGCGGCGGGGCGGATCGAGACTCCCGCCGACGGCCGCTGGACCGAAGCGTTGCGCGAAGCCTTTGCCGACCGGGCCGAGGCCATTCTGGCGCAGCACATCCCCGGCCTGCGCGATAGGATCGTGACCCGGCGCGCAATATCCCCTGCGGATCTGCACGCGATGAATACCAATCTTGTCGGCGGCGATCCCTATGGCGGCGCCTGCGGGCTGGACCAGTTTTTCGCCTGGCGCCCGTTTGCCGACAGCAAACGCCATGACACCGGGATCAAGAACCTCTGGCATATCGGCGCCTCGACGCATCCGGGGCCGGGCCTCTCGGGCGGCTCCGGCCTGCTCACGGCGCAGGAGATCCTGAAGTGACCGATCCCCGCACCCCTTCCGATGTCCGCGCGCTGGAGGCTTTTACCCCCTATCTGATGAACCGCATCATGGCGCGCTATAACCGGGGTGTCGAAGATGCGCTGAAAGCCGTGGGGGTCACCGTGCCGCAAATGCGCGCACTGACGGTGCTGGCCGAGGGCGGGCCCTTCAACATCAACGACTTATCTGTGCTGACAGTGATCAAACCCTCGACCCTGTCGCGCACATTGGATGGCATGGAAAACACCGGGCTGATCCGGCGGGAAACCGGCGACACCGACAGCCGCGTGCGGATGATCCATCTGACCGAGGCCGGGAAAATCGCCCATCAGACCGCCTGGCCCGAGATGGAACGGATGCGCGAAACCATGCTCGCCAGCCTCACCTCCGAGGAACGTGTCCTCTTAAACACGCTGCTGTCCCGCGTGTTGCGCGGCATCCGGCACCACGATTTCTGACGGGGCGGCGCCGTGGCGACCTGCCCGGCCCCTGCCCCTCACCTATGCACAAGAACGGGAGACCACCCATGGCCGAAAGATCCTTCGCCAAGGAAGTCCAGAAACTGAAAATGGGAGCGGGCGAGACCTTCTCGGGTGAGGGCATCCTCGCCATCACCAAGGCTTTGCTGGAGAATGGCGTCGGCTATGTCGGCGGCTACCAGGGCTCGCCGATCTCGCATCTGATGGATGTGCTGGCCGACAGTCAGGAGATCCTGTCCGACCTCGGCGTGCATTTTGAGGCCTCGGCTTCAGAGGCCACGGCCACCGCCATGCTGGCCGCCTCGGTGCACTATCCGATCCGCGGCGCGGTGACGTTCAAATCCACCGTCGGCACCAATGTAGCCTCGGATGCGCTGGCCAATCTGGCGTCCGGCGGCGTGACCGGGGGCGCGCTGATCATCATCGGCGAGGATTACGGCGAAGGCTCCTCGATCATGCAGGAACGCAGCCATGCTTTCGCGATGAAATCGCAGGTCTGGCTGCTGGATCCGCGCCCGAACCTGCCCTCGATCGTGAAGGCGGTGGGGGATGCGTTTGAGCTGTCCGAGGCCTCGAACACCCCGGTGATGCTGCAGATGCGCATCCGCTCTTGCCATGTGCACGGGCATTTCGAGGCGCGTGACAACCAACGCCCGGCGATGACCGTCTCGCAGGCGCTGGAGAACCCCGCGCGCAATCTGGACCGGATCGTGCTGCCGCCCGCCACCTATCTGCATGAGGCGGAAAAGATCACCAAACGCTGGCCCGCTGCCGAGAAATTCATTCTGGAGCGCGGGATCAATGAGCGTTTTGGCGACCCCAGAGGCAAGGTGGGGATCATCCTGCAGGGTGGGATGTACAACACCGTCATCCGCGCGCTGAACCGTCTGGGCCTGGCGGATATCTATGGCGAAACCTCGGTCGACATGCTCTGCCTGAACGCCGTCTATCCGCTTTTGGAAAGCCAGATCCTCGACTTTTGCGAGGGCAAGGATGCGGTCCTCTTGCTGGAAGAGGGTCAGCCCAATTACATGGAACAGGCCATCGGCCTGATGCTTTACAAGGCCGGGAAACACATCCGTCTGGAAGGCAAAGGGCTGTTGCCGGAATTTGGTGAATATACCGGTCAGGTGATGGTCGACAGCCTCGGCGCCTTTTTTGAGGCGCATGCCCCCGAGGTGCTGCCGGTGGCCAAGATCGCCACCAATGAAACCCCGGTGGCGATCCCCGATCTGTCGAAAATGCTGCCCGCCCGGCCGCCCGGTTTTTGCACCGGCTGCCCGGAGCGCCCGATCTTTGCCGCCACCAAACTGGTGCAGCAGGAACTCGGCGAACATCACATCGCCTCGGATATCGGCTGCCATCTGTTTTCGATCATGCCGCCCTTCGACCTCGGGGCGACCACGATGGGCTATGGCCTTGGGCCGGCCTCGGCTTCGGCCTTTCAGAACACCGACCGGAGCGGCAAACGCTCGATCTCTTTCGTCGGCGATGGCGGATTCTGGCACAATGGCCTGACCTCATCCGTTGGCAATGCGGTGTTCAACAAGAATGACGGCGTGATCGTCATCGTCGACAATTTCTACTCCTCGGCCACCGGCGGACAGGACATCCTGTCCAGCCGCGCGCAGAACAAAACCAAATCCACCAATAATTCCATCACCCAGGCGGTGAAGGGGATGGGGGTGAAATGGGTGCGCCAGATCGACCGCACCTATGATGTCACCAAAATGCGCGACACGCTGAAAGAGGCGCTGGCTTCGCAGGAAGAGGGGCCCAAGGTCATCATCGCCTCGTCGGAATGCATGCTGAACAAAGAGCGTCGGGTCAAACCGCTGCTGGCAAAGGCCGCCAAAGAGGGCAAACGTGTCGAGCGGCCCCGCTTTGGCGTCGATGAGGACATCTGCACCGGCGATCACGCCTGCATGCGGCTCTCTGGCTGCCCGTCGCTGTCGGTGAAGGATACCGGCGATCCGCTGCGCGATGACCCGGTGGCGGCGATCGACCAGACCTGCGTCGGTTGCGGCAATTGCGGAGAGGTGGCCGATGCTGCCGTGCTCTGCCCCAGCTTTTACGAGGTCCGCGTGGTCACCAACCCGTCGCGTGCCGAGAGCCGCCGCGCCCGTGTTGCGGGCCGGATCACCGGCTGGCTGCAGGCCCGCCGCGATGCCGCGCGCATCGTTTTCCAGTGAGGACCCCGCGATGAACCTGCAAGTTACCCCCCGCATCGCCCGCCGCTCGCCCGGCCCCGATGGCGAAAGCATCATCACCCTCGCGGCGCTGGCCGTGGGCGGTCAGGGCGGCGGCGTGCTGACCAACTGGATCGTCGCGGTTGCCGAGGCCAATGGCTATCACGCACAATCCACCTCGGTTGCCGGGGTGGCGCAACGGACCGGCGCCACCATCTACTACGTGGAAATGTGCCGCGATACCGGGCGGATGCCGGTTTTTGCCCTGTCCCCCTCCGAGGGTGATGTCGACATTCTGATCGCGTCGGAACTGATGGAGGCCGGGCGCGCGGTGATGCGCGGTTTCGTCACGCCCGGACGGACGACGCTGATTGCCTCCACCCACCGGATCGCGGCGGTGTCGGAAAAGATCGCGCCCGGCGACGGGCGCGCCGATGGCCCCGAAGTGATCGCGGCGCTGGGGATTGCCGCCGATCAGGTGGTGGCCTTTGACATGGAGACGCTGGCGAAACAGGCGGGGTCGGTGATCTCGGCCTCGCTCTTCGGCGCGCTGGCGGGCTCGGGTGCCCTGCCCTTCCCGCGCGAGAGTTTTGAAGCCGTGATCCGCAGGTCCGGCCGCGGGGTAGAGGCGTCGTTGCGCGCCTTTGCCGGGGCCTATGACTGCGCCAAAGGCACCGCCGTGCCTCCGGTTGAGGCCGTGGCGGCACCCGTGCCGCAGGCCCTGCATGTGCCTGCGAAACTGCAGGGCCCCTGGGCCGCGCTGCAATCCCGTCTGGCCATCCTGCCCCCCGAAGTGCGCGAGATGGCGCGGCTGGGGCTGCAAAAAGTGGTGGATTATCAGGATGCGGCCTATGGGGCCGACTATCTCGACGCGCTCGAGCAGACCCTGGCTCTGGATGCCGCCCCCTATGCGATGTCGGTCAATGCCGCGAAATATCTTGCCCGGGCGCTCTGCTATGACGATTTGCTGCGGGTGGCCGATCTGAAGACCCGCGCGTCGCGTTTTGCGCGCGTGCGGCAGGAAGTGTCGGTCAAGAGCGAACAGCTGATGATGCTGACCGAGTATTTCCACCCCCGGTTCGAGGAATTCACCACCACCCTGCCCCGGCGGCTGGGGCGGCGGGCGCAGGCCAGCACCGGCCTGGCGCGCTTTTATGGCAAGCATTTTGACAAGGGCCGCCGCATCCGCACCGACAGCCTGCCGGGGTTTCTGGCGCTGTGGCTGGTCTCGGCGCTGCGCCCCTGGCGACGCAGTCTCTTGCGGCATGAGACCGAGATGGCGCATGTGCAAAACTGGCTGCGGGCCTGTTTGCAGGCGGCGGAAACTGACCGGGCCCTGGCGGCCGAGCTCTTTGCCAACTACCGGCTGATCAAGGGCTATTCCGACACGCATGCCCGCGGGCTGTCCAAGTTTTCCCGCGTGATGGAGGGCGCGCGACTGCTCGCGGGTCGCCCCGATGCCGCCGAGTGGATGCGCCGCCTGCGCACCGCGGCCCTTGCCGATGAAAAGGGCACGGCGCTCGACGGGGCATTGGCCACGGTCGCCAGCTTTGCGGGCAATCGGGCATGAGCGATATCCTTATCCTTGGTGCCGGGATCAACGGGCTCGTGGCGGCGGCGGATCTGGCCGCGCGCGGCCGCCGCGTGCTGGTGCTGGAGCGCGGCCCGACACCGGGGGGCGCGGTGCGCACCGAAGAGCTGACCCTGCCCGGGTTTCGCCACGACGTCGCGGCGATGAACCTGTCGATGTTCGCCGGTTCCGCCTTCATGGCGCGGCACGGCGCCGAGATGGCCCGGCATGGCTGCGAATTCGTGCCGGTGGCCCGCCCCTTTGCACAGGCGCTCGCCCCCGGCGACTGGCTGGGCGTCTCGACCGATGTCGAGGAGACGCTGGCCTCCTTTGCCTCGGAGACAGACCGGGCCACCTGGCGCGCGCTGATGGCGGAATTTCCGCAAAAGGCGGGCTTTATCGGCGGTTTGCTGGGCACGCCGATGAAACGCGGCGCATTGGCAAAATTCCTCTGGAAGGCCTGGCGGCAGCAGGGCACGGCGGGGCTGCTGGACCTTGGCCGCTTTCTGCTGACCTCGCCCCGGCACTGGCTGGAGGAGACCTTTGAGGACCCCCGCCTGCACGCAGCATTGTCCAGCTGGGGCCTGCATCTGGATTTCGCCCCCGACATCGCCGGTGGCGCGATCTTTCCCTATCTCGAGGCGATGGGCGGTCAGGCGATGGGCATGGTGATTGGCAAGGGCGGTGCCGATACGGTCACCCGCGCGCTGGTGGCGATGATCGAGGCGCATGGCGGCGAGATCCGCTGCAACACCGAGGTGACCGCCATTCACCACCGGGCGGGCCGCGTCACGGGGGTGGACACCACGACCGGCCCGGTGGCGGCGCAGACCGTGCTGGCGACATTGGCCCCCAAACATCTGATCCGCCTGACCGGCGGCAGCGGAGAGGCGCGCTTTGATCAGGGCATGACGCGGTTCCGCCACGCGCCCGGCACGCTGATGATCCATCTGGCGCTGTCCGGCCCGGTGCCTTGGCAGGCCGAGGCCCTGCGCCGCTTTGCCTATGTGCATGTCGGCCGCTCGGCCGATAACGCCGCGCAGTGCTATGCGCAGGCAATGGCCGGACTGCTGCCCGCATCCCCGGTGCTGGTGGTGGGGCAGCCGACCGTCTTTGACCCCAGCCGCGCGCCAGAGGGCCAGCATACGCTCTGGGTGCAGGCACGGGTGATGCCCCCCGAGATCCGGGGCGATGCCCGCGGCGAGATCACGGCCCGCGACTGGGCCGGGGCCAAAGCGGCGATGGCCGAGCGGGTGCTCGACCTGATCGAGGAACAGGCGCCGGGTTTCCGCGCGGGCATTCTGGCGCAAACCGTGCAGTCCCCCGCCGATCTGGAGGCTGCCAACCCCAATCTCGTCGGCGGCGATCAGATCTGCGGCTCGCACCATCTGACGCAGAACTTCCTGTTCCGCCCGCTGCGCGGCTTTGCTGATGGCCGAACCCCGATCCGCGGCCTGCGGCTGATCGGGGCGGCGACCTGGCCCGGCGCCGGTACCGGCGCGGGCTCCGGCTACTTCACCGCACAAGAGCTGTAACCCCGGCCTCGGCCGGGGAAACGTCCGCGCAAATGCTTCAACTATAAAAAATCTATATATAAACCAACGGAGAGACCCATGACCCTGAACCGTCGCGATTTCCTGACCCGCTCCGCCGCCCTCGGCGGGCTGGCCGTGCTGCCCTTTGGCGCACAGGCGCAGGCTGCGGGCGATCTGACCATCGCCTATAACGTCGCGGCGCAAAGCTGGGACCCGACGACCGGCCCCGCCGCGGTCAATCCGGCGCTGCAATCGCTCTATCTGGCGGTGTTTGACCGCTATGTCGATCAGGCACCGGATCTGAGCTTTGGCCCGGGCCTGCTGACCGACTGGGGCTACAGCGAGGACAAGACCCGGATCCATCTGACGGTGCGGGACGGGGTTACCTGGCACAATGGCGATGCCTTCACCCCCGAAGATGTCGTCTGGTCGCTGGAGCGCGCCGCCGATCCCGCAACCGGCAATCCGATGCAGTTCATGTGGGCCAAGATCGGCAATTTCAGCGTTGACGGGCAGGTTATCACGGCCGATGTCAGGGAATTCGAACCGGCCCTGTTCAAATGGATGGCCTTCCTGACCGCCTATGTCCTGCCGAAAGCCTATTACGAAAAAGTCGGGGCCGAGGGTTTCGAGGCCGCCCCGATCGGCACCGGCCCGTACCGCATCGAAGCCTTTGAGCGGGGCGCCTATGTGCGCCTGCGCGCTAACCCGACCTATTGGGGCGGTGTCCCCGCCTTTGAAACGGTGACGGTGAAATTTGTGACCGATGCCGCCAGCCGCGTCGCCGAAATCGAGAGCGGCAATGCGCAGGTCACCTCCAACATGCCCTATGAAGAATATGACCGGCTGATCGCTTTGCCCGGCCTGTCCGGCATTGCGCAGCCGATCACCGATATCGGCATGATCTTCCTGAACGATATCGATGTCATGCTGGACAAGAATGTCCGCCTGGCGGCGCATTATGCCATCGACAAACAGCTCATCATCGACCGGCTTTTGCGCGGCTACGGCCGCCCCCTGTCAACGCTGGAGGTGCCGGGTTACGCCGCCTATGACGAGACCATCGTGGTGGATTACAACCCCGACAAGGCCCGCGACCTGCTGGCGGCCTCCGGCTATTCGCCGGAAAAGCCGGTGACCTTCACCATCCAGACCACCCGTGGTTTCAAGCCCAAGGATTATGAGATGGTGCAGGCCATCGTTGGCATGTGGCGCAAGGTCGGGATCGAGGCCGAGATCGAAGTCTATGAGATCGCCAAACATTACGAGCTGCGCGCCGCAGACACGCTGGCCCCGGCGGCCTTTTACAACTGGGGCAATTCCATCGGCGACCCCTCAACCTCAACCGGTTTTGCCATGTTCGGCCCCTCGCCGCATTCGGTCTGGGATTCCGCCGATCTGGTCGGGATGATCGCCCCGCTCTTTTCGGAACCCGATGAGGAGAAACGCATCGCCGGGTACAAGGCCGTGTCGCGCCATATCGCCGAAGAGGGCTATGTGATCCCGCTTTTGCAATATGTGATGCCGATCGTCTTTGACAGCACGCTGAACGTCACCGGCTATGCCTCGGGCGATCTGCTGCCGCAGGGCATTGCCCGCGCCTGAGACGGGCGCCCTCCGACCCGATCAGAGCGGACGCCGCGCCGCTCTGATCCTTTGCTCAAGCAAGGCCGAAAAAATGCTACGATCCCTGTTTCTCAGGGCAGTGACCAGTCTGGCCACGCTGTTTGGCGTGGCGGTGGTGGTCTTTGTCCTTGTCCGGGTGGCGCCCGGCAACCCGATTGCGATGATGCTGCCCCCGGGCGCGACCGAGGCCGATATCCTGCGGCTCAAGGCGCTCTATGGCTTTGACAAAAGCCTGAGTGCGCAGTTCGTCATCTGGCTGGGCAATGTGCTGACCGGCGATTGGGGCACCTCGATCACACTGCGCCAGCCCGCCGATGCGCTGGTGCTGAGCCGCCTGCCCGCGACCCTGGAACTGGCGCTGATGGCGCTGACGCTGGCGGTGGCATTGGGCGGCACGCTCGCGGTGATCGGGGCCAAACGCCGGGGCACCGCGACCGAGCTGGGCCTCGACATCGGTGCCGGGGCGGCGCTGTCGGTGCCCGATTTCCTCTGGGGGCTGCTGCTGATCCTGGCCTTTGGGGTGTTCTGGCCGGTGCTCTCCATCTCTGGCCGGATTGATCCGCGTCTGGATGTGGATTTCACCAGCAATTTCTTTGTGCTGGAGGGGGTGCTGCGCGGCCGCTTTGACATTGTCGGCAATGTGCTGGCGCATATGTTGATGCCCGCGCTGGCGCTGGCGCTGCCGCTCGCGGCGATGATCGCGCAGCTGTTGAAGCAAAGCCTCAAGGAACAACTCTCGCTGGATTACGCAACGCTGGCGCGGGTGCGCGGCCTGTCGGAAACCGGGGTGATCCTGCGCGAAGCCCTGCGCAATGCGGCCCTGCCGACGCTGACGCTGGTGGGGGTGCAGTTCACCTTTCTGATCGGCGGCACCGTCATCGTGGAGCGGCTGTTCTCATATGAGGGCCTGGGCAATATGGCGATTGATGCGGTGATCAACCGCGATCTGCCGCTGATACAGGCCATCGTGCTGCTGTTTGCGGCGCTGTTCATCACCATCAATCTGCTGGTCGATCTGTCCTATGCCCTGCTGAACCCGAGGATGCGTCATGGTTGAAACCACCCTTTCCGCGCCCCGCGCGGCGCCGCGCCGACGCCCGCTGAACCTGCGGCTGTGGCTGCCGCTGGCCTGGCTGTCGCTCCTGCTGCTGGCCGCGATTTTTGCGCCGCTGGTGGCGCCGCATGATCCGCTCGCGCAGGATCTGATGCTGGAGCGGCTGCCCCCCGCCTGGGCGCCCGGGGCCGAGCCGGGTTATCTTCTGGGCACCGACAGTCTGGGCCGTGATGTGCTGTCGCGGCTGATCTACGGCGCCCGGATCGCGCTGATCGTCAGCGCCACGGCGGCACTGGCCGCTGCCGTGACCGGCTCGATCCTCGGGCTTCTGGCCGGCTTTTACGGTGGCTGGTGGGACCGGCTGATCTCGCGTCTGGTGGACATCTGGATGGCGTTTCCGCCGGTTCTGTTCGCCATTTTGCTGGTGGCGGTGATCGGCACCGGGCTCACTTCGGTCATCCTCGCGATCGCGCTGATCGACTGGACGCGCTTTGCGCGGGTGGTGCGCGCCGAAACCATGGTGCAAAGCCAGATGGATTATGTCGACAGCGCCCGCATCGGCGGCGCCAGCCGCTTTGCGATCCTGCGGCAGGAAATCCTGCCCAATGTGCTGCCCACCATCCTTGCGCTTCTCTCGCTCGAAATGGGCATCGCGGTGATCGTCGAGGCCATCCTGAGCTTCGTCAATCTCTCGCTCTCCTCCGACGCGCCCACCTGGGGCGGCATGATCGCCGAGGGCCGCGCCTCGCTGCATTTCGCCTGGTGGGTGCTGATGGCGCCGCTGATCACCCTGTTCCTCACTGTGCTCAGCTTTTCGCAGCTGGGCGAGGGGCTTAAACTCCGCTTTGACCCGGTGCTGCGATGACACAGATGCTTGAAATCACCAATCTGGCCATCGCCTTGCCGGACGGGCACCGCCTCCTCGACCAAGTCTCGCTGAACGTGGCCCCCGGCGAGGTGCGCGCGCTGGTCGGCGAAAGCGGCGCCGGGAAATCAATGATCGGCAAGGCGGTGCTGGGCATTTTGCCGCCCGGTCTGAAAATGCCCGAGGGCGAGATTATGCTGGGCGGTGCCCCGCTCGGCGGTCTGACGCCCCGGCAACGCCGGCAGCGGGTTGCCGAAGTGGCCGCGCTCATTCCGCAGGATCCGCTGACCGCGCTGAACCCGGTGCGCAAGATCGGCGTGCAGATCACCGATCCTTTGGTGCGCATTCACGGCTGGTCGCGCGCGCGGGCCGAGGCCAAGGCGCTGGACCTGCTCGACCGGGTGCAGATCCGCAACCCCGGCCGGGTCATGCGCAGCTATCCGCATGAGCTTTCGGGCGGGATGCGGCAGCGGGTGCTGATCGCCGCGGCCTTTGCGCCCGCCCCCCGTCTGATCGTGGCCGATGAGCCGACAACCGCACTGGATGTGACCGTGCAACGCGAGATTTTGCGGATCATCCGCGGCCTGCAGGAAGAGACGGGAACCGCCGTCCTCTTTGTCACCCATGACATGGGGGTGGTGGCCAAGATCAGCCAAAGCGTGACCGTGCTCTACAACGGTCGGATCGTGGAATCCGGTCCGACGGCAAAGCTGATGACCGCGCCCGATCACGCCTATACCGCCGCCCTGATCCGCGCCACGCCCAATTACGCCCATCCCACAGCCGCCTTTGCGCCGGTGCCCGAGGCGGTGATTGCCGCCCTGCGCGCCGAGCAGGCCGCCGCCGCGAGGTTCACCGCATGAGTGTCGTTCCGATCCCCAGTCTGCCCCCTGCCCTGCCCGCCGGACCGCGGCCCCTGCCTGCCCCGCAACCGTTGTTTCGGGTGGAGGGGTTGCGGCTCTCGTTCGCAGACCGCGCGGCCAAGCCGCTCTTTGGCAAAGCGCCGCGGATTGAGGTGCTGAAGGGGCTGGATTTCGAGATCCCCGAAGGGTCTGTCACCGGGATTGTCGGCGAAAGCGGTTCGGGCAAATCCACGCTCGGCCGGGTGATGGTGCGGCTCCTGCGCCCCGATGCCGGGCGCGTGCTCTGGGACGGGCAGGATATTGCGCAGCACCCCGAGGCGGATCTGGCGCCGCTGCGCCGGGATTTGCAGATGATCTTTCAGGACCCGATGTCCTCGCTCAATCCCCGGCACCGGGTCTGGCAGATCGTCGCGGCACCGATGCGGCGGTTTGGCATCGGGGGCAGCCGCGCGGATGCCGAAGCCGTGCTGGAGCGGGTGGGTCTGGGCCCGGCCTTTGCCGAGCGGTTCCCGCATGAGCTGTCCGGCGGCCAGCGGCAACGGGTGGGCATCGCCCGCGCCATCGCCGTGCGGCCCCGGTTCATTCTGGCCGATGAAATCGTCTCCGGGCTGGATGTGTCCAGTCAGGCCCGCGTTCTGGCGCTCTTGCAGGATCTGGCGCGCGAGATGGGGCTGACGGTGGCCTTTATCAGCCATGATCTCAGCGTGATCCGGCATTTGTGCAGCCATGTGATCGTGCTCAATCACGGTGAGATTGTTGAACAGGGCCGGGTGGAGGAGGTCTTTGCGCGGCCCGCCTCGGCTGTCACCCAAAAGCTGATCGCGGCGGTTCCGCTGCCCGAAATTGATGCCGATTGGTTGGCCTGAACCGACGCAGAAGGAGACAGATGACCCCCGCTTGCCGCCACCGCAGCGGGCGGGGGCGGGGGTGGGGGCGGGTCTGCGTATCGGCACCCCCGTCGCAACCGTCATATGACGGGCTCCGGTCCCGCAACAGACCACAGGAAACCCCGAAACAGCCGGGGCGGCAGTACCGCCCCGGTTTTTGCTTTACTGGCCCAGCGGCAAGGTGAAATTCACCCACAGCCGTTGCCCGCCCAGCGTGTTTTTGGCCACCACATCATCGGTGAGCATCAGATTGGCGCTGACCTTGCCGATCTGTCTGGTAACCCCCAGCCCCAGCGCCAGCTGTTCCGCGCGGCCAAAGCGGGTGCCGCCATAGGCCGTGCCGCCGTTGTCATCCCCGCTGACCTGCTTGCGCCAATAGGCCACCGGCCCCAGGCTCCAGTCGCCAACGCCTTTCATTGCGGTCAGGTTCAGGTTGATCTCATTGCCCGAGCGGTAGCCGTTGTCCCGGTTGCGCCCGTTGACGAAGTAGATCGCATGCGCCGACAGGTTCCAGCCATCGCGCAGATAGCTGAAGCCGACGCTGGGGGCGAGTGACCAGAAATGGCCCGCCGTGCTGACGGGCGCGGTGCCGCTCCAATAGCCGGTGGGGGCATGAATGCTGAACCCGGCATTCACAAAGATCCCCGGCTCGATCTGCCAGGACAGATCCACCGGGCGGATTTCCACATTGCCCAGCCCGGTTTTGCCCGCGCTGCCGCTGCCCATCGGCGCGGACAAGGTCTGGTGGATGTCCAGGATCGGCAGCAGCACCATGGCCTTGTAATCGGCCCCCCAGAACTGCGTGCCGGGCACCCACAGGAATTGCAGCGCCGTGTCGCGGATGCGGACATCGGCGCCCATCGCATCGCCCTGCCCGTCGCGCAAGGTGGTGTCGGAATAGCCGCTGCGCAGGCTGAAATAGAGCCCCGGCGGTGGTGATGCGGCGATGGGGACGCCCATGGTGGCGCCGGGCGGGATGGTGGGCGGCACGCCCGGTTCACGGGCGGTGGCGGGCATGGCAAGGCAGAGCGCCGTCAGCCCAGCTGCGGCGCGTGTCATCAGTCCTTTGAAAGGAGTCATTTTGGCTTTCCCTGTTGGTGGCTCGGCTGCGCACCCCGGAAAGGCGTCCGGTGTCTGCGGCTGTACCGGCATGGGTTCCGCGCGCCGCAGGGCACGGAACCGCCGCTTGCGCCTAGAGAAGCCCGGTTTCGCGGGCCACCCGGCGATAGGCCGCACCGGCGGTAAAGCCCCCGTCGATGACGAAATCCTCACCGGTGATAAAGCCCGAACCCTCCGCAGCCAAAAACAGCACCAGCTGCGCGACCTCTTCGGCCTCACCGCTGCGCGCCATCGGCGTCATCCCGATCATCGGTGCCAGATGCGGCGACCCACGGTTCAGATCGGTGACGATCAGCCCCGGACAGACCGCATTCACCCGTACCCCCGCTTCGGCATATTCCATCGCCGCTGAGCGCGTCAGCCCCCGCAGACCCCATTTGGAGGCGGTATAGGCCGGGTCGTAATGCCCCGAAAACGCGCTGTTGGACGAGATGTTGACGATGCTGCCGCCCCCGGTTTCGGCCATCACCGGTGCCGCTGTCTTGATGCCCAGAAAAGCACCTGTCAGATTGACCTCGATCACCTTTGACCATTCGGCGGGCGACATGTCACGGATCAGCTTGCGGTTGATGATCCCGGCGTTGTTGACCAATACATCCAGCCGCCCCGTCGCGGCCGTCACCGCCGCAACCACGGTTGCCCAATTCGCGGCATCGGTGACATCCAGCGCCAGAAATTCGGCCTGCAACCCCTCGCCGCGCAACCGCGCCGCAAGCGCCTCGCCCTCTGCGACCAGAACATCGCAGAGCCAGACCGCCGCCCCGGCCCGCGCCAGCATCTCGGCTTCAACCGCGCCCTGGCCCCGGCCCGCGCCGGTCACGATGGCACTGCGCCCGGTCAGGTCGGTCAGCGCCGCGCGGGCTTTGTCAAACCCGTTCATGCCTGCACCAT
Organism: Phaeovulum sp. W22_SRMD_FR3; assembly: GCF_052113705.1. Taxonomy (NCBI): domain Bacteria; kingdom Pseudomonadati; phylum Pseudomonadota; class Alphaproteobacteria; order Rhodobacterales; family Paracoccaceae; genus Phaeovulum; species Phaeovulum sp. W22_SRMD_FR3. The sequence goes on along the minus strand of NZ_JBGQOG010000005.1, from coordinate 307,140 downwards.
GCGCTGGCGCTGCTCGCCCAGTCCCGGGATGCCCAGCGTGACCACCTGGCCCTCGCGCAGGAAAGTCGGCGGCGTCATGCCCAGCCCGACGCCCGGCGGCGTGCCGGTGGCGATGATGTCGCCCGGCTCCAGCGTCATGAATTGCGAAATGTAGTGCACCAGATGCGCCACCGGGAAGATCATCGTCCGGGTGTTGCCGGTCTGGCGCCGCGTGCCGTCGACATCCAGCCACAGATCGAGCGCCTGCGGATCGGGGATTTCGTCACGCGTGGCGATCCAGGGACCGATCGGGCCAAAGGTATCGTGGCTTTTGCCCTTGATCCATTGCCCGCCGCGCTCTGACTGAAAGCGCCGCTCCGAGACATCATTCACCAGCACATAGCCCGCGACATGCGCCATCGCCTCGGCTTCGCTGACATATTTCGCGCGGCTGCCGATGACAATGCCCAGCTCGACTTCCCAGTCCGTGCGGTCAGAGCCACGGGGAATTTCCACATCATCATTCGGGCCACAGACGGCGCTGATCGCCTTGGAGAACAGCACCGGTTCGGCGGGCGGCTCCTTGCCGGTTTCGCGCGCGTGGTCGGCATAGTTCAGCCCGACACAAAGGAATTTTCCAATCCCAGACAGCGGCGCCCCGATGCGCGGCAGCCCCGGCACCAGCGGCAGGCTGGACGGATCCAGCGCCCGCAACCGGTCCAGCGCCCGCGGCGTCAGCGCGGCCGGGGTGATGTCATCCAGAATGCCGGACAGGTCGCGCAAACGGCCCTCGGCATCCAGCAGGCCGGGACGCTCCGCGCCCCTTTCTCCGAACCTCAGAAGTTTCAATTCCGGTTTCCTTATGTGATCTGGGGGCAAGGGTCCGCACGCGCGACGCGCCGCCGCACGCTTAGGGGCGGCGATAGCCTGCAAGCTGCGCATCCGGCACGTCGGGCAGATTGGTGACCAGATTGTCCGGCGTGCGGCAGGTCAGCCAGACCAGCTCCTCAGTCGTGCTCATGTTCACCTCAACATGCGGCATGAACGGCGGCACAAAGACAAAGTCACCTTCGTATAGGTCGACAAACTCGGCGTAATCCGCCCCGAAATAGATCCGGCCGTGGCCTTTCAGCACATAGCCGCCGGTTTCGCATTCCTCATGGTGGTGCGGCGGCGAGCGGTGGCCCGGCTCATTGCTGACCCGGCCGAACCAGATCTTGGTGGCAGGAGTGTGCTGCGGGCTGACGCCTGATTTGCGGACGCAATCGCCCGATTGATTGGTGCTGCCATCCAACTCGCTGCCGCGCGTGACCACCGGCACAATCTTGTCGGTCATGATTTCCCTCTCTCCCCGTTGACTGAACTTTGCGCCCAGAGCGCCACAGCATGAGTCGCCCGGCGTCACGGTCACATTTTCACTTTTTATTTTAGGTTTCAAGTATATTTATCGAATGAAGTATCTACGCATTCGCAAAACATGCATATTTAGCCGATAGTATATTACCTATATGAAGATAATCGCGCCTCCTGCCACCTTCCGGATCGGGCAAGGCTTCCCCCAAAACCGCCCAAATGGCAGCGCTTGGCTGGGAGGAGGCAGCGGGTGGGAGCAGTTACCAAGACCGACACGGACCTGCGGCCGCGCGCCGGGGCCATCGGGCGGCGGCGCGGCCGCGCTCAGCTGTCGCTGAGCCGGTATCCCACCCCCGGCTCGGTGAAAATCCACCGGGGATCGGCCGCATCATCGCCCAGTTTGGCGCGCAATTGCCGGATATAGACGCGCAGATACTGGCTGTCCTCGGTGTGAGCCGGGCCCCAGATCGCGCTCAGGATCATCTTTTGTGTCACCAGCCGCCCGGCATGGCTGGCCAAAAGCCACAACAGATCAAACTCGCGCCGCGTGAGTTTAAGATCCTCGCCCTGCAAGGCCGCCCGATGGTCCGCCGCATCAATGCGCAGCGGCCCGAGGGTCAGCACCGCCGGAGCCGCCTCGCGCGCGCGGTCACGCAAAAGGCCGCGCAGACGGGCCAGCAACTCGCCGGTGGAAAACGGTTTGGTGACGTAATCCTGCGCGCCCGCATCAAAGCCCGCGATCTTGCCCGCCTCATCGCTGCGCACCGACAGGATCAGCACCGGCATCTGCGACCATTCGCGCACCGCCTTCAGCACGGTGATCCCATCGGCATCCGGCAGACCGAGGTCAAGGATCATCACCGCCGGGGCTTCTTTCGCCGCCAGCGCGATCCCGTCCCGCGCGGTGGCGGCCTCCGAGACCAGATGCCCCTCGGCCTCCAGCGCCAGCCGCAAAAACCGCCGGATCGGCGCTTCGTCCTCAACGATCAGGATGCGGGCTTGCGCTGGGTTCAATGTGACACCTCGGGGTTCCAGAGCGGCAGTTCCATCACGATCCGCGTGCCCCGCCCGTCCGGATGCACGGCTTCGGCGCGGATCTTGCCGCCATGGGCTTCCACGATCCCTTTGCAAATGGCAAGGCCCAGACCGGTGCCGGTGCGCCCACCATCACCCTGCTCGGCGCGCCAGAACATGTCAAAGACCTGCGCGGCGGCCCCCGGTGGCAGGCCCGGCCCGTCATCCTCCACCGAGAGAAGCGCCCGCCCGCGCCAAACCTCGGCCCCGATGCGGATCGGACTGTCGGGCCCGGCATATTTGCGGGCGTTATCAAGGATGTTCACCAGAACCTGCTCGATCAGCATCGGGTCCACCTCCACCGGCGTCAAATCGGCGGGGATGGTCACAGCAACCGATTGACCGCGCAAGACACCCCGCAGCCGGTGCCGTGCGGCCCCTGCCAGTTCGCGCAGATCGGTGGCGGTGGTGCGCGGTTTCAGCGCCCCATGCCCCAGCCGGGTCATGTCCAGCAGGTTCTGGATATAGCGGTCCAACCGCTCGCCCTCCTCGCGGATGGTCCCGGCCAGCAGGCTGCGGCTGCCCTCGCTCAGCCCGGCTTGCTCCAACCCCTCTGCCGCGCCCAGGATCGAGACCAGCGGCGTGCGCAGATCATGGCTGACCGAGGAGAGCAGCGCCGAACGCAGACGTTCGGTCTCGCTCAGCACCCGGCTTTGCGCGAGATCATCGGCCAGCCGCACCCGCTCCAGCGCCAGCGCCACCTGATCGGCCAGCGCCTCCACCAGACGGCGGTCTCCCGGCGCCGGTTCGCGGCCATCGGCATAGCTCAGCCCCAGCACGCCGATGCGCCGCTCCGAGGCCGCCAGCGGCAGAAACAACCAGCGCGAGGCGGGCAGCGTGGCCGAGCCTTTGCCCGCCGGTTCGCCGTGCTCATAGGCATAGCGCGCGGCGGAAATCTCGCGCGGTTCCATCCGGTCTTCGGGCGGGAACGCCCCGACGATGGCCAGCCGCCCCTCGGCATCGGGCAACAGCAGGATCGACTCGCATTCCAGCACCGCCGCCACATGGCTGACCGCCGCCCAGACCACATCATCCACCGAGGCCGCCGCCGCCGCCTTGCGCGAAAAGTCATAGAGTTTGCGCGTGCGGTCCGCGATGGCGCGCTGCGCGATGACCCGTTCGCGCAGCCGCGCCGCCAGATTGCCGGTCAGGATCGAGGCGACCAGAAACAGAAGCAGCGTCAGAAACTGCGCCTCATTCCAGACATGCAGCGTATAGCGCGGCTCGGTGAACAGGAGATTGTAGAACACAAAGCTGAGGATCGCCGCCGCGACCGAGGGCCAGCGGCCCAGCTTTGCCGCCACCGCCACCACCGTCGTCATGTAGATCAGCGAAAGGCTGAGCACTGGCACCAGCCGGTCTGCGGCCATCGCCACCAGCGTCGTCACCCCCACGGCCAGTGCCACCGTGCCGATGCGGCGGCTGGCGTCGGACCAGGCGGGCGCGGCGGGCCGCTGGCGCTGGCGGGCCGGGCTTTCGTCATCGGTGACGAGGGTCAGCTCGAACTGCACCGCCGCGCGCAAAAGGCCCGCCACCGCAATTTCGTGCGCGGTCGGCGCGAGCCAGGAGGCGAGACGCCCCCGGGGGCGCGGGCGCGGCACCACGATGCGGCGGACGTTATGGGCACGGGCAAAGGCCACCACCTCCTGCACCGCGTCGCGCTCGGTCTGCAGCACGCTGACCTCGGCCCCCAGCCGCTCGGCCAGCCGCAATGCCCCTGCCGGCCCGTCGCGCGCCCCGTCATGCCCCCCGTCCTGCGCCGCATCGCCTGCCTGATCCGCGCGGGTTTCCGCCCGCAGGCTGGTCAGCGCCACTGCCAGCCATTCGCTCCGCGCCCGGTCGGCCGAGCGTTTGCCGATCCGCACCGCATCGCGCCCCACCGCCCCTTCGGGCAGCACCACGAGGATACGCTCCTGCGTTGGCCAAGGCCCCTGAATGGCATGCGCCGCCATGTGTTCCTGCAGCTGCGCATCCACCCGGTCGGCGGCGGTGCGCATGGCAAGTTCGCGCAGGGCGGTCAGATTGCCCTTGGCAAAGAAATTCGCCACCGCCCGCGCCGCCTGATCCTGCACATAGACCTTGCCCGCCCGCAGCCGCGCGATCAGCTCATCGGGCGGCAGATCGACCAGCTCGATCTCATCGGCGAGTGCCAGCACTACATCCGGCACGGTTTCGCGCACCCTGACCCCAGTGATCCGCGCCACCGTGTCGTTCAGCGTCTCGACATGCTGCACGTTCAGCGTGGTGTAGACATCAATCCCCGCGGCCAGCACATCCTCGACATCCTGCCAGCGTTTCTCATGCCGCCCGCCCGAGAGATTGGCATGCGCCAGCTCGTCAATCAGCGCCAGATCGGGGCGGCGGGCGATCAGCGTCTCGGCGTCCATTTCCTGCAGGATGCGACCGTTGTGATAGACCGGGCGGCGCGGCAGCACCTCCAGCCCGCGCAGCATCGCCTCGGTCTCGGCGCGGCCATGGGTTTCGACCACGCCCGCCAGCACAGTCACCCCTTCGGAGGCCCGCGCCCGCGCCGCCTGCAACATCGCGTAGGTCTTGCCCACGCCGGGGGCCGCGCCAAGGAATATCTTCAGCCGCCCCCGGCCTTCACGGCGGGCTTCGGGCAGCAGGGCATCAGGTTCAGGGCGCGGCAGATCCGGCATGGCACTCCTCAGCTGCCGTCAGCAAGCGGCAGCGGCAGGGCGGCGTCAAGGGCGAGATTGGTCACGAGCACATTGACCCGCGGCGCGCCAAAGAGGCCGAGCCAGCGGCCCTCGGTATGGGCGGCGATGATCGCCAGAACCGCCTCTGGCGGCGCGCCGCGCGCGGCGGCGATGCGGCTGGCCTGCAGGCGGGCATTCTCGGGCGAGATGTCGGGATCAAGCCCCGAGGCCGAGGCCGTCACCGCATCCACCGGGGCCGTCGCGCCATTCTCGGCCTCCCATGCCGCGCGCCGGGTGGCGATCTCGGCGGCAAGGGTTGCCGAGGTGGCACCGAGGTTCGAGGCGCCAGAGGGCATGGCGTTATACCCCACCGCCGAAGGACGCGGGTGCAGGTAGCCGGGGGTGGTGAAGCCCTGCGCGATCAGCGCAGCGCCAATCACGCGGCCCTCCCGCGCGATCAGGCCGCCATTGGCGGTCTGCGGCACCAGGGCCTGCGCGAGGCCGGTCATTGCCAGCGGATAGGCAAGGCCGGTGAGCAGGGTCATTGCGGCGAGGAGGGTGACGGCGGGGCGAAGATGGGTCAGCATCGGGATCTCCTTTCAGGCCAGACCAAGGGCGGTCACGGCCATATCGATGGCCTTGATGCCGATGAAGGGCACCACAAGACCGCCGAGGCCATAAAGCGTGAGGTTGCGGCGCAAGAGGGCCGCCGCGCTGGCGGGGGCGTATTTCACCCCGCGCAAGGCCAGCGGGATCAGCGCGATGATGATCAGCGCGTTGAAGATCACCGCCGAGAGGATGGCGCTTTGCGGACTGCTCAGCCCCATCAGGTTCAGCACCCCCAGCCCCGGATAGGCCACGACAAAGATGGCGGGCAGGATGGCGAAGTATTTCGCCACATCATTGGCAATGCTGAAGGTGGTCAGCGCGCCGCGGCTGATCAGCAGCTGTTTGCCCACCATCACAATCTCGATCAGCTTGGTCGGATCGCTGTCGAGATCGATCAGATTGGCGGCCTCTTTCGCGGCCGGGGTGCCGGAGTTCATCGCCACGCCCACATCCGCCTGCGCCAGTGCGGGCGCGTCATTTGAGCCGTCGCCGCACATCGCCACCAGCCGCCCGCCCGCCTGCTCGCGGCGGATATAGTCGAGTTTCATTTCCGGCGTCGCTTCGGCCAGAAAATCATCCACCCCCGCCTCTGCGGCGATGGCGGCGGCGGTCAGGGGGTTGTCGCCGGTGATCATCACCGTGCGGATCCCCATCGCGCGCAGCTCGGCAAAGCGTTCCCGCACCCCGGGCTTGATCACATCCTTCAGATGGATCGCGCCCAGAATGCGGTCATCTTGCGCCACCAGCAACGGTGTGGCCCCCGAGCGGGCGATCTCGTCGACCTTGGCGCGCAGGGCGGCATCAGCAGGCGCGCCGATAAAGCGCTCCACCGCGTCCACCGCGCCTTTGCGCAGCCGCCTGCCCGGCAGATCAACGCCCGAGAGCCGGGTCTGCGCCGAGAAGACCACCGTCTCCCCCTGCACCGCCGCATCGGCGGCCAAATCGGGCAGCAGTTTGCGCGCCAGATCAATGATGGATTTCCCCTCCGGCGTGTCATCGCTCAGCGAGGCGAGATGCGCCGCGCGGATCAGTTCGGCCTCGCTCACCCCGCGGGCGGGCACGAAAGCATCCGCCATCCGGTTGCCAAAGGTGATCGTGCCGGTCTTGTCGAGCAACAGCGTGTCGACATCGCCCGCCGCCTCCACCGCGCGCCCCGATTTCGCGATCACATTTGCCCGCACCAACCGGTCCATCCCGGCGATGCCGATGGCCGAGAGAAGGCCGCCGATGGTGGTGGGGATCAGCGTCACGAACAGCGCCGCCAGCGTGATCACCGGGATCACGATCCCCGAATAGCGCGCGAACGGCTCCAGCGTCACCACCACGATCAGGAAGATCAGCGTAAGGCCGGTCAACAGGATGTTCAGCGCGATTTCATTCGGGGTTTTCTGCCGCTCGGCCCCCTCAACCATCGCGATCATCCGGTCGAGAAAGCTTTTGCCCGGTTCTGCCACGATCTTCAGGATCAGCTGATCCGACACGATCCGCGTGCCACCGGTGACCGATGAGCGGTCGCCGCCCGACTCGCGGATCACCGGCGCGCTTTCGCCGGTGATCGCGCTTTCGTCGACCGAGGCGACACCGCGGATCACTTCGGCATCGGTGGGGACCAGATCGCCCACCTCGACGAGTACCAGCTGCCCGGGGCGCAGCGAGGCCGAGGGCACCAGCCGCGGCGCGGTGTCGTCCTCCTGCGTCAAGAGCTTGACCATGGTCTCGGCCTTGGTGGCGCGCAGACTGTCGGCGCGGGCCTTCCCGCGCCCTTCGGCCAGGGCTTCGGCGAAATTGGCAAAGAGCACGCAGACCCAAAGCCAGACGGCGATCTGCAGGTTCACCCCCCAGCCGGGGGCAGCCACCGCCAGATCGCGCAGCGCCAGAACGCTGGTCAGCATCGCGGTGACGGCGGTGACAAAGATCACCGCATTGCCCATCAGCGCGCGGGGATGCAGCTTGGCAACGGCCGCCTTCAGCGCCGCCGCATAAAGCCCGTGTCGGGGCAGGGTTCGGGTGGACATCGTTTGGTCCTCGTCAGGGAAAGAAGGGGGGCGGCCGCGCGGGGGGCCGCCCGGTGGGTCAAAACGTCTGCCCGGCGATCCGCGCGGTCTCTTCCGCGATGGGGCCTAGCGCCAGAACCGGAAAGAAGGTCAGCGCGCCCAGAACCGCGACGGTCAGGATCAGCAGGGTGACAAACAGCGGCCCATGCGTCGGGAAGGTGCCCGCGGTGACGGGCGCCTGTTGCTTACCGCTCAGCGATCCGGCGATGGCCAGCATCGGCAGGATGATCGCATAGCGGCCCAGGATCATCAGCACCCCCAGCGCCGTTGTCTGCCAGGGCGTGCCCGCACCAAAGCCCGCAAAGGCCGAACCGTTGTTCCCCACCGCCGAGGAATAGGCATAGAGGATCTCGCTCAGCCCATGTGGCCCGGGCTCCTGCACCGAGGCGAGGGCCGCGGGCAGCGTGGCCGAAACCGCGCCGCCGACCAGAATGCCCAGCGGCATCGACAGAAAGGCCAGCATCGCCAGCGTCACCTCCCGCGCCTCGATCTTGCGCCCGAGGTATTCGGGCGTCCGCCCCACCATCAGCCCGGCCAGAAACACCGCCAGCACAACATAAAGCAGCATCCCGTATAGCCCCGCGCCGACGCCGCCAAAGATCACCTCGCCGATCTGCATGTTGACCATCTGCACCAGCCCCGAGAGCGGCATGAAACTGTCATGCATCGCATTGACCGAGCCGTTGGAGGCGGCGGTGGTCGCCATGCTCCAGAGCGCCGAGAGCGCCACGCCAAAGCGCTGTTCCTTGCCCTCCAGATTACCGCCCGAAGCGAAACCGGCAGACCCGGCCAGCTCGGCGTTCCAGATCACCGCAAGGCCCGCGATAAACATCACGCCCATCGCGGCATAGATCGCCCAGCCCTGACGCCGGTCCCCGGCCATGCGGCCGAACAAAAAGCAAAAGGAGACCGGGATCAGCAAGATGGCGAAGCTCTGCGCCATGTTCGACAGGATCGTCGGATTCTCGAACGGATGCGCCGAGTTCACGCCGAAAAAGCCGCCGCCATTGGTGCCGAGCTGCTTGATCGCCACCTGAGCTGCCACCGGCCCGCGCGCGATCACCTGATCCGCGCCTTCGAGTGTGGTGACATGCGCCGCCCCCAGCAGGGTTTGCGGCACGCCCTGCGCCATCAGGACCAGCGCCAGCACGACCGAGAGCGGCAGCAGGACATAGAGCACCGAGCGCGTCATATCGGCCCAGAAATTTCCCAGGCCCAGGCCCTTTGGCCCGGTGAACCCGCGGATCACCGCCACGCCCACCGCCATGCCGGTGGCGGCGGAGACAAAATTCTGCACCGTCAGCCCCGCCATCTGCGCCAGATAGCTCAGCTGCGCCTCGCCGGAATAGGCCTGCCAGTTGGTGTTGGTGACAAAGCTGACCGCGGTGTTGAAGGCCAGATCGGGGGCCATGCCGCCGATGCCCTCGGGGTTCAGAGGCAGCAGGCCCTGCAGCCGCAAAACGGCATAGAGCAGCACAAAGCCCAGCATGTTGAACCCGAGCACCGCCAGCGCATAACTTTGCCAGCCTTGCGTGTTGTCCGCACGGATGCCCGCCAGCCGGTAGATGCCCCGCTCCAAAGGCGCGAGAGCCCGCGACAGCGCCGTGCGCCGCCCGGCATACACCCGCGCCATATGGCCCGCCAGCACCCAGCCGCCCGCCGTCAGCGCGGCGCAAAACAGGATATAGCCCAGAAGATCCCGCATCATGCCCCCCCTCAGAACCGCCCCGGACGCGCCAGCGCCAGGATCAGAAAGCCGAACATTCCCGCCGCGACGGCGAGACCCAGAATGATGTCGAACATCTGCCCCTCACATCCGGTCGATGAGGCGCAGAGCAGCGGCAAACAGGCCAAAGCCCGCCAGCCCGAGTCCGAGGTAAATGAGATCTGCCATGATAGGTCTCCCGCAGTTTCCATGCGGGTTTGATCGGCCCAAGCCGCGTAAACGCGCTATGTGAAAGCCGGGCCAGCGCGTAAAATCCGCGTAAAGAAAGCAGCTTGAGGTGGCAAAAGCAGCGGCACCGCCCCGGGACGGGTGCCGGCCCCCCCCCCCGGCGGCCAAGCTCACGCGGGCCAGCCTGACACGGACCAGCCTGAGGTCGGCCAACCTGACGTGGCCCAGCCTGAGGTGGGCCAGGATATCACGCGGGCGCGGATGGCGATCCGGCCGGGACACCTGCCGCCGGGGCGGAGGCGACGCGATGGGGGCGCAGATTGCGCGCCGTGACGCGCCTCGGCCCGGTGATGAGCGCGCAGCCTTGCCCTTGGCGCTTGGCGTGATGCACAGGCCCGCCGCAGCTGGCGGCCCGCACCGCGCGCGACTGCCACCCGGGCGTTAGTTCAGCAAGGCACGCACCGGCTCGATCAGGGCGCTCCCGATCGCCCGGGTATTCTCGGCATCCAGATGCACGCCGTCCACGGGGCTGGGCCGGGCCACTGTCGCCGCATCAAAAAACGCACAGCCCTGCGCCTCGGACAGCGCCCGGTACCCTTCGGCCAGCAAATAGCTTTGCTCGACCACCCGCCCGGACAACGGCGGCTCACCATTGGCGCGCAGGCAAAAATGCGGTGGCGAGACGATCATGATCTGCGGCATGCGCAGGCCGGTGCCATAGGGGAAGGTCCGGATAATCTCAACCAGACGGCCCATTCCGGCCATGGCGGCATGCGGCGCCGTGCTGATCACGGCCTTGAGGTCATTCGCCCCCAGCATGATGATGACCAGGTCCAGCGGAGAGTGGGACGCCAGAAGCATCGGCAAGGCACGCGCGCCGTTTCGGTCAAACGCGGCGGTGAAATCATCAAAGGCGCTGGTGCGCCCACCCAGCCCCTCCGGGATCACCCGCGCCTGCGTGCCCAGCCCCGCTTGCAACACGCTGGGCCAGCGGTCTTCGTAGGCATGCCGCCCGCCATCCGCGGGATTGCTGCCCCAGGTCAGACTGTCGCCGAATGCCATGATGGTTTTGGTCACAGATATGCACTCCGAATTGCCGCAGGTTGCTGTCAGGCCGGAATACTCACCTGTCAGCCAGAAGAGAGCAACGGCCATCTGCAACCGCGCAACCGCGCAGCGTCCCCGCCGCCCGAACCGCCGTCAGACGCGTTCTGCCCCCCGGGCCGGAGCCGTGCCGCCTTCCTCCGCGGAGGCGGCGTCTTCTGCATAGATGTCGCGGATCAGCGCCTTGATGAGTTCGAGCGGGCGCGACGTGTCGCCCACGCGGTGGTTCAGGATGACCGGCGAGGTTGCGCGGGTATCCTCGATCGCGCGGTAAAGCACGTCAGAGCGCATCTGCCGCGCCGAGGCCGGGATGATGCAGACCCCCGATGCCGCCGCGACCAGCCCCAGCGCCGTCTGGATCTCGCGCACTTCATGCACCTCGGCGGGGCGCACCTCCGCCTGTTGCAGCAGGCTCAACACCTGATCGGCGTAGCTCGGGCGGGGCTCTCTGGGATAGACGATCAGGTTTTGCCCGCCGAGCATCGCCAGCGACAGCGGCCCGGTCTCTTCGGCGAGGGGCGTGTCGAGCGGCACGGCGACGACCAGACGCTCATCATGCAGAACGGTGCTGACGATATTGGGATCGCTGTGGCGCAGACGGCCAAAGCCGACATCGATCCGGCCCTCTTTCAGCGCAGGCAGTTGCGGCGTCGAGAGGATCTCCAGCAGGCGGACATCCAGCTCCGGCGCACTTTGGCGCAGCCGCCTGACCAGCAGCGGCAGGCCGCCGTAGAGGGTCGAGGCGACGAAACCGATCGACAGCACGCTGTTCTGGTTCAGCCCCACCCGCTGGGTGGCCGCCTTCATCTGATCCACCCGCCCGAGCACCTGCAAGGATTGTTCATAGAACAGCCGCCCCGCCTCGGTCAGTTTGACGGGGCGGCTTTTGCGCAGCAGAAGCACGACGCCAAGCTCCTCCTCCAGCAGCTGGATCTGGCGGCTGAGCGGCGGTTGGGCGATGTGCAGGATCTGCGCCGCGCGGGTGAAATTCCGCTCGCGTGCAACGGCGACGAAATAGCGCATCTGGCGCAGATCCATGCTGGTCTCCCCCCTCAGAAACTCGGCGTTTTCGGTATTTTGCAGGCCATAATGCCACCAAAACCCCATCACCTTCCAATGATAATACCCGATAGGTATAATATCAAAGCCAAATGGTGTTGGACGTCCTATTGGGGCGGGGTGCACACTATGCGCATGAATCAGACCTTTGCCCCCCTTGCTGCCACCGCCACCTCCGGCCCCGTCATTGACCGGGTCGAGACCTTGCTGATCGACCTGCCCACCATCCGGCCGCACAAGCTGTCGGTGGCGACGATGGACGGCCAGACCCTCATGCTGGTCAAAGTTCATTGCAGCGACGGTGTGACGGGGATCGGCGAGGGCACCACCATCGGCGGGCTGGCCTATGGCGGCGAAAGCCCCGAGGGGATGAAGCTCGCGGTGGATACCTATTTCGCGCCGCTGATGATTGGTCAGGCCGCGGCGCAGGTGCAGGCGTTGATGGCGCGCATCGGCAAGATGGTGAAAGAGAACCGCTTCGCGAAAAGCGCGGTGGAGACGGCGCTTTTGGATGCGCAGGGCAAACGCACAGGCCTGGCGGTGAGCGAATTGCTGGGCGGTCGGCGGCGCGCACGTCTGCCGGTGGCCTGGACCCTCGCTTCGGGCGATACGGCCCGCGACATTGCCGAGGCCGAGCGGATGCTCGACCTGCGGCGGCACCGGATCTTCAAGCTGAAGATCGGCGCCAAAGACCTGCAGGACGACATTGCCCATGTCGCCAAGATCAAACGCGCGCTCGGCGACCGCGCCGCCGTGCGGGTCGATGTCAACATGGCCTGGAGCGAGAGCGAGGCCGCCTTTGGCATGGCCGCGCTGGCGGCGGCGGGCTGTGAACTGGTGGAACAGCCGGTTGCCTCGGCCGCGGCGCTTGGCCGCTTGGTGCGCCGGTTTCCGGTGGCGCTGATGGCGGATGAATCGCTGACCGGGCCGGAATCCGCCTTTGAAATTGCCCGGGTGCACGGCGCCGATGTCTTTGCCGTCAAGATCGAGCAGAGCGGCGGGCTGTTCAACGGCCAGCGGGTTGCGGCCATCGCGGATGCGGCAGGCATCGGCCTCTATGGCGGCACCATGCTGGAGGGCGCGGTGGGCACCATCGCCTCGGCGCAGCTGTTCGCCACTTTCGCAAACCTGCACTGGGGCACCGAGCTGTTCGGGCCGCTGCTGCTGACCGAAGAGATCCTGCAAGAGCCGCTGGACTACAGTGACTTTGAACTGACCGTGCCAACCGGGCCCGGCCTTGGCATCGCCTTGGATGACGACCGCGTGGCGCGTTTCGCCCGCGACGGACTGCACCGCACGATTTACCCGGCACGATAGGAGACGCCATGCTGTTTCATGTCCGAATGGATGTCCGCCTTCCCCACGACCTGCCCGAAGCCGAGGTCGCGGGCATCCTCGCGCGCGAAAAGGCCTATGCACAAGATCTGCAGCGCCGCGGCAAATGGCGCCATATTTGGCGTCTGGCGGGGGAATACGCCAATTTCAGCATCTTTGACGTGGCGGATAATGCCGAACTGCACGCGATCCTGTCGGGCTTGCCGCTCTTCAAATACATGGAGATCAGCGTGACACCGCTTTTGCGGCATCCCTCCTCGATCCGCGAGGATGACAGCTGACCCGCCCCGGGCGGAAGGAGGACAGCCTGCCCGCCCCCCCAATGCACATTCAGGAGGAGACCCACCATGACAGTCAAGATTTTCGACCGGCCCGACATTCAGGAATTTCTGAAGGTCCTCAGCGGCTTCAACCAGCCTGACGGCAGCCCGCGGATGAAAGAGATCACCCATCGCCTCGTCTCGGACCTGTTCAAGGCGATCGACGATCTCAACATCACCCCCGATGAATATTGGTCCGGCATCGCCTGGCTGAATGACATCGGTGCCGCCGGTCAGGCGGGGCTGATCTCGCCCGGGCTTGGTTTTGACCACTTCATCGACGAGCGTCTGGACGCGATTGACGCCGAGATGGGCATTGAAAACCCGACGCCGCGCACCATCGAAGGCCCGCTTTATGTGGCCGGTGCGCCGGAATCGGTGGGTTTCGCCCGGCTGGACGACGGCCGGGACGAAAGCGGCCATACGCTGATCATGCATGGCCGGGTTTTCGGGGCGGATGGCCAGGTGATGCCGGGCGCCAAGGTCGAGATCTGGCATTGCGACACGCGCGGCTTTTACTCGCATTTTGACCCGACCGGCAAACAGGCGCCCTTCAACATGCGCCGCACGATCATTGCCGATGCCGAGGGCCGCTATAAATTCCAGAGCATCCTGCCCAGCGGTTATGGTGTGCCCCCGGGCAGCCCGACGGAGCAGCTGCTCTCTGCCCTGGGCCGCCACGGCCAGCGCCCGGCGCATATTCACCTCTTCATCAGCGCCGACGGCCACCGCAAGCTGACGACGCAGATCAACATCGAAGGCGATCCGCTGATCAATGACGATTTCGCTTATGCGACCCGTGAAGGGCTGGTGCCGCCGGTGATCGAGCGCAGCGATGCGGCCAGCATTCAGGCGAACAACCTGACCGGCCCGTTTGCCGAGATTGCCTTTGACATCCACCTGACCGCGCTGGTCGATGGCGTCGACAATCAGATCAACGAACAGCGTCGCCGCGCCGTCGCCTGATCCATCTTCGGCGGGCCCTGCGCGCGGGGCCCGCTCTTGCGGCAACTGTGGTCCGCACAGATCCTGTGCCACAGCGCCGCCGCGACCAATGCATTGCCCGACACCCTCGCAACGCCGCCCCCGTCACCCGCGCGGGCGGCGCCTGCAAGCCCGAGCCCGGCGGCCGATGCGGATGCGGCCGCGGCCCAGCAGCCCCATCCAGCGGACAAAAGCCATGCCCTATCTCAACTTGCCGACGCATCGCCTGCATTACCGGATGGATGGCGTGGCCACCAAGGCCCCCTGGCTGGTGTTTTGCAACTCCCTCGGCACCGATCTGCACATGTGGGACGTGCAAGTGGCGGCGCTGTCGGATCACTTTCGCATCCTGCGCTATGACCGCCGGGGCCATGGCGGCTCTAGCGCCCCACCGCCGCCCTATGCGCTGGCCGATCTGGGGGGCGATGTGATCGCGCTTCTGGATGCGCTCGACATTCGCCAGAGCCATTTTTGCGGCTTGTCGATCGGGGGCCTGACCGGGCAATGGCTGGGGATACATGCCGCCGATCGGTTTGATCAGCTTGTTCTTTGCGCCACCGCCGCGCGGATCGGCAGCGCCGAGGGCTGGGCCGCGCGGATCACCGAGGTGACCGAGAACGGGCTTGCCGCTCTGGTCCCGGGAACAGGCGCGCGGTGGTTCACCCCCGCCTTCAGCGCCGCGCAACCTGAGACCGTCCGCGGCATTCTGCAGCAGTTTGAGATGACATCGGTCGAAGGCTACGTTGGCTGTTGTGCCGCTTTGGCGGGCGCGGATCTGCGCGCCGACATTGCGCAGATCGCCAACCCGGTGCTGACGATTTCCGGCAGCGATGATCCGGTGTGCCCGCCCGCCGATCTTGCGGCCATCGCCGCAACGGTTTGCCAGGGGCGCGCCGTGTCTCTGCCCGGGCGGCATCTGGTGAACATCGAAGCCGCGGGTGCCTTCAACGCCACATTGCTGAACGCTTTGACGGGCAGGATGTAGCGGCATCTGAGGCTCGATGAACGGGCGCGCTTGCGCCGCTGCCGTGCGAAGCGGCCCCCATCCGCGACAACGAATAGGGGACCGCTGATCTCGCTCAGGGCTGCATCAGGACCGATTGTTGCGGGTAATCGCTGGCCCAGGTCGCCGGCAACGGCGCCACAAACACATTCTCGGTGCGGTTGCGGGTGTAGCGCCACTTGCCATCCTCGCATTTGCGGAACGCATTCCACAGACGCGAAGAGCGCAGCAGTGCCTTGCCGTCGGAGAACAGCCAGGGCTGCATATGCACCCAGTTTGCCTCGGCCGTCATCCCGTCCGCCGCCACATGGATCTGCTCGGTGGTCAGGTAATGGCAATTCAGGATCAGCTTCGGATCCTGACGGCTGCCCCAGAAATTCTCGAAATGTTTGCGCAGCCCCGCTTTGCCCTCCACGCGGCCAAACTGTCCGGCATAGAATTCGCCCACGCCTTCCCAAACGGCGGTTTCGTCGAACAATTCCAGGATCGCGTCGATCCTCTCCGCGTCCGTATCAATGCCGAACTCCGGGATCGGTGTGTCGCAGAGGAAGAAGTAGCGCGCTTGAATCCGGCGGATTTCAGCTTCGGCCTCAAGGGTTTCAATGCGGCGGACAAGGGATTGGATGTCGGGTGTGGTGGTCATCGGTCGGTCCTATCTGCTGAAAGCATCGCCCCGCCACGGGGACTGCGGCGGGCGTATCCGGCCACCCTAAGCGCGGGGACATATCGATCAAGCGGTAATATTACTGTAAATCCGGCGCGCGCTGCCGCAACGCCCTGCAATGACTGACAAAGCTGAAGTTTGCCAAAAGCCGAAAAACACTCTTGCAGAACAAACAACAAAAATGTGCCAAATGCCGTGCTAGGGTCTCTGCGCGAGCATCCGATGTGCCTCTGGCGGCATGTGCTCTGCCCAAAGCCACCGCAGAACCGCCCCCGGCCGCGACTTCGCGGATCGGGGCCCTTCGGGCGCGCACCAATCATAAGCCAATGAAAATAATGACATTTCTGCAAAAGCCATCTCGAATCATGTTGACCGAATGTCTTATTACAGTAATGTTCATGTTATAAATCACGTCACTTGCACGAGGCCGCACCGCATGTCCCTCACGACCGCCCTGCCCGCTGCTGTCTTTACCGAGGTTTTCCCGGAAACGGGAAAGCAGGGGCCGACCGTGGCCATCAAGGATTGCATCGACATCGCCGGTCATGTGACCCGCAGCGGCTCTGCCGCCTTTGCAGATGCCGGGGCCGCCGCGAAGAATGCGGTCGTCGTGGACCGGCTGCTGGAGGCGGGCTGCAGGGTCCTCGGCAAAACCAATATGCATGAGCTGGCCTATGGCATGACCGGCGTGAACGCGCATTTCGGCACGCCGGTCAATCCCGGATGGCCCGACCGGATCCCCGGAGGCTCGTCCTCGGGGTCGGCGGTGGCGGTGGCGGCAGGTCTGGTTGATTTTGCCATCGGCACCGACACCGGCGGCTCTGTCCGCCAGCCCGCCATTTGCTGCGGTGTCATCGGCTTCAAGCCGACTTTCGGGCGCGTTGACCGGCGCGGCGCGGCCCCCGCCGAAAGCACCCTCGATTGCATCGGCCCTTTCGCGCGCTCCATTGAGATGATCGAGCGGGCGATGGCGATCATCGATCCGGCATTCGTTTCGCAAACCCTGACCAAGGCACCGCGCATCGGCCGGTTGCGCACCGATTTTGCCCGCGAGGTTGGCGATGCGCTGATCCTGCCGATCATGGAGCAGAATTTCATTCCCGCCTTCTACAGCTTGCCGCTGCTGGACGCGGCCTTCCGCGCCGGAATGACCCTGATCGGCCGCGAGACCTACCGTGCCTTTGGCCATCTGCTCGCCCGGCCCGCGCTGCTGGGGGCCGATGTGCGCGCGCGTCTGGAAGCAGCGGCCCTGATCACCGATGCAGCGGTCGCTGAGGCCGAAGACATCCGCCTGCGCTTTACCGCCGAGGTGGATCAGGCGCTCGGCGACTTCGACGTGTTGATCACCCCGGCGCTGCCGGTGGTCCCACCAACCCTCGCCGAGGCGGCCGCCGATCCCGCGGTGATCCTGCCCCTGACCCGCTATCTGCGCCCGTTCAACCTCTCGGGGCATCCCGCGCTGGTGTTGCCCACCACCTCGGCCAGCGGCCTGCCCGTTGGCATCCAGTTCGTCGGGCGCAAGGGCGAGGATGCCTATCTTTGCGCCGTTGCCGCCTGGTTCAGCGCCGCCGTTCCCCAATTTCAGCCGAAGGAAGCAATCCGATGAATGCGTCGACCCCGACCCGGCCCGAGACGGAGATGGACCGTCTCAAGATGGACATCCGCGCCAGAAGTCAGGAATTCCAGAGCCTGCGGCACATTCCGCAAGATATTGTCGCGCGTTTCCAAAAGGTTGGGATCTACCGCGCCTTTGTACCCGCACGCTTTGGCGGTGACGCGAAATCCCCCGCTGAATTTTGCCGGATGATCGAGGAAATCTCCTGGGCAGATGCTTCGGCGGGCTGGGTGGCGAGCTTTGGCGTCTCTGCCACCTATCTCTCGGCGCTGCCGCCGGAGACCTATGCCAAGATCTATGGCAGCGATCCCGATACGGTGTTTGCGGGCGGCATGTTCCCGCCGCAAAACGCCCAACGGGTGGCAGGCGGGCTTGAGGTTTCCGGGCGGTGGCCCTGGGTCTCGGGGGTGATGGGCGCATCCCTTGTCGGCGCCGGGATCAAGATTGCGGGCGAAAGCACGCCCCTGCCGCGCACCGCGATCATGCAGCGCCACGAAGTCACCGTTCTCGACAATTGGGACACGATCGGGCTGCGCGCCACCGGCAGCCATGACATCACCGCCGATAAGGTCATCGTGCCCGAAGACTGGACCTTCATCCGCGGCGGCAAACCCACGATGGATGATGCCATCTTCCGCTATCCCGCGATGGCGCTGGCGGCGCAGGTGCTGGCCGTGGTGGCGCTTGGCACCGCCCGCGCGGCGCTGGACTGGCTGCGCGATGATGCGATTGGCCGCAGCTCGATCACCGGCGCGCCAAGCCCGGCGGCCCGTGGCTATGTGCAGAGCAGCTTTGCCAAGGCCGAGGGTCTGCTCCTGGGCGCGCGCGCGGCCTTTTACGACACGATTGAAGAGGGTTGGCACCAGATGCTCACCGCGGGCGAGGTCGACCGTGCCACCCATATCCGGCTGCGTCAGGTCGCCTCCAAGGCCGCCGAAGACAGCGCCGAGGCTGCCCGAATTGCCTTTGTGCTGGGGGGCTCGGAATCCCTCAACACCGGGCATCCGCTGGGCCGCTACATGATCGACGCCGCCGGTGTTGCCCAACACGCCTTCGTCGGCGCGGGCAGCTGGCAAATGGCCGGTGCCGCCCTGCTCGAGCAGCCCGCCGCCCCCGGTTTCCCGTAATTCACGCGCTGAACAGGATATGACATGACCGACATCAAACCGATCCGCACCCTTCTCTGCCTCGCGGTACAACCCGCCTTTTTCGACCTGCCGTTCAACAAGATCGGCGCGGTCTGGGGCGCAACACAGGCGTTCATGGCGGGCGTCGCCCGGCTCGAGGGTGTCGTGGTGCTGGGCACACTCGACGATGACGAGACGCAGGTCGGCACCTCGCCGTCCTTCCCCTGGACCTGGTACATGCTCTGCGATTTCCCCAACCGCGACGCGGTGGTGGCGGCCTGCAACCTGCTGCGCACCATCGTCGTCGACGACGAGGACCACCGCCTGTGGAAATACATGCGCGTCGAGGCCCGGATGGGCCGCGCCCTCACCATTCCCGAGCTTTGACCCGACCGCCGTCAACTCCCGCACGAAAGGAACACCCCATGTCCCTCGACACCCCGAAGTTCAGCGACCTTGACGCGCTTTATTCCGACACGGAGGCGAAGGTCGCCACCGTCATGTACGAAGACCCGGACCTCTTCAAAGAAGAGATGACCCGGATCTTCCGCAAGACCTGGGTCTGGGTCGCGCATGAGAGCGAATTCCCCGAAAAGGGCTCGTTCAAACTGTCGACCGTCGGCGAAGAGCCGGTGATCGTGGTGCGCGACCGCAAGGGCGCCATCCATGTCATGGTCAACCGCTGCCGCCACCGCGCCGCCACCGTCTGCGAAGTGAAGAAGGGCAAGACCTCGTCCTTCCAATGCCCCTACCACGGCTGGGGCTATGCGCTCGACGGCAGCCTGCGCGCCCTGCCCTATCCCGAGCAATACGGCGATGATTTCAACAAGGAGCAGCACGGGCTCGAGCGGTTGCGCACCGAGAGCTATAACGGGATGGTCTTTGCGACCTTCAACCACGAGATCGAACCGCTGGTGGATTTCCTCGGCCCGGTCACCAAATGGATCGACCTGTTCATGAAACAGGGCGGTGGCTTCCCGGTCAAAGTACTGGGCGAACATCAGTTTTCGGTGCCGATGAACTGGAAGGTGCAGCTGGAAAACACCACCGACGCCTATCACTTCCCGGTGGTGCACAAATCCTTCATGCAGTCGCTGGACGGCGAAACCGAAGAGATTTTCAAATTCCTCGACACCGGCAAGGGCTTTGTCGAAGACTTGGGCAATGGCCATTCGGTCATGGTGATGATCCCCGAGCTGGTCGATCTGGACGAGAACCTCGATGCCCCGATCCCCGAGCGCTTTCAGGAACTGGCGCAAGAGCTGCGCGACGAGGGCTACCCGGAAGACCAGGTCAAGAAGATCGTCCGCGCCACCGGCGGGGCGGGCTTCAACCTGAACCTCTTCCCCAATGTCTCGTTCTCGCTGTCCTTCTTCCGCGTGCTGACGCCGATCACGGTCGAGAAAACCGACATCCGCCACATCGCGCTGGGGATGGAGGGCGGACCGGCGGCGGCGAACCAGATGCGCCTGCGCCTACATGAGCATTTTCAGGGCCCGATGGGCTTTGGCTCGCCTGACGATGCCGAGGTCTGGGAACGGGTGCAGCGCGGCACCAAGGGCGCCGATCACCTGCCGATCCTCGTCAACCGCGGCATGGTCGACGAAGCCCCCGGCGAGGACGGCCCGCGCGGCCATATCAGCGCCGAAACCGGCATGCGCGCGGCCTATAAAATGTGGAAAAGGATGATGTCAGCATGAACGAAATGGTTCACATCAACAGCACGGCCCAACTGACGGCGGTTGCTGAATTCATCTGGTCGGAAGCAGATCTGCTCGACCGCAAGGATTATGACGCCTGGTTGGCCCTGTGGGAGGGCAAGGGTTTTTACACCCTGCCCATCGGCGATACCGAAGATTTCGCCAATGCGCTGAACCTGTGCCACGACAATGCCAAGATGCGCAAAGACCGCGTGGCGCGGTTCCAGCAGGGGTTTTCGATTTCCTCGGCCCCGCCGGCGAAAACCGTGCGCACCATCTCGCGCTTCAGGATCGACAGCGCCGAGGGCGACCGTCTGGTGGTGCGCTGCGCCGAACATCTGATCGAGGACAAATTCGGCCGCCAGCGCGTCTGGGCCGCCGATCTGACCTATACGCTGCTGGTCACCGAAAACGGTTTCAAGATCCACGACAAGGTGGCGCGTTTGCTGAACTCTGACGGGATGCTGAATTCGTTCAGCTATTTGTTCTGATGACCGCGCCGCTTCCGGAGAAAATCCAGACGGCGGTGGTGACGGGTGGCGCTCGGGGCTTTGGTGCCGAGGCCGTCCGGGCGCTGCACCGGGCGGGGTTTCGCGTCATCATCTCGGATCTGGATGCCGAGGCCGGCGCCGCGCTGGCCTCGGAACTGGATCTGGCGGGGGAAACCGCGGTCACCGCGACGCTGGATGTGACCAGACCCGGGGATTTCCAGAGCGTGCTCGACAAAACCATCGACCGCTGGGGCTCGGTCGAGGTGCTGGTGAACAATGCCGCCCGCACCGCGGTGCAACCGGTGCTGGAGATCGACCCGGCCGATTTCAACGCGATCCTGTCGACCAATGCGGGCGGCACTTTCGCGGGCAGCCAGATCTTTGGCCGCCATTTCAAGGCGCGCGGCTATGGCCGGATCATCAATCTGGCCTCGCTTGCCGGGCAGAATGGCGGCACCGCCACCGGGGCGCATTACGCCGCCTCCAAAGGCGCGATCCTGACGCTGACCAAGATTTTCGCGCGCGATCTCGCCCCGTTTGGCGTGACCTGCAATGCGATCGCGCCGGGGCCAATGGACACGCCGATGGTCCGCTCGGTGATCACGCCCGAGAAGATGGCCGGGGCACTGGCCGGGATTCCGGTGGGCCATCTGGGCGATCCGGTTTTCGTGGCGCAATTGGTGGCGCTCTTGGCGGGCCCGACGGCGGGCTTTGTGAACGGCGCCTGTTGGGATGTTAACGGCGGGATCTACATGCGATGAGCGAAACGATGATGACCCTGAAAGTCGCAGAGCGCATTGAAGAGGCGGGCAATATCGTGCGCCTCCGGCTCTCTGCCCCCGATGGCGCGGCGCTGCCCGCCTTTACCGCGGGCGCGCATCTTGACCTGCATCTGGTCGATGATAGCTGCGATCTGTGGCGGCAATATTCGCTCTGCTCCGACCCTGCCGAAACCGGGTTTTACGAGATCGGCGTTTTGCGCGATCCGAACAGCCGCGGCGGCTCGGAGGCGGTCCACCGTCTGGCCACGCCCGGCGCCCGCTTTCCCGTCGAGGGGCCGCGCAACCATTTTCCGCTGGCGGAGGATGCGCAAAACACCGTGCTTCTGGGCGGCGGGATCGGCATCACCCCGATGCTGGCGATGGCGCAGCGCCTGCACGCCCTCGGGCGTCCCTTCACGCTGCATTATTGCACGCGCTCGGCCAGCGTCACAGCCTTTCAACAGATGATCGCCAAAGCACCTTGGGCAGCGAATGTGGTGTTTCACCACGATGATGCCGCCCCGGAGCAACGCCTTGATCTGACCCGCGATCTGCCTGCCCCGGATGCGGCCACACATCTTTACGTCTGCGGGCCGCAGGGCTTCATGGACTGGGTGATCAGCACCGCCGAGGCTGCGGGCCATGCGACCTCGAATGTCCACCGCGAGTATTTCTCGGCCGATGTCGACACCTCGGGCGAGAGCTTTGAGGTGGTCGCCCAACGGTCGGGCATCACGGTGACCGTCGGGCCGAACGACACCATCGCCAAGGTTCTGGCGGCGCAAGGCATCAAGATCGACGTGAAATGCGAAGAGGGCGTTTGCGGCACCTGTGTCACCGATGTGCTTGAGGGCGTGCCGGACCACCGCGACAAATTCCTGACCCAAGATGAGCGGGACGACGGCGATGCGATCTGCGTTTGCTGCTCGCGCGCCTGCTCCAAAACGCTCGTCCTCGACGTGTAAAGGAGGCCCCATGACCACGCCCGCCCCGATCCCCGCCGAAGCACAGGCCTTCCGCAATGGCATGAGCCTGCTGGGTGCTGCGGTGAACCTCATCACCACCGATGGCCCGGCGGGCCGGCACGGGCTGACCGCCTCTGCGGTCTGCTCGGTCACCGACACGCCGCCCACCTTGCTGGTCTGCATCAACCGCAATGCCTTTGCTCATGACGCTTTCGTCCGCAATGCGGCGCTTTGCGTCAATGTGCTGGGGGAAGAGCATCAGGCGCTGTCGCTCTCCTTCGCGCGCTACACCGGCGAAGACCGTTTCGTCCCGGAGGCCTGGGGGGTGGCCGCAACCGGCGTGCCGGTTTTGAAAAATGCCACCGTCTCCTTCGATTGCCGCATCGCCGATGTGCAAACGCGGGGCACGCACAGCGTTTTCTTCTGTGAGGTTCAGGCAACCTCCGTCAAGGATCAGGCCAGTGCGCTTTTGTGGTTTGGCCGCGGGTTCCACACGCTGAAAGCGGGCTGACCGGCAGCGGCGCGGGGAAAACACCGGCAGCCGCCGCCGCAAAAGCTGGTGAAATTATGTGCACATTACTTTACCTTCTCCCCCCATTGGCATTATCTGCACCAGAGCTTACCGACCCGCCCCGGACGTTTCAGGCGCAGGGCCGCGACAATCATTGGACCACCGAGGAGCCTCCCGTGAACGCCCCCAGCGCAAGACATGTCAAAATGGACTGGCCGTTTTACTGGATCAGCCGGGTGAATGCCCGCTATGTGCAGGCACTCGAGCGGCGCCTGAAGCCGATCGGCATTGATGTGCCGCGCTGGCGGGTGCTGATCTCACTCTGGGAAGAGCAATATCTGTCGATCTCGGAGATTGCGGAATTGTCGACCATGCGGCTGAACACCACCACCAAAGTGGTACAGCGGATGATCACCGATGAGCTGGTCACCACGCGCGTGCGCCCGACCGATGGCCGGGTGACCGAGGCCTGTCTGACCGAAAAAGGCGACCGGCTGCGGGCTCTGGCGCTGGTCGAAGCGCAATCGATCCTGCAGGACAGCTTTGGTGAGATCACGGCGG
This sequence comes from Phaeovulum sp. W22_SRMD_FR3, assembly GCF_052113705.1. Taxonomy (NCBI): domain Bacteria; kingdom Pseudomonadati; phylum Pseudomonadota; class Alphaproteobacteria; order Rhodobacterales; family Paracoccaceae; genus Phaeovulum; species Phaeovulum sp. W22_SRMD_FR3. The sequence goes on along the minus strand of NZ_JBGQOG010000005.1, from coordinate 283,317 downwards.
AAGAACGCGTGCTGCTCAACAATGTTCTGGGCCGCGTTTTCGCCCGGCTCGACCGCATGTAAGACCGCCCCCCCCCAAGGCCGGGCCACCGATATTGACCCTTTCGGGGCGGGGCTGCGTCAGGTGTGATTGGTATATCTCGAAAGCCGCGCATTCGGACATCCCGCGCTGCGGAGCGTCGCCCTGCGCCCTGCATATTCTTGCAATTCCCGGGATAATGCAAAATCCGGCCGGGCCCCTGCCCTCAGACTTGTGCCCTCAAACCTGCGCCCACAGAGCTTCGAAGCGGTTGTCGGAAAAATACTCGACCAAAGTGTCGATGAAAAGCCGGGTGCGCGCCGGAAGATGGCTGCGCGACGGGAAGGCAATGTTCATCGTCAGCCGCGGCAATTCCCAGTCGGGCAGCACGCGCACCAGCCGTCCCGCGCGGATGTCATCATAGACCACATAGGCCGGCTGAACCATGATCCCCAGGCCATCCAGCGCCGCCTGACGCAGCAATTGCCCATCATTGGAAACAACTTCGCCTTTCACCGGCAGCACCCTGACCTCGCCGTCCCGGCAAAAATGCAGGCGCTCCCAATCATCGGCCAACGTGTACAGCAGCATCGCGCGTTGCTGCAGATCTTCGGGGGTTCGGGGCATCCCGTTGCGCGCAATATAGGCGGGTGACGCCGTCAAAACCCGTTTGACCTCTGCGAGTTTGCGGATCGTGACGCTGCTGTCCACCTCAACCCGGCGTGTGCGCACGGCCAGATCCAACCCGTTCTCGACCAGATCATAATACCGGTTCGAGGATTGAACTTCGACGCTGACCTGCGGATAGCGCGTGCGGAACAGCGCGATAACCGGCATCAGATGCAGCATGGAAAACGACAATGACGCGCCCACGCGCAGGGTGCCGCGCGGTTCCGCCGCGACATGGCTGATGCTGTCCTCCGCGTCGCGCAAACTGGCCAGAATCTCCCGCGCACTCGCCGCGAAACGCCCGCCTTCCAGCGTCAGATGCATCTGCCGGGTGGTGCGCTGGATCAGCCGCACCTGCAGCCGATCCTCCAGGGCTGAGAGATGCCGGCTGACGCCCGAGACGGAAATGCCCAAGGCACTGGCGGCCTGGGTCAGGCTTTCTTCTTCGGCGATCTTTGCGAATACCTCGAGTTCGGTGAGCCTGTCCATTGCGTGCATCCATGATTTGTTACGTTAATGTTACTGCAAATCGGACATCTGGCAATTCTCTTATTGCGCGCGAGGTGCTTTTTTTGACGAAACTGCAAAACTGTTTCCTGAAATACGTGATTAATCCTGTAAAAGCAGCTGCTACTGTCAGAGCTGAAAAAAGCGGCACCCTGACGTTGTGCCGTGACAAACACGAGGATCCCGATGGCCACAAAGCCCCCCTGCCCGATCCGCCATATTGTGATGTGGCGGGTCACTGGCGAAACTGACGCAGAGCGCTCTCTTGCCATGGCCCGGGTACGCAACGGATTCGAAGCCCTGCGCGGCGCGATCCCCGGCATGACGCATCTGGAGATCGGCATCGACATCAGCCGGATCGACTACGCCTGTGACATGGTGCTGGTGACCGAGTTCGACAGTGCTGCCGCACTCGCGGCCTATGCGGTTCATCCCGCGCATCTGGCGCTGCGCGATACGCTGGCCGGGCTGCGCATCGCGCGCCATCAGGTCGATTACGTCGTCGCATCGGCAGGGGAAGTCTGAATGCAACAGCGCCAGTTTACCTACACCAGCCATCCCGCCCGCGTGATTTTCGGCAGCGGCACCATCGCCCGCCTGCCGGAAGAACTGACGCTGCTCGGCGCGGAGCGGGTCCTGATCCTCTCCACCGCGGCGCAAACCGCCGAGGCCGAAGCGCTGGCGGCCCGCATTGGCGCCCGCGCCGTCGGGGTTTTTGCCCGGGCCGCCATGCACACGCCGGTGGAGGTCAGCGAAGCCGCAACCGAGCATGCCCGCCAGCTTGGGGTGGATGCAGTCATCTCGCTCGGGGGTGGCTCGGCCATCGGGCTTGGCAAGGCGATTGCGCTGCGCACGGATCTGCCGCAGATCGCGCTGCCCACCACCTATGCGGGATCGGAGATGACGCCGATCATCGGCGAGACGGACGGGGGGCAAAAGCGCACGCAGGTCACCGCGAAAGTGCTGCCCGAAGTGGTGATCTATGACGTGGATCTGACAATGACCCTGCCCGCCGCCATGTCGGGCACCAGCGGGATCAATGCCATCGCCCATGCGGTCGAGGCGCTTTATGCGCGGGACACCAACCCGGTGATCAATGCCCTCGCGCTTGAGGCGATCGCGGCCCTCGCCCGGGCGCTGCCCGCCATCGCGCAGGATCCGCAAGATCGCGCCGCCCGCAGCGAGGCGCTCTATGGCGCCTGGCTCTGCGGCACCTGCCTTGGCGCGGTCGGGATGGCGCTGCATCACAAGCTCTGCCACACGCTCGGCGGCAGCTTTGAATTGCCGCATGCCGAAACCCATTCGGTGGTTTTGCCGCATGCGCTGGCCTATAATGCCCCGGCGATCCCGGAGGTGATGGCGCAGCTCAGATCCGTGCTCGGCGCGGATCCCGCGGGTGCGCTTTATGATCTGGGCCGGGCGGTCGGCGCACCGGCAGGCCTGGCTGCCTTGGGCATGCCGGAGGCCGGGGTGGCACGGGCCGCCAATCTGGCACTGGCCAATCCCTATTGGAACCCGCGCCCGCTTGAGCCCCGGGCCCTGCGCGACCTTATCGCGCGGGCCTATCACGGCACCCGTCCACTCTCCGAATGAGGTAACCATGTCGCAATATCTGACCGCAGAGAATTCCGTTGAGGTTGTGAACGCCCGGATTGGTGCCGAAACCGATCCCCGGCTGGCACTGGTGATGTCCTCGCTCGTGCGCCATCTGCATGCCTTCATCAAAGACGTGCGCCTGACCGAGGCCGAATGGGAGAGCGCCATCGGCTTTCTGACCGAAACCGGCCAGATGTGCAGCGATCAGCGGCAGGAGTTCATCCTGTTGTCAGACACGCTGGGCGCCTCGATGCTGGTGGATGCGGTGAACCACCCCAAGCCCGCAGGCGCGACCGAAACCACGGTCTTTGGCCCGTTTCATGTGGCCAATGCCCCCGAACGGCCGATGGGCGCGCAGATCAGCCTCGATGGCAAGGGCGAGATCTGCCTCTATCAGGGCCGTGTCCTCGATCTGGACGGCAATCCGGTTGAAAACGCGCTGATCGACGTCTGGTCTGACAATGCCGACGGGTTTTACGACGTGCAGCAGCCCGGGCTTCAGCCCCAGTGGAACAATCGCGGTATCTTCCGCACTGGCCCCGACGGGCGCTATGCGTTCCGCGGGATCAAACCGGTCTCCTATCCGATCCCCGATGATGGCCCTGTGGGCCGGATGCTGGCGGCGCTGGGGCGTCACCCCTGGCGGCCCGCGCATATGCATTTTCTGGTGACCGCCCCGGGGTTTGAGCGCGTCATCACCCACACCTTTGTGGCGGGGGATGACTATCTGACCTCGGATGCCGTCTTTGGCGTCAAGCAATCGCTGATCACCACCTTTGTCCCCACCCAAAGCCAGTCTGAGGCCTGGGTGGCCGATTATGACTTCGTGCTCACCAAAGCCTCTTAAGAAGGCGCATCACTCACGGGTCGCGAACGGCCCAAGGCCCCGCCAGATGACTGGCGCGGCAAAAACTCAGGGAGAGACCTATGAAAATCGCACCGCCCGACAGCGCCGTTGACACGCTTTTGCCCGCCGTCGCGGATTTCCTCGCCGCGCCAAAAATGGTGATCGGCGGCGAGAATGTCGCCTCGGCCAGCGGCAAGACCTTTGCCGTCTACAACCCGGCCACCGGCAAAGAGCTGGCCCGCGTCCCCGCAGGATCGGCCGAAGATGTGGACCGCGCCGTCAAAGCCGCGCAGGCCGCGTTTGAGGGCCCCTGGTCGAAAATGCTGCCCGCCCAGCGTCAGGGGCTGATGCTGAAACTCGCCGATCTGATCGAGGCGCATGGCGAGGAACTGGCGCAGCTCGAGACGCTCAACAACGGCAAGTCGATCATGCTGTCGCGCCTGATCGAAGTGACGGCATCGGCAGAATATTTCCGCTATATGGCCGGTTGGGCCACGAAAATCACCGGCAGCACGCTGGATGTCTCGATCCCGATCCCGCCGGGGATGCGCTATCAGGCCTATACCCGCAAAGAGCCGGTGGGGGTTGTGGCGGCGATCACCCCCTGGAACTTCCCGCTGAACATGGCCTCGTGGAAAATTGCGCCTGCGCTGGCGGCGGGCTGCACGATTGTCCTGAAACCCGCCGAAGAGACCCCGCTGACCTCGATCCGGCTGGCGCAGCTGGCGCTTGAAGCCGGGATCCCGGAGGGGGTGGTCAACGTCGTCACCGGCATGGGCGAAGACACCGGCGCGCCGCTGGTCGCGCATCCCGGCATCGCGAAAATCGCCTTCACCGGTTCGACCGAGACCGGCAAGCTGATCGGCGTGCAGGCGATGAAGGACATGAAGCGCGTCACGCTGGAGCTCGGTGGCAAGGCGCCGATGGTGATGTTTGACGACATGGACCTCGATCTTCTGGGCGTCGCGGCGGGCATCGGCAGCTTTTTCAACACCGGGCAGACCTGTTGTTCGGGCGTGCGGATCTATGCGCAAAGCGGGATCTACGAAAAGGCGCTGGAGGTGATCACCAACATCACCCGCAGCCTCTCCATCGGCTCCGGCCTTGACCCGCGTCACCAGATCAACCCCGTGGTTTCCGCCCGCCATCAGGCGCATGTGAAATCCTGCATCGCGCGCGGGATCGAACAGGGCGCAAAACCGATGATCTGCGCCACCGCGCCGGAAGACGGCTTTTTCGTCGCGCCCGAGGTGTTTACCGATGTGCGCCAGGACATGGCCCTGATGCAGGACGAGGTCTTCGGCCCTGTCATCTCGGTCACCCCCTTCACCGATGAAGATGCGGCAATCCGTATGGCGAATGACACCCGCTTTGGTCTGGGCGCTTCGATCTGGACCACTGACCTCAACAAGATGATGAAATATGTGCCCCGGCTTCAGGCGGGCACCGTCTGGGTCAACAGCCACAACATTCCGGATCAGAACATGCCGTTCGGCGGCATGAAGCAATCCGGCATCGGGCGCGAACATGGCGCGGGCGCGGTCGAGAATTACCTCGAGACCAAATCGGTCTGCATCGCCTACCGCTGACGCCAGACCCCGGCTTCTTCCCCCCCGACTACCCCTCCGGCCCTGCGCCGGAGGGGCTTTTACCCGTTCCACGCTTGCGCAGGGCACTCGGTTCCTGTCCGGTCCAGCTGCGATAGGCCCGCCAGAACACCGTACCATCCGCATATCCCAGCGCGTCGGCAACCTGCCCCACCTGCGCGCCCGTCTCGCCCAGATGCGTCACGGCCAAAGCCTCGCGGTGCTCGCGCAGCAAGGCCCGCAGCGACGTGCCCGCCTCGGCCAGATGCCGCTGAAAACTGCGCGGCGACATCCGCATTTCCGCCGCGAGTGAGGCGACCGTGATCGGTTTCTTGCCGAGGAACGCGCCGATCATGTTGCGCACATTCTCGGTGACCGAGAGGCTGGACGTCGATTGCCGGATCAGATCACCGATGTGATGTTCGAGAATGGTGACCAGCCCCTTGTCCTCGGCGCGGTAGACCCGCATCGCATCGCTGCGCCGCAGGATCAGCCGGTTGCAGGGCTGGCGATAAAGGACAGGGGCGCGGAAAACGCGCTGCATCAACGCCGGGTCCGCCTCGTCGCCATGCTCGAAATGCACCTCCACCGGGCGCCAGTCCGAAGCAAAGCTCGAGCGGATCAACTGACAGACCGCCGCCAGCGTGTATTCCGCATCCTGACGGCGCGGCCACAGCGCGGGGTCGCTCGGCCTGTAGGTCCAGACCAACTCGTCATCCGCCTCGAAGAGCGAGGACTGCGTGCCGCCCTGCAGGGCCATCACATGGGCCGCAAGCCGTTGCATCCCAACGCGCAGGGTGGGCGACAGCGAGAACAAGACGCCCATCGGCCCCATATCCGCGGGCCGGGCCTTCATGCCGATCCGCAAGCCCAGCGAGGCATCCTCAAGGGCTGCGGCCGACGCCTCGAAAAGCGCCACATATTGCGACAGCGCCACAACCGAATACGGATCCGCCAGATCAGCAACCCGCAGGTTCTGCTCTGCCAGCAGCCCTGATTCGTCGATCGGCGACGCCACGAGATACTCATAAAGCGGCGTCAGCGCCGAAGCGCGTATGGTCGTCCGGCCCGGCTGCCCGGTGGGGCTGTTTGCGTGCCGCATGGGCTCTCCTTGGCGCAATTTATCGGATCAATGGCGCGGTTGGCAATGGGCTGTCAAGACGCGCGTGGCATACTGGCAAAAAACAAAAGCATCATCAGGGAGTCATCATAATGTCATTCGATGCCCAAACGGCGCCGCCAAACGGCACCACGCATCTCAAGCGGAACTCGATCGGTCTCGCGCATATCGTGTTTTTTGTCGTGGCGGCGGCGGCACCGCTGACCGCCGTGGTGGGCGCGTCGCCCGTGGCCTTCGCCTTTGGCAATGGCGCGGGCGTGCCGGGAGCGTTTTTGCTCTCCGGGCTGCTCTACATCATCTTTTCGGCCGGTTTCACCACCATGAGCCGCCATATCGGCAGCACCGGCGGTTTCTACACCTATATCGCGCAGGGCCTGGGGCGCCCCGCCGGCGTTGCCGGGGCGATGATGGCGCTGCTGACCTATACGGCGGTGCAATGCGCGGTTTACGCGATGTTCGGCGTGTTCTTTCAGGGCGCGATGGCGGGCCTCGGGCTTGAAGCGCCGTGGTTTGTCTGGTCGCTGATCGCCATGCTGCTGGTGCATCTGGCCGGGCAGCGCAACATTGCCTTTTCCGGCAAGATCCTTGCGGTGGCGATGACGCTGGAGGTTCTGATCCTGTTGATGCTGGACATCGGCATCATCCTGCAGGGCGGCGGCCCCGAGGGCCTGACCCTGACCACCTTCGCCCCGGCAACCGTGTTCTCCCCCGGCCTTGGCGTGGCACTGGTCTTTGTGATCGGCTCGTTCATCGGCTTTGAAGCCACCGCGATCTTCGGCGATGAAGCCCGCGATCCGCACCGCACGATCCCGCGCGCCACCTATGTCGCCGTGACGCTGATCACCGCCTTCTATGCGCTCTCGACCTGGGCCATCGCGGTCTATTACGGCCCCTCGAACATCCAGAGCGTGGCGCAGAACGGGTTGGAGACGCTGTTCTTCACCGCCGCCGAAAACGTGCTCGGCCATTGGTCGGTGACCTTGATGAACGCGCTGCTGCTGCTCTCGCTCTTTGCCTGCGTGCTGTCGTTCCACAACACGCTGAACCGCTATTTCTTCGCGCTCGGCCGTGAAGGGATCATTGCCAAAACCCTCGGTCAGGCGCATCCGGTCTACGGCTCACCCTCGCATGCGGGCTATCTGCAAACCGCCACGGCAGCAATCATCCTCGGCACGTTCATCCTGCTCGGCGCCGATCCGATGCGGATCGTCTTCTCCTGGATGTCGGGCATGGCGGTCCTTGCGGTGCTGGCGGTGCAGGTCATGGTCTCGCTGGCGATCATCGCCTATTTCCGGCGGGTCAATGCCCCTGAACACCCGCTTCTGATGACCCTGATCCTGCCGCTTCTCGGCCTCGCGGGTCTGGTGACGGTCATCGCGCTGGTCTTGCAGAACCTCAGAATGCTGATCGGCGTGGACTCGCCCATTGTCTATCTGGTCCCCGTCATCATTGCGGCTGCGGGCGTCATCGGCCTGCTGGTCGCAACCCGGATCAAACGCGCAAACCCCGCCCTTTACGACAATCTGGGCAGCGTTTTCGAATAACGCCCCCGATCAATTCCCCCGGTGGCACGCAATGCGGCCACCCCCCCTTTCCCACTGGAGACAATCATGTTGGACCGCACGGATAACTTCCTGCGCGAGCATAACGCACGCCATCAGTTCCACCCGATGACCCATCCGCTGATCTCGCAAGAGCATCCGCCGCAGATCATCACTGACTCGCAAGGGTGCTATGTCACCGATATCGATGGCAAATCCTATGTCGATGGCATTGGCGGCCTGTGGAACGTCAATGTCGGGCACAACCGCCGCGAGGTGAAAGAGGCCATCATCGCGCAGATGGACAAGATCTCGTATTACTCCAGCTTTGCCGGCACGGCGACGGGCCCGTCGATTGAACTGTCGGCCAAGATCTGCGCGATGGCCGATGTGGAAGAGATGGACAAGGTGCTGTTCTCGGCCAACGGCTCGGATGCGGTGGAAACCGCGCTGAAGCTCGCGCGGCAGTACTGGAACCTGATGGGCGAATCGGGCCGCTACAAGTTCATCTCGCTGAAGAATGGCTATCACGGCATCCATTTCGGCGGCGTCTCCGTCAATGGCGCGCCCTATTACCGCAACGTCTATGGCCCGCTTTTGCCCGGTTGCACGCAGATCGACACCCCCTGGACCTACCGCAACCCCTATACCGAGGATCCGGAAGCGCTCTCGGCGATGATCGTCACGCTCCTTGAGCGCGAGATCTATCACCAAGGACCTGAATCAGTTGCCGCCTTCATCGCCGAGCCGATTCAGGGCGCGGGCGGTGTCATCGTACCCCCCGCCAGCTTCTGGCCCAAGGTGCGTGAAGTGCTGGACCGCCACAATATCCTGTTGATCTCGGATGAGGTGGTCACCGGGTTCGGCCGCTCCGGCAGCATGTTCGGCGCGCGCGGCTGGGGCGTGAAACCCGATATCATGTGCTTCGCCAAGGGCATCTCGTCGGGCTATATCCCGTTGGCCGCAACCGCGTTCAACAAGCGTGTCACTTCTGCCTGGTACAAGGGCTTTTCGCCCAATGGCATCATCATGCACGGCTTTACCGCGACGGGTCACCCGCTGGCCTGCGCGGCGGGTCTGGCCGCCCTCGACATCGTCGAGCGTGAGGATCTGCCCGCCAATGCCGCCCGGCAAGGCAAACTGCTGCTCGACAGTCTGCAGCATCTCGCCACCTCTTCGAGCCTTGTCGGCGAGGTGCGTGGCAAGGGCCTGATGGTGGGCATTGACCTTGTCTCGGACAAAAAGACCCGGCTGTCGCTGGACCCCGGCACCGGCCTTGGCGAAAAGGTCGCCGCCTATGCCCGCGACGCGGGCGCGATTGTGCGGCCCGCCGGATCGACCATCATCCTGTCGCCGCCGCTGGTGATCAATGAGCAAGAGGTCATGGTGATTGTGGATGCGCTCAACAGTGCTTTCGCGCGGGTTGAGAAAGAGCTCTGACTTTCCTCGGTCCGGGGCCGCGCGATTGCCGCGGCCCCGGCGCCGGACCACACCGGCGCAGGTGTCTTAAACTATTGTTTTAAATATGATTTTATCAAACCAACGCTGCATCGCCCGCGCAGTGTTATTTCAGCTTTTCATAAGTCTGTTTTGCAAAAATAGCAAAAAACTTTCCAAATCAAACTGCTAGCTTCAGTGCCATGGGAGCGAAGATTCCCCCTTTGCGACAAGACCATCCAACATGGAGACGGATATGGCACTTTCCACCTTTACCCCTGTGCTTCGCGGCATGCTTTTCACTTCACTCCTTGCAGCGCATGGGATGGTCTGGGGCAGCGCTGCCGCCGCAGAAGACACCCTGCGCTCGCTGACGGCTTTCCCGTCCTCGGATACCACGGCAAGCCTCTACGGTCGCTTCGTTCAGGAGGTGAACACCCGCGGCAAAGGCATCGTGCAGATCGAGGTCGTCGGCGGCCCCGAAGCCATCCCCGGCCTGCAGCAAATTGATGCGGTGGGGCGCAACGTGGTCGACATGACCTATGGCCCGCTCAGCTATGTGCTGGGCACCATGCCGGAGGCCGACGCCTGGGTCGGCAGTGACGTCCCGCCCCTCGTCTCGCGCGAGAACGGCGGTTTTGCGCTGATCCAGAAGATCGGGCAGGAGAAACTGGGCGTGCATATCCTCTCGCGGTTCGCCCCGGCCGCGCCGGTGAACCTGTGGTTCCTCGAAAAGCCCAAACTCAAAGAAAATGGCGAGATTGATCTGACTGGCCTGCGCCTGCGCGCCTCGCCGCTCTACAATGCCTTTTATGAAAGCCTCGGCGCGGTGCCGGTCAGCATTCCGGTGCCCGATGTCTACACCGGCCTTGAGCGCGGCACCTTTGACGGCATGGGCTATCCGGCCTCTTCGATCGAAGGCTGGGGTTGGGACAAGTTCCTGAAATACCGTCTGGAGCCGAGCATCTTCCAAACCGATCTCGGCATCTACATCTCGCCGAAGAAATGGGACGCGCTGAGCGAAGAGGCCCGTACGATCCTGACCGATACCGCCGCCGCCTTTGAGGAAACCTCATATACGGAATGGCAGAGCTACACCAAAGAGGTCACCGACAAGCTCGAAGGCAACGGGATGCAGGTCATCACCCTCGAAGGTCCGGCGCGCGACGCCTTTGTCAATCAGGCCTATGATTCGGTCTGGGCGCGACTGAAGGCCTCAGGGTCGCCCGATTACGAGAAACTGCGTGCGGCCTATTTCTCGCACTAAGCGTCACCCCGGTTGATATCGGCGCAGTCATCCTGCCGCCGATATCCCATTTGGGCAGATACCAATGCAAAAAATCCTTCGATCTTACGACCGTCTCATCTACGGGCTTGCCTGTCTCGCGGGGATCTCGCTCGCGATTGTCACCGTGCTTGTCATCTATGACGTGATCAGCCGCAATCTGGGTCTGCGCCCCTTCCGGGCGATCAGCGCCATTGTCGAATATGTGCTTTTGTTCAGCACGATGGCGGCCGCACCCTGGCTGGTGCGGATCAACGGGCATGTTTCGGTGTCCTCGATCCTCGGCCTGATGCCGCGCGCAGTTCAGGGCCTGGTCAGCCGCCTCTCGCTGGTGTTGGGTGCGGGCGCGACGGGGCTTCTGGGTGTGGTTGCGGCACGTCTCGCCATCGCGCAGGCACGCGCCGGAAACGTCGATGTCCGCGCCGTCAGCCTGCCCGCCTGGATCCTCTTCGCCTTCCTCGCCGTCGGGTTTTTCCTGATGGCAACCGAGCTGTTGCGCATGCTTTTGCGCGGCGAAACCTATACCGGCGCGGAAGGGGATCACTGAGATGATGGAATGGTATTCCGCAACGGCGCTGCTCATCGGTGGCCTTGTCGGGCTGATGTTCATGGGCATCCCCGTCGCCATTTCGTTCCTGATCATCAATATGGTCGGGGTCGTGCTGTTGATGGGTGGTTTCGCCGGCATCGAGCAGCTTTTGGTCAATGCCTCGGCCTCGGTGACCACTTTCACCCTGGTGCCCGTGCCCCTGTTCCTGATCATGGGCGAGCTGTTGTTTCATTCGGGCCTCGCCATCGGCGTTTTCAATGCGCTGGACAAATGCTTTGGCAATATCCGGGGGCGCCTTGCCTATCTTACCGTCGGCGGTGGCACAATCTTTGCCACATTGTCGGGCTCGTCCATGGCCAATACGGCAATGCTCGGCACCTCGCTGATGCCCGACATGATCAAGCGCGGCTACAAGCCCAAACTGATCATGGGTCCGATCATCGCCACCGGCGGTCTGGCGATGATCATTCCGCCCTCCTCGCTCGCGGTGCTGCTCGGATCGCTGGCCAAAATCGACGTCGGCGGCCTGTTGATGGCGGGCCTGATCCCGGGGATCATTCTTGCCAGCCTCTATGTCTTCATGATCTGGCTGATGATCCGCCTCGATCCCGAAGCCGCCCCCGGCTATGCCACGGAAAAATACCCGCTCCGCGAGATCATCGGCGGCCTGATGCGGGACGTGTTGCCAATGGGCCTCGTGGTTTTTGCGGTGATCGGGCTGATCCTGCTCGGCTGGGCGACGCCGACGGAATCCGCCGCCTGCGGCACCGCTGCGGTCCTGATCCTTGCGACGTTTTACCGCCGCCTCAGCTGGGATGTCATCGTCAAATCCATGCGCGGCACGGTCAAGGTCTCGGCGATGATGCTGATCATCATCCTCGGCTCGACCACCTTCTCGCAGCTGCTGGCCTTTTCGGGTGCCTCACGCGGGTTGATCTCTTTCGCCACGGGGTTTGAGCTGTCAGCCTATGCCATGTTGCTGGTGATGCTGGTGGTGCTGATCGTGCTGGGCATGTTCATGGATCAGCTCTCGATCATGATGCTGACCTTGCCGATCTTCATGCCGCTGATCGCCTTTTACCATTTCGATCCGATCTGGTTTGGCGTGGTGATGTTGCTGGCGCTGGAACTGAGCCTGGCCACCCCCCCGTTCGGCCTGTTGCTGTTCGTGATGATGGGGGTCAGCCCGAAGGGCACCACGATGTCGCAGATTGTGCAGGCCTCCGCGCCTTTCCTTTTGTGCTCGTTGTTCCTGATCCTGCTTTTGGTGTTGGTGCCTGACCTGGCCCTGTGGCTGCCCGGACTGATCCGGAACTAGGCACCGCAACCCGGCGCAAGTTGCCCAAATCCGGCCTCGGCCCGGGTTTGGGCATCACGCCACTTTAGGGCGAACCTTTCCGCGCGGCCATTTTTTCAGGCGGGCCGGTGTCACGACGCTGACGACAGACGAACGTGGCATGGTGGTGCACCATCACAATCGCGTCTGCGCGGCCGCAAGCCTTTCGATCACAGTCCAAGGGTGGTAGCGTTCAAAGACCACGGTTAGTCTTCCCCACAAAGGACATTTCTTATGTGCAACCTTTTCAGGGCAACCGCCCTCTCTTTGGCTTTTTCCTTAGCCGCTACCGCCCTCGCGCAGGCGCAAACAGAAACCCAACCGACGGCCACAGAAACAAAACCCGCCGAAGCCGCCCTCACGCTGCCGCAGATCAAAGAAATTTTGGCAAACGCCACCGATGACAGTCAAAAATCGCAGGCGATGACCGACCTCGAAAGCCTGGCAACACAGGGCAATGTTCAGGCGCAAAACCTGATCGTCAGCACGCTGCTGAGTGCCGGTGACGGAGAAAAAGCAAGCGAACTGCTGCAAACTTTCGCCGATGCGGGGTCGATACCCGCCATGCTGAAACTCTCCAAACTCCTGCTCAATGACAAAGTGAAGCCGACGGATCCCGCCCGCGCAGAACAGCTGATGGCGCAGGCCGCCGCCTTGGGCGACACGGGTGCCCGCCGGGATCTCCTGAACGCATATTACCGCGGCAAAACCCGCGGCATCGCCGCCGATCCGGTCAAGGCCCGCAAGCTGATGGAAGAAGAGCTGAAGGCAGGCGATGCGACCTATGCCGCCGCCCTGGGCGACATGTACCGCGATGGCACCGGCGGCCCGGTCGACGGGGCCGCGGCACTGGCGGCATATGCCGCTGCCGACAGTGAGGGCGCACATATCAAACGCGCAAAGCTTCTGTTGGCGGGCGACCTTGTTCCGGCAGACCCCAAAGCTGCCGAGGCGGATTTGCGCCAGGCCGCCGACGCCGGAAGCCAGCCCGCGATGCTGCTGTTGATGCGGGGCTACAACAAAGGCCAGTTCGGGCAAGCGCCTGACCCGCAGGCCGAGTTGCGCGTGGCCGCGATGCTGGCGAAAACCGGCAATCTGGCGGGGGCGCTGACTGTGCTTCGCCAACCCAAGGAGGCGGCCACCCTCGGCGCTGATGTCAGCGCCGCTGCGGCACTGGCCGAAACGGCCGCGCGTGAGGGGGATGCCAGCGCGTTCAGAACGGTTTATGCCTATCTGAGCTCCCCGGCAGCGCCGCAGGATGCCGCACCGAAACTGGCCGCACTCGTCGCCGCCAAACCGGATCTGGTGCCGATCCGGGATCGCGTGAAATCAGCGCAGACATTGGGCGCCTACGCAGATTTTGCCACTGAGATCCGCGAAACCGCCCCCAAGGCACGCGCGGCCAAAATCCGTGCGCTGCGCAGCGGAAATCCCAATGCCTATGTCTATTTCATGCAAGAGGTGCTGGACGCAGATGGGCTTTATGACGGGCGCAAGAACGGGCTTTTGACCTCGTCGACCATCGTGGCCTTCAGCCAGTTCTGCAAAAAGGCCAATATCGCCGAAGAATGCATCCGCGGGCCGCTCTCCGGTCCGGCCGCAAGCGCGTTTGCGCGCACGGTTGCCGAAGCGCCCTAACGCCCGCCGCCACCGGCACCCAGACATAATGCCCCCCACCGCAGGGTGGGGGGCATTTCCATTTCTCAGGCTGCGCCCACACAGACAGACCTGCCAACCAGGTTCAATGCAGCCACGCTCAGTGCATCAGAACCGCAACCGTCGGGCAAACCCTGAAGACCGCCTCAACAGGTTCACCCACATCGACAAAACGCATGCGCATACCGCCCGGATTGCCCATCAGCCCTTCTGTCTTGGCGCTTCCGATGTAAAAACTGCTTGTGTTGCTCGCGTCATCTCCAAGCAAACGACCACTGAACCGGCTTTTGATCGTTTCTGTCTGACCGGCGTTGAAATCGAGTTCGATCTCCAGCGATCCTTTGGTCAGCACCGGCATCTCCACCTCAAGCCGGTCCTGCAGCGCCATGCCAACCGGCCCGTCCACCCATTCCCCCGGCGTGAAACTCTGACGAACTTCAAACGAATAGGGGCTCTGCGTACAATCGGGCTGCACCGCGCTTTGCACCTCGCGCAGGGTCGAGCGGAACGGCACTTCCGAGAAAGCGGTATAGGGGATCTCCCAGAGGATCAGCGACGGCGGGTTCTCGTCAAAACCATGCGCCGAGAACCTGCGCGCCGCGATGTCCACACCGCCGCCGTCCAGAGCCCAATTCTCCACATCCTGCTGCAAGGCATATTGCACGGAATCCTCCCAACGGAAGCGATCCTCATTGGCCTTGTTGGAGAAACTGGTCCCCCAAAGCACCACGCGGCCAAGCCCCCCGACCTGATCACCGAACAGATCGTCTTCACTGACTTTCTCAGCACCTTTGGCGGCGACGACGGCTTGATATTCCACCGTCTCGACCGGGACATCGACCTGACAGATTTCCGCAACCCGGGCCCCGATCAACCCTGCAATATCAAAGGTCTTCGTATCCCCAAGGACATAGGTGGATCCGAAATCGGGCAAGGTCAGGGTCAACACCTGCTCAAGCGTGGTGCGCAACGCCAACGCGGTGCGCAATGCGGCACCGGGGGTCCAATGGGTGTCGGTATCGAAAAAGAATTTGGGTTGGCTGGCATCGGCAACCAGCGTGCTCAGATCCGGCACGATCGCACCAGCGGATCTGATATCGCCCGTCAGGTCCAGATAGGACTGGCGCACCGTGCGCTCGGCGAGAAAATCGGTGGAAGGCAGGCCGCGTGGCGGCGTCAGGATCATTGCGAGGTTTGTGCCGAACCTCTCGCGCAGTGATTTGACCGTGATGGCAAGCATGGACACCGTGTCGGGGGACAGACGGTCCAGAGGCTCCAAATCGCCTTTGCGGAGCATTCTTGTGCCGCCCCGCGCAATTTCAATCGGCGCCAGCCAAGTCCAATCCGCAGGATATTGCGAGACATCCGCGAGGGCGGGACAGCTCACCTGCGCAACAGATGCCAGAGGCGCGGTGATTCCCATCGCCAAAGCGAGGGATGCAGCCTTGAGTTTCATTTTTGTACCGCCTCTACAGTCAGATAACGCTCGGGAATTTCCCAAAGGACCACATTTGGCACCGTCTCTGCCGTGTCCAGCTGACGGAGAAACCGGCGCATGGGCTCAAAGGGCCCCTGCCCTTCCAGCGCGTAATTCACCACATCTGCCTGACAGGCCGATTTGAGGAAATCGGCGAAATGCCAGTCCTCGATGGCGGAGTAACTGGTCCCGACCAGGGCAATCGGCGGAGCTGTTTCGCCGAACAGGTCCAACGCATCGGCATCGGCGCGCGCGCTCGTGTAAATGGCGACCCGCTCCGGAAGCAGCCCCAGTTCGTCTGTGAACGGGCCCAACGGAATAAAGTTCAGCAAATCCCCGGTCCGGTCCGCGAACCCGGTAACGGTCGTTGTGAAAGGTGCATGGTCTTCACTCAGCAAGGGCGCGGCAGAACATAGGGTTGCCGCCACCGTTTGAGCGCCCTCCGGCGTCCAATGCGTGTCCGTGCGCAGGAAACCGGGAGAAACGGTCGAGAGCGCTGCCCGCAAATCCGGCAGAGCAATCCCGCCGCGCCGCAGTTCGTTCAGCGCCAGATCATAGCGCCCCTCGATCCGCGCCGCACGCGCTGTGACTACTTCAGCCGAGGCCATCCGGGCCTTGTCCGGCAGCAAGGCGACCTGCAGCGCGATCCCCCTCTCGTCCAGAACATCACGCACGGCCAGGATTTCCGCGAGGCTTGTTGCCAATCTGTCTTCGAAGGTGACATCAATCTGATATTCTTCATCCGAAAACAGCCAGCCGTTGCGCCCGACCACGACGCCCTTGGCCACTTCGCCAAATACGCTGTACCGCAGGGCCGACCAAGCGGCGATCGCAGGATCGCGCACGATCACCGCGGCCTCAAAGGCACGCTCCAGCCGCTGTTGTGTCTCTCCATCCACAATGTCGGCGGACAAGATTGGCTTCAGATCGGCCTGAACCAGGCTCGCGCCGCCAATTATCGCCATGACCACCAACAGAGATACGCCGGAATATTTTGTCCACATGGCCCTAGAACTGGAAATAAAGGAAAGGGGAGAATGATTGTGCGACCATCCTGCTCAGGGTGACGATGAAGAGCAGGCTGTAGGTCAGGCTTTGCAGCGCGGGATGGATCCTTATATCGGCAAGCTTCAGGCCACGCGGCAACAGGCACAGCCCCATCGCAAGCACCAGAACCAGAATTTCACTGCGTTGAATCTGCCAGCCAATTTCAGGGGTGATGGCGATGCCGTTCAGGCCGATCATGCCAGCATACATGGAAAAGGCCGCGCTGACGCTGCTGGCACGGAACATCACCCAGCCGATCACCACAAGACAGAAGGTCAGAGGCAGCGCCACCGCGGCGGGCCAGATTGACTTGCGCCCTTTCGCCCCCAAAGCACGCTCGAACGCCATCAGGCCGCCGTGCCACGCCCCCCAGAGCAGGAACGTCCAGTTGGCGCCATGCCAAAAGCCCCCCAAAAGCATGGTCAGCATGAGGTTGACATAGGTCCGCACCTTGCCGTGCCGGTTGCCCCCCAGCGGGATATAGAGGTAGTCGCGCAGCCAGGTCGACAGCGAGATGTGCCACCGCTGCCAGAACTCGGTGATAGAGCGGCTGATGTAGGGACGGTCAAAATTCTCGATGAAGTGAAAGCCCATCATCAAGCCCAGGCCGATTGCCATCCCGGAATAACCGGCGAAATCGAAGAAGAGCTGAAACGAATAGGCCAGAGCGCCCAGCCAGCTTTCCCACAAGGTCGGTGCGGGCAGCGCGAAAATACGGTCCGCCAAAGGTGCGAGCGTATCGGCGACAAGCACTTTCATCGCCAGCCCGAGCAAGAAGCGATAGACGCCACGCGTCACCAGTTCTGGCGAATGAGTGCGGCTCACGAACTGATCCGCCAGATCTTTGTACCGCAGCACCGGCCCTGCAATCAGCTGCGGAAACAGCGCGCCAAAGGCGAGAAAATCGACCAGCCGCCGCGCGGGCGGCGCGTCTCCGCGATAGACATCAATCACATAGCTTATGGATTGGAAGGTGTGGAACGAAATGCCGATCGGCAAAAGGACACGCGCCACATCCCAATGTTCCGACCCTGAAAAGGTTAATATGCCATTCACATTATCGACGAAGAAATTGCAGTATTTAAAATACAGCAAAGCACCCAGGTCACAGCCGATCCCGAACCACATGGCACCGAGGCGCATTCGGCGTGTGCTGCCGTGGTGGGCGATCTTGGCTGTGTAAAAGCTGAGGGTCGACATCGCGAAAATAAGCAGCAGGTACTCATATCGCCACCAGCCGTAAAAAAGGTATGACGCTGCCAGAATGACGTAACTTTTCCCGCGCCAGGGCGTCACATAATAAATTGCGAGAAAAACCGGCAAGAACAGAAAAACGAAGAGATCCGTGGAGAAGATCACTCGACGATACCCTTGTGGACAACGGAATAAATCAGGCTCACCGCGCCATCCCCATCGACCAGAATTGTCGGGTCTTCCCCACGGCGCAAATCTATCTTGTACTCTTCCCCAAGGGGCTTTCCTTTATCAAATGTTTGTAAAACAACGGAAATCGGGTTCACCAAACGCTCCCCCATCCCCCCCGCAGCCACGTCGGCAACAATCGGCACAACTTTCTTGCCCACGGCCTTGAGATCGACACTGCGGCCGGACAGGTTCACGACGCTGATGCGCACTTTCTCGGCTTTGCGCTCTCCCTCGATCAAATCCACCGATGCGCCACCCGCGGCACCGATGACCGTCGCGAACTGGCCGGGATCCATCGCAACCTGCGGGCCATGAAAAACCAAATAATCCTGTGTTTTCAGTATTTCCAACGGAACGTCGACACCATGCCAAGTGACCGGAGCAGCTGTTTCCATTCCCAGAAACCGCACGAAAACAGCATCTGGCGGCGGCGGCGCATCATAGAGCGCTTCGTCCTGCGCAAAACTCTGACCGGCGGCAAGAATACCAAGCCCAAAGACGAGACCCAGAAAAGGTACACGCATTCCCATTATAAACTTCCACAAAAACGATTCTGCAATTTAAGGCATGATTCCATACTGCTCTAGGTTAGCAACAAAAATAACACAACAACGCTTTTCGCATCTTTTAACGGTGCGACTTGCCTGTTTTTAACCACACCGAAGGGGCACTCACCCCGATTCAGGTTCAAAAATCAACAATCGTTGTTCCTTTCAGGACCGGAGCCCGGTCACATCGGCGCTGCGGTACGACCCTACGCCGGACCGCGAGCGGCGCTTTCGGCTCCCGGGATCAGCCAAGCCAGAAGCCCCGGGCCGCCCCGAGGGCCCGGAGGCGCTTCATCACGGCGCTGCGGATCTGGGGGTCGGTTCCGGCCCCGCGTTTCCGGCGACACGGGCCTGTTCAGGCGGCGCTTCCCCGGACTTTGGCGGGGCCGGAACCATTGCCCGCAGCGGGGCGTTCCCTCCGGAGCAAAACCCCACCGCGGACACGCGCCCGCCGCAGGCAGCTTTGCCTGTCAACCGGGCGATATCGCCCTGATGCGGTGCCACAAGAAAGGATACTCCATGTCGGACACGGAAAATCCAAAGTCGATCATCCCCCCCGAAGTGCTGCGCACCGAAGGGAACACGATCAATCAGATGCAGCAGCAGATTGATCCTGCGGGCCAGCACCGGCAGGATACGAATGCCAATGCGGAAAGCCCGGAAAACACCAAGCAACCTGGGCGCCTGCCAGCGGAAAAATCCACGGACACCGAGGTGCGGCAGGTGCGTGACGCGGGCACCGAGGCAATGCGCAACCCTCCCAAGACCTGGTCGCAGGTTGATGAAGAAAGCGACGAGTCGTTCCCCGCCAGCGATCCGCCCGCAAATTACTGAGACCCCGCAGGGGCTCCGCCGCCGGGCCCTGCCAAGATGGGCGGCAAAACTTGTGTGGCGGCTGTCAGCACCCGGCACAACCACGGCTCCGTATGGTTGCGCCGATGGAATAATGCCGGTCCCCCTCCCGTTCGTCGGGCAGGAAGTGGCACGACCGTCGGTGCCAATCGGGACAAAGGAGAGACATCAAAATCCCTGCTGACTCCAAGGCCCAGCGAAGTGTAGCCGAAATGGCGCTGGCGGCCAGGCGCGGAAAAGCCAGGGCAGCCGATCTTTGGGGCGCGGCGCCGGGGAGCTGCGCCCCGCCCTGCCCCGCAGTCAGTACCTGGCCCCCGCTCAGAAATCGCCCGGCGCGCATTGCAGGCAGGTCAGACCGGCATCGCGCCAGAAAGCCACCACGGAGGATCGGTCATCCACCACCAGCCACGGCCGGTGCCCGTCGGCGCGGATGCGCTGCAGGGCAAGGGCCTTGGCGTCAGGATCGGGCAGCGGATCTTCCTGCGGCTGCCGAAGATAGACGGCATCAAAGGGGATATCGGCCTGCCGCAGCCAATCCTCGGTCAGCGCCTGCCAACCGACCGGACGGCCCGAACATATGACGATCTGCTCACCCTGCGCCTTCAGATGGCGCAGCAGCCGGACGATGGGCGCAATGGCGGGGGCATCGGCCATCGCCGCGTGAAATTCGTCCCACCGTTTTTCGACGCCATGCACCAAAGGACCCAGCCGCTCGGCATCAAATTGGGCAAGGGTGCCGTCCACATCAAAGATCACGCAACTCATCGGTCGCTCCTTGCCGCGAAAAGCGGCTGTTCGTGCCACCCACCGGCGGTGACCGAGAAGAGCAGCGGGGTTGTGTTCGGGGCTGAGGCCCCGGTGAAATCGCCCCCTGTGAGCGCGCGTGCGGCGCGGATCACACCGGAATGCGCCACAATGACCGGCAGAGCCGTTCCGGCCGCCATCAGGCACTGCCGCAATGCCCCGGCGACGCGGGCGAGCAAAACCTCCCAGGCTTCACCCGCAATGGGGGTGGTGGTGCGGGGGGGAAGTTCGGCAAGCGGGCGGCCCTCATGGATGCCCCAGTTGCGTTCGCGCAGATCCTCGACAACGCGCGCACTTTGGGCCGGAAATGCCAGCGCAGCGGTTTCGCGGGCCCGGTCCTGCGGGCTGGTGAACAGCGCCACGGGGCGCGGCCAGACCTGCGCGGCAAGGGCGCGGGCGGCATCACGGCCCGGCTCGGTCAGTTGCGCCTCGGTCCGGCCCGCGATGATGCCATCGCGGTTGGCCTCGGTCTCGCCATGGCGGATCAGGCAAAAATCATACGGGGGCAGGATCATAGCAGAGTCCGTTCGCCAAAGGTCAGGGCCAGATCGGTTTCCAGCAGGTAATCCTCGGGCATGGGACAAAACAGTGGCGCAAAGCGCCGTGCGCCCAGCCGCGCCAGCATCCGCTTTTGATCGCCGAGCGGCGGGTGGACGTTCCAGCGGGTGAAATGCCCTCCATGCGCCGCGATGGCGCGGGCATGGGCGGTCATATGGCCGGTGAAGATCACCACCGCCCGCTGACCCAGGGCGCCACTGTCGCGCCAATCCTGCACGAGGCGCCAAGCCATGCCGCCATCCGCATTCGGCGTGTCGCAGATCAGGAACCGCGCCGCGGGATCAAAGGGCATGTCGATCACCGAGGCCAGCTGGCGCGCCTTGGCACTCACCCCGCCCGCCGCCAGCGCGGCGCGCAAGGTGGCGCGGCAGGCATCGTCGAGCGTGACCGCACCGCGCGCCATCAGATGCAGCGCCACCTCGCCCGCGCGCCCCGAGGGGGGCACCGGAAACAACACCTGCACCGAGGGGTCGAGCCCCTCCAGCACCGCATCCAGGGCGGCGCGCCGGGCCAGTTGCGGCACCGCGTCGAGGTGATAGGAGGCGTCGATCAGCGCGGTACCGGCGGCAGGCGGCGGATCAAAGGCGAACCAGTCGGATTCCTCCGACCAATCGCCGGAATAAAACAGCCCCTCGCGCCCCAGCGCAAAATGCAGCCAGACGCCGCCCAGAGCATGGCCATTGCGCCCGGTGGTCAGGGTGATGCCGTCGATGACGGTCTGTCCCCGCTCGGGCAGCAGCCGCAGATCCGCGCCGGGCGGCAGCGCCCGCGCGGTCTGTGCCGTGGTGTGGATCGGCAGGCCCGCACGGATCGCATGCGCCGCGCCGCCGATATGGTCGATGTGGTCATGGGTGATGAACACCGCATCGGCCCCCTGCAACCATTTGGGCTGAAAGGGCGAATTGGCCTCGGGACCGAAACCCACATCCAGCAGCCACAACCGCCGCCCGGTCCAGAGCCGGATACAGGCGGGGCCCTTTTCGCCCAGACCCGACAAGACCTCGATCCAGGGGGCGGTGCCGCGATCCTCAACCCCTGCGTGGAACATCAGAGATTCACGCATCCTGCATCTCGCGCAGGATCGCGGTGGCACTTGGGTCATGAAAGGCCCAAGGGGATTGCAGCGACAGGCGCATCTCTTCGCCCGGACGGGCGCGCATTGGCGCATGGGCGATCAGGGTTTCCTGCGCCGTCTCCAGCACCAGCCGGAAGCGGCCGCCCTGATAGGTGCAGGCGCTGACGCGGGCGCGGATCGGCCCCTGCGGATCGATGCGCAGCTGCTCGGGCCGGATGCAGATATGGGTCGGCGCGGCATCGGCACCGCGCGCCTCGATCTGCTGACCCAGCGCCTCGACCAGGACCCGCCCGCCCTGTGGCATTGTCGTGGCCTGCAGGGGGATCACCGCGCCATCCCCCACAAAGCCCGCCACAAAGCAATCGCGGGGCCGATCATAGAGCGCCTCGGGGGCCGCGAATTGCCGGATCTGGCCGCCCTGCATCACCGCGACGCGGTCGGCCAAGGCCAAAGCCTCGGTCTGGTCATGGGTCACATAAAGCATCGTCGCCCCGGTGCGGCGGTGAAAAGCGGTGAAGGCCTCCTGCATGGCGGAACGCAGCGCGAGATCGAGGTTCGCCAAAGGCTCATCGAGCAGCACCGCGCGCGGATCGGCGACGAGGCAACGGGCCAGTGCCACCCGCTGCCGCTGCCCGCCCGAGAGCTGCGCGGGCGCGCGGTCGGCAAAGGCGGTGAGGCCGGTCAGCGCCAGCGCTTCAGCAACGCGGCGCTGCCGCTCGGCTGTGGGCACCCGCCGGACCTCCAGCGGGTAGGCGACATTGCCCGCCACCGTCTTATGCGGCCAGAGCGCATAGGACTGAAACACGATGCCGATATTGCGGTCTTCGGGCGGCACGAAACGGCCGCCGCCCGCAAGGATCTGCCCGTCGAGCGCGATCTGGCCGCCGTCGGGCATTTCAAACCCGGCGGTAAGGCGCAAGAGCGTGGTCTTGCCACAGCCCGAGGGGCCCAGCAGTGCCACGAATTCGCCCTTGGCAATCTCGGCGCTGACGCCGTTCAGGGCCGGGGTGCCCGCGAAGAGCTTGGAGACGTTGGAAATACTCAACCCTGCCACGGCACGGTTCCTTTCGGCAAACGGGCGGCAGCAAGCTGCACGATCCCCATGAGGGTGATGACAAGCGCGACGATGGAGGCGGCAAGCGCCGAGGCCATCACCGTATCGCCGCTGTCTTCGAGGTTGAAAATGACCACGCCGAGCGTTTCCGTGCCCCCCGCCCAGAGCAGGGCCGAGACCGTCAGCTCATTCACCGCCGTCAGGAACACGAGGATCGCGCCCGCCGCCGCCGCCGGGGCGCAGAGCGGCAGCACGATGGTGCGCAGACGGCGGCCAAGGCGCGCCCCGGCACTGGCGGCGGCCTCTTCCATCGCGGGGTCCAGCTGGCCGATGGCAGCCTGCACCGGGCGCAGCATCACCACCAGAAAGCGCGAGAGATAGGCCAGCAGGATGAGGGTCAGCGTGCCATAGAGCGTGAGGCCGAAGGGCAGACGCATGAAGGCCAGGATGCACGAAATGGCCAGCACCACGCCCGGCAGCGCATAGGGCAGATCGACCAGCGTGTCGATCGCACGGGTCAGGCGCGTCGGACGGCGGCTCATGATCCAGGCGAGCGGGATTGCCACCGCCATCAGGATCGCGGCGGCGGCACTGGCCAGAAACAACGAATTGGCATAGGCGCGGCGGGTGAAGGGCTGGTTGAAGAGGACCTCGCCCCATGCTTTCAGCGTGGCGCTCTGCAGGGTCAGCGGCACACCATAGGCGGGGATCAGCGAGGTGGCCAGAAGCGCCAGCAGCGGCAGAACCAGCGTCAGTGCGATGAAACCCCACAGGAAAAACTCAATCACCGGGCGTTTGCGTCCCAGCGTCAGCGTCAACGGCTGCGCCGAGAGACCCACGAGGCCATAGGCGCGGCGGCGCAGAAAGATCCGCCCGGCCAGCACGCCGATAATGGCCACCGTGCCGATCAGCAGGGCCAGCACCGCAATCTCCGGCAGCACCGAGGGGCCCATGCCCGCAAGCCGTTGATAGATCAGCGTCGGCAGGGTGGAATAGCGCGCGGGAATGCCCAGCATGGCGGGAATCCCGAAATTCCCCAGCGCGGTCACAAAGGTCATTGCAGCGCCCGCGGCCAGGCTCGGCAGGCTCAGCGGCAGCACGATCTGTGCCCAGACCCGGGCGCCCCGGGCGCCGGAAATCCGCGCGGCCTCGACCAGATCGCCGGGGATCATCCGCAGCCCGGCACGCAGCGTCAGAAAGACGATGGAGGCATGCTGAATGCCCAGCAAGACCGCGATGCCCCAGGCCGAATGCAGCGGCTGCGGGCTGCCCAGCGGCGGCGCAATCCCCAAGGTTTTCAGGAGCACCGACGACGGCCCCGTCACTTGCATCCAGGCCAGCGCGGTGATCTGCGGCGGGATCATCATCGGGATCATCAGGCAAAACACCAGCGCCTGTTTCGCGCGAATATCGGTCAGCGCCACCACAAAGGCGAAGGCAGCCCCGATCACGATTGAAATCAGCGTTCCGGCCCCGGCGGTGATCAACGAGTGCTGCAAGGCGGTCAGCGTGGTCGGGCGGCCCAGAACCTCGGCCGCATGCGACAGGGTCAACCCGCTGCCCCATCCAAAGCCCTCGGCCAAAAGCCGCAGGATCGGCCCCAGCGCGATCAGCGCCACCGGCAGCAGCAAAAGAGAAATCAGCCGGTCCGGGGACCGGCTGATGAGGGTGCGCGAGAGGCGGATCATTTGATGCCGAAGATCTCGGAGAATTGCGCCTTGTTGGCGTCGGTATCGGCCAAGGCCTTGGCGGCATCGAAGGGCATCAGGTTCAGGCTGTCACGGGCGGGAAAGCCTGCGGGGCTGGCCACGCCGTTGCGGGCCGGGATGTAGCCCATGTCGGACACCAGTTGCTGACCCGCCTCAGACAGGACGAAATCCACGAATTTCTCGGCGGCGGCGCGGTGGGCGGCACCCTCCATGATCGCCACCGGCTCGGTGACATAGGTCAGACCCTCCGAGGGGAAGACGAAATCGACGGGCGAGCCTTCGGCCTTGGCGCGCAACGCCATGTAATCCACCAGAATGCCATAGGGTTTTTCGCCCGAAGCAACCGCCTTGAACACACCGCCATTGCCGCCATCGGCGCGCAGATCATTGGCGGCCAGCGCCTCGTAATGTTTCCAGCCAAGCGCGGGATTGTTGGTCAGCGCTGCCAGATGGATCAGCGCAGCGCCGGAGTAAAGCGGCGAGGGCGCGGCCACGAGGCCCTTGTATTCCGGCTTTTCCAGATCGGCCCAGGCGCCCGGGATCTCGGTCGCGCCGGTGTTGTAGACGATGCCGGTGGTGATCAGCTTGGTCGAGTAATAATAGCCCTGCGCGCTGAACAGCGCCGGATCATAGGCAGCAGCCTCGGGCGAGGTGTAGGCGGCCAGCTTGCCTTCCTGCGCCAGCCCCTCCAGCGTGACGGTATCGGCGATCAGCAAGACGTCGGGCTGACCGGCACCGGCCTGCATCTCGGCCGCCATCCGCGCCATCAGCTGGGTGGTGCCGTCGCGCACCCATTCGACGCTGATGTCGGGGTTCGCCGCCTGGAAAGCGTCAACCGTCTTTTGCGCATCCTCATTCGGCTGCGAGGTGTAGAGTTTCAGGGTTTCGGCCGAGGCCGCGACGGGCAGCGCCAGCGGCAGGATGAGGGCGAGGGCAAGACGAGACATGTCGATCTCCGGGGTTTGTGCTTTCGTACGAAAGCTGTTTTGAAACGGCGATGGGCAGCGAATACCCCGCCTCTGTGACAGAGAGGTGACGACATGCGGCTTTATCTGCAAAAATTTTCGCTTGGGTATCAGGGTTTTTGGATCATACTGGCGCTGCCCCTAGTTTCGAACGAAAATGAAAAACACAGAAACCGCACGCCGCCGCGACCGCATTCTGAGCCTCTTGTCCAGCCATGCCTCGCTGTCGGCCACGGCGCTTGCCGAACGGCTGGCGGTGACCGTCCAGACCATCCGCAGCGATCTTCGGATGCTGGACGAAGAGGGGATCGTGCGCCGGCGTCATGGCTCGGCCCATCTGCTGACGCCCGGCGACAACATCGGCTATCAGCCCCGTATGGCGGTGGCCCGTGACGAAAAGATCCGGATCGGCGAAGCCGTTGCCGCCCTGATCCCGCCGGGGGCGAGTGTCGCGCTTGGCACCGGCACCACGGTGGAGGCCTGCGCCCGCGCGCTCGCCCGGCATGAGGGGTTGAGCGTCTTCACCAACAACATCCATGCGGTTCTGGCGCTGCAACTGGCCCCGAAGGTCTCGGTCTCGCTCGCGGGGGGGGCAGTGCGGCTGCGCGATCTGGACTTTATCGGCTCGGAAAGTGTCGAGTTCTTCGCCCGTCTGCGGCCGGATTTCGCGGTGTTCAGTGTGGGCGGGATTTCGGCGGCAGGCGATTTGCTGGATTTCAACATGGAAGAGGTTCGCGCCCGCCGCGCGATCTTTGATTGCGCCCGCCACCGCATTCTGGTGGTGGACCAGTCCAAGATCGGCCGCGCGGCACCGCATTCACACGGCAAGCTCTGGGCGGCAGAGACGCTCGTGTGCGGCCGGGAATTTCCGGATGCGATTCAACAGGACATGCACCTTGCGGGACGACGGCTGGTTCGGGCCTAGCGCAGGCCGCACCTGAGGACAGGCAAGGCGCGTGACGACAGGGCCAGGCATTTTCACGCCAAAGAGGCGGCGGTGTTTCCGGCTGACGGGGACCGCGCGCACCCGGAGTTGCCGCAGCCAGACCCCGGGTGTCGGCGGGCCGCGAAAGCGCCGGAACCCCGCGGCACTCCGCTAGGGCGGGAAACCGAAATCATGGATAAGCTGCCACAATGCGCGGTTCAGGGCGGTCAGATCCGCGATTGTCGCGCGCAGCCCATCAATTGCCGCCCCATCCAGCCGCCGCTTGTCCCCCATCCGGATCGCATCACGACGGTCGGCGATCCGCATCTGGATCGTGCTGATCCCGCCGCCTTCCGCATCAAAGGCATAGATCGCATGGTTGTAGCGGTTGCGTTCGGCGGCATGCTGAACCAGCGCCTTCGTCGCCGCCAACAGGCGGTGCAGATCCGCCTCGGGCATACCCTTGTGCTTGGCCAGACGCTCGACCAGATCAACCCGCGCCCGGGTGGTGTTCAACGTCAGAAACAGCACCAGCGCGGTTTCTTTGTCACAGCCGACCAGCCCCGCCATGAAATGCACCAACAGACTTTCGGTATTGGTCCAGACATAGGTCAACCGGCCGATCTCTTGCAGCGCCAACGCGAATGGTGGCGCGGCATCACTCATGGCTCGCGGCCCTGCCCGGTCAGATAGCGGGTGGCCGCCTCGGTTCGGTTCGCGACGCCGAGTTTGGCGATGATGTGATGAATGTGCAGCTTGACGGTGTGCTCGGACAGCCCCAGCGCATCGGCAATCACCTTGTTGCGCTGCCCGCGGGCCGCAAGCCTGAGCACCTCATTCTCGCGCCGGGTCAGGTTGCTGCAGGGCTGCGGTTCCGGAACCGCGCCGGCGCCTGCCTGTGCCGGACCTGGTGCCGGTTCCGGACCGGCAACCAGCGCCGCCGGGACCATGATCTCACCGGAGAGCAGCATCCGCATCATCGCCACCAGCGCCTCGACCGACATTTCCATCGGCAAGAACCGCATCTGCCCGGCGGGTGGCCGGTCCTGCTGGCGGTGCAGCAGCGCCCGCGCCAAAGTCAGATCCCGATAGGCCATGACCGGCACCGCTTCGCCGCATAAACTCTGCAAACGGTGCGGATCTTCAAACAACCGTGCACCATAGCTTTCCTCAAATATCAGCAGGCGGACCGGACCGGTCGCCCCCTCCTCATCGAAGTCGGCGACCTCCATTCTCCGGGCCCTGGCACCATCGATTTCATTTCCGACAAGGCGCAGCATGACATCCGGAAAAACAAACTTACTACCGATAAAGACAATCTGATCGTGCCAGCTCTCGGCAGGCTGCACGACGGTATCAACCGCGAACACCACTTTACCCTCCCCCCGGATGCAATATCCGAAAATGGGCTGCCATCTATCAGACTGATCATGCCCATTTTGAAGAAGAATAGCCCAAAAAGGCTGCATCCGTAACTAGCCGAAAGATTATTGCCCGGCGGATGACTGATTCCCTCTTGCCAAAAAGACAGGGAGATGGGCCGCAAAGAACCGCCGCCGGGCGCGCAACCCAGAGGGGTAATTTTATTTCATACAAGAGTTTACAGCCGCAATTTTCTGCACATACAGAACCCCCAGCCCGTAGTCCCTCCTCGCAGGCTGGGGAAACGGCGGACTCCAGAAATTTGCACAAAAATTCGGTTTATATCATTAAAAAACATATAGTTACTATATAATTGAAAAAATTAACCGTTTGGTCATCTAGCGAGCGTCCTGGGTTGCTGGCAGCCTGTGTTCACCGGTCTTGGAGGGGCCGGCATCGGTTTCTCCAAGGGGGAACGGGGTCAAGGCTCCGCCGAATCAGCATCAGTTTCCGTGCCTGCTGCATGGCCCATGGGGCCGGTCGGCAGTGCACCACCGGGTACCGGCGCAGCGCGCGCCGGTGGTCACAGCGCTGTTGCCTGACACAACCTTTGCAGAGCCGGTCACAGCAACCCGCCCCGCTTTTACCGCCTTGGAAACGACTGGCGGTCCCCCGGGGCATTGAAAGCTATGGGAGAGAGCCATGTCACGCAAAGGTCCGAGCGGCAGCAATCAGGTCATGTTCGATGATCTGGAAGTTGACGAAGTGAATATTGATGTCGATGCCAAAATCGACATCGAAAAGGCCGAGATTGACGCCGATACGCAGCAACAGCAGCAACATGCAGCAGCGGATGCAGACGCGGACGCCGATGCCGATGCTGATGCGGAATCCAACGCGAGTTCCGAGGTGAAGGTGGACACCGACACCAAAACGGAAACCGAGCAGGATCAGGAACAGGCGCAACAGCAGCAGCAAACCCAACAGCAGCACAACAGCAATGGTGGTGATGACAGCAACGCCAACTCCAATGATGTCGATGTGAACATCGACTTCGGCGGCGGCGAATGGATCCCGCGCGATGACGACAACATCGACATCGACATGAAGGATCATTCCGCGATCGGCGAGTTTTACGGGGCGGGCCGCGATATCGACACCGGCAATGACCAGTCGATGAACAACATCCTCAGCCATTCGCTGAATGGTGGCGGCATGGCAACCGGCGTGGTCAATGCGCAAAACGCCAGCCTGTATGATGATGACAGCCTCTATGACCCGAGCGTCAGCAACGATGGCACATTCACCTTTGGCGGGTCGGCCAATGGCGGCACGGCCACCTCGTCCGACGGGATCAGCTCCAGCTCAGGTGGCGGTGACGGCGGCGGTCACGGAAGTGCCGATGGTGGTGCGGCCTGGGGCGGCATGGCACTCGGCGGCTTTGCTGCGGGCGGCGACGGTGAAGGCGACGAAGGTGGCAATGCCTCATCCGAAACCGGCAATGGCGGCGATGCTGCGGTGACCTCGGCGGCTTTGGGTCTGGGCCTGAGCAACGCTTCGAATGACAGCGAAACCACCGGCGGCCGGGGCGGCGATGCGGATGCCGACAATGACGTCGACACCCATGCCGAGAACGACTCGGAAACCGACGGCGACAGCGGCGATGGCGGCGATTCCGCCGCGCTGGGTGTTGGCCTTGGCTTGGCGGGCGCGGCGTCGGACGCCGAGGCCGAGGATGCCACGGGCGGCGATGCGGGCGCGCTGGCGCTCGGGGTCGGGCTTGGCCCCAACGGCGCGGACGCCGAGGCCGAAGATGCCAATGGCGGCGATTCCTCGGCCGCGGGGCTGGGCATCGGGGCCGGTCTGGGCGCATCGGGCGCAGATGCCACGGGCGGCGACGGCGGTGATTCCGGGGCCCTTGGTCTGGGCGGCGGCCTCGGCTCGGCCGAAAGCGACGCCGACAGCCGCAGCGGTGGTGCCAGTGGCCCGATGGGCATGATGCACGGTGGCGGCATGCCGCATGGCGGCGGCAGCAGTGGCGGTGGCAGCGGCGCGGAATCCGGGGATGTGGCCGGGATCGGGCTGGGCCAGGGCATCGGCTCGTCGCAGGGCGGTGACGGTGGCAATGCGGGCGCTGAATCCGGCGATGTGGGCGCGGTCGGCTCGGGCGAAGGCATCGGCTCGTCTCAGGGGGGCAATGGCGGTATCAATGAAGCCGCCGCGGCCAATCAGGGCGACGGCACCGGTCAGGCCAGCACCGGCACCACCGAGGGCGGCATGGGCGTGAACCAGGCCAGCGCGGCGGCGGATGCCAATGGCGACGGCAGCGCCGACGCGGACAGCGATGCGGGCGACGGCGGGATGAATTTTGTCTTTGCCGAACATGACATCGATGGCAGCGCCGACGGCATGGCACAGGCGATCTCGGGCTATGGCACGGGTGGCTACTCCGGCAATGATGCTGCCAGCCTCGCCAATGGCGGCGCCACCTCGAACGCGATGCTGAACGGCACCGGTGATGGCGGTGAGGGCTATGCCCACGGCGGCAACGGCGGCTATGGCTATGGCGGCGACGGCATGATCGGCGACACCACCGGCGGCGCAGCGCTCGTCGGGGATGCCGGCAGCGTCTACAACGGCGCGGGCGGTGAGGGTGGCAACGGCGGCACCTGGGGGTCGCACAACGGTGATGATGGCTATGTCACCGGGGAATCCCATGCCTCGGCAGCCGCGACGCTGGATCTGGCGGCCTTCAACCAGAACATCGTCATGGGGGCCAATGTGCTCGGCAATACGGTGGATATGACCGTGGTCGGTGGCGACCACACCACCACGCTGATCGGCCAGGACGACATGAGCTGATCACAAACTCTCTCGCGGGCCCGGCATGCCGGGCCCGTTTGCTTGCTTTCATTTGAAACAAGCCCCGCCAGACCCCGCAACCCGCAGGACCGGCGCAGGCGACAGGGGGCGCCTCACATGCCATTGGACCATATTTCTGAAATCATCGCGCATTTCATCGGGACGCTGCACACCACCGGCGAGACCCTGCGCATGCGCGAGGAATATGAGGGCTTTCGCGGCCGCCATCCGGCAGCAGATCCGGCCTTTGACCCCACACATGTGCGCATTCACATCACCTCCCCCTATGATCTCGAAGGGTTCGATCCTGGCCTCCGGCTGGAACTGCCCCCATCGCCTCCGGGCCAGCCCGGCGGCATCCGTGTGGAACTGGCGGCGACGCCGCATCACACCATATCGCTCCTGCATCTGTCGGGTATGTCCACCGGGGCACGGATCCTTGGCGCATCGGGCCAGAAGGCGGATGTGACCTGGAAAATTCCACTGCCGCCGGAAGTGATTACCGTGACCGAGCAGGTTCTCTACCTGTCGGACAATGATCTGCTGTCCTTCCGGGGCGGCACCAGCTTTGCCGATCCCGCGGGTCTGACCGAATTCATGCATGATCTGGCCGCCCAAGCTGCAGCCCTCGGCGGCGATCTGTCCAATCTGATCTATGGCCTTTTGCCTGATGCCGATGTGCCCACGGCCGCCGACATCCTGAGCTTTGCCGAAAGCGTCACCGCCCTGCCCGCAGAAGCAGGCCAGATGCCGCTGATCCGGCTCTACAGCCCGACCGCCAGCGATGAAGGCGCCGCCGACACGGCCGGCACCGATGCGTCTGGAACTGATGCGGATGAGGTCACGCTGGTCTATGTCAACGGCCATGCCACCGACAGCATGCCGGACTTTCACGACTATTTGCCCGCGGCCGTCGCCGCCCGCATTGATCCGCCCGCGGACCAAACCCCCGCTGCCGGAGACACCGCGGCGCCCGGAGCAGGCTATGCCGATGCCTATGCCGTTCCCGCGGGCCATCACCTGACCACCGGCGGCAATCTGACGGTCAACGAGGCCTATATCGCGTCCAATGGCGTTGATGCCGATGTGATCCTGGTCGGTGGCAATCTGGTGCAGATCGATGCGATCAGCCAAGTCAATCTGGCGTATACCACGGCCGGAACGGCCCTAGGCGCCGCCGCCGACAGCACCATGCCGGAGGCACGCCCCCCCGCTGCGGCGGATCTGACCGGCGCGGCAGAAACCGGTGATGCCAGCCACGGCGCCGACATCACCGGGGTGACCGCTCCCGTCGCTGCCCCGCCGCCTGCCGCACATCCAACGCCAGAGACCGACCCGGCCCCCGGAGCGGCGCGCGCCATCAATGCGGCGCATATCGACCCGCATCAGAGCCTGCCAGACCCCGCGGCGCAGACCGGATCTGCGCATGAGATGGTCCTGCCCGCGCACTGGCAGTTGCAGCGCATCGAGGGGGATGTGGTCTTTGAAAACCGCATCGATCAGCACATCTTTGCCAGTGATCACGACCGGGTTGAGGCCGTGTTCACCGCCTCGGCAACGGCGATCAGCACCGGCGACAACACCTTGTCGAACTTCACCACCCTGCAGGCGCTCTCGCAGCATTATGACTTCGTCATCGTTGGCGGCAATTTCCTCACCTTGAACCTGATCCAGCAGGTGAATGTCCTGTTTGATGTCGACGATGTCAGCGGCGTCCCGGGCGATGGTGTCTGGAGCTGGGGCAACGATCTGCTGATGAACAGCGCCGACATCCTGCATGGCAGCCGGGACACGCTGCACGAGATTCAGGACAGTTTTCAGCAACAGTTGCAAAGTCTGGCCGAGGGCGGTGCGGCGCTGTCGGCCACGGTGGCGCGCGATGCCCTGTTTGACGGGCATGCCATGCTGTCGGCGCTCTATATTTCCGGCGACCTGATCGAAAGCAACATCATCCGGCAGTTTTCCTATCTGGGCGATGTCGACCAGATCGCACTGGCGCAGGGCGAGGCGCTGGCCACCGCAAGTGCCGCGGGCATGAGCATCGACACCGGGCAGAATGTGATGCTGAACGCGGCGCGGATCAATGATCTGGGGATCGATTCCGCGCTCGTGGCGGCGGGGCAGGTCTATTCCGACGCGCTGATCCATCAGGCGGGCCTGATCGACGCGCAGATGCCCGGGCTGGACGGCCTGACTGGTCCGTCGGCGGCGCTGGTCAGCGAAGCGGTGGCCTTTCTGGTGCCCGAAATGATGGAACAGGGCCAATCCGACCTGCCGCAGGCCCTCGCCCATCCCGGCGATCTGGCGGGGGCTGCTGCTCCGCCGGACGGCTTGCACATGCTGATGAGCTGACACCACGCCGGACCGGTGCGACAGGCGCTGCCACCTGTCGCAAAACTGCAGAATGCGCGGAACGGCCCAGCCGCCAACCGCACGACAACAGGTGGAAAACCTGGGGGGGATACGTTGAAGGACCATAGCGAAACATATGAGACCGCGCACGCCTGCCGCGATAGTGCGGCGGCGACCCCGATTGCGGCGCGGAAAGACCCACTGCCGCTGACGGCCGCGATGCGCCGCGACGGGGCTCAAAACCCGCCAGACGCCGCCCCCGCAGATGCGGCACCTGCTTCCGCCCCGGCCACGGCCCGCCCCATGGCGGAGAGGCCCGCCCCGTCAGCCGCGCCAGCCCCCATCCCGAACCTGCAGCAACCCGCGCTTGCGCGCACCGCGCAGATGGCCGCCCCGGCGCGCCGGGCAGCGGCCGAGGCCGCGGCGGCCGAAATGGCGCAGGCCGCCAGCGCATTGGCTGAGCCGCCTCGGGCACAGCAAGAACCGCTCTCCGCTGAGGCGCCGTCATCTCCCCGCGCATCCCCAGATCCTGCCGCACCCCCGCCGCAGGGCAGGGCGGCGCGGCAGGACCCGCTCCCGGACAACGCAACGCTGCCAGACAACGCAAAGCTGCCGGAGACCGAAGAGCCCCCTGCCCCGGAGCGCGGCAACAGCACCCGTGGCTGGGACCGGGGCGGCGCCCCTCTCGGGCCGACGCTCGATCAGGATCGCGGACCGATCCTGCGCCGCGACGGTGGCGGCAAACCCCCGCGCCCCTCCGGCGAGGGCCCGGGGGGGGGTGGCCCCGGCGGTGCGGGCGGTGGGGCCGCATTTCACCGGCGTCTGGGGCCCGAAGATTATTCCGGCGCGATGAAACGCGGCCTTCGCGCCGTGCGGGGCAATCTGGGGCTGGTGTTCATCATGACATTGGCCACCAACATTCTGATCCTGGCGATCCCGATCTATCTCTTCCAGATCTCGGACCGGGTGATGACCAGCCGCTCGGTCGATACGTTGATCATGCTGACGCTGGTGATTGTCGGTGCCGTGATCCTGCAAGCGGCGCTGGATGCCATCCGCCGCTTCATTCTGATGCGCAGCGCGGTGGAACTGGCGGCGCAGCTGGGCGCGCCCATCCTCTCCGCCGCGGCCCATGCCTCGCTGTCGGGCAATGGCCGCGAATATCAGACGCTGGGCGACCTGCAGCAATTACGCAGCTTTCTGACCTCAAGCACCCTGATGTCTTTTCTCGACGTGCCTTTCGCGCCGCTGTTCATGCTGGCGATTTTCATGGTGCACCCGGATCAGGGGATGATCGTTGTGGTCACCGGACTGGCCTTGGCCCTG
The DNA here is from genome assembly GCF_052113705.1 of Phaeovulum sp. W22_SRMD_FR3. Taxonomy (NCBI): domain Bacteria; kingdom Pseudomonadati; phylum Pseudomonadota; class Alphaproteobacteria; order Rhodobacterales; family Paracoccaceae; genus Phaeovulum; species Phaeovulum sp. W22_SRMD_FR3. Next base: position 248,828 of record NZ_JBGQOG010000005.1, on the reverse strand, counting down.
ATTGCGGTGATCAACCAGAAGGTCACCCACGAGCCCTTTGCCCGCGCCACCGCCGCGCAAAGCCGCGCCAATCTGCATCTGGATTCCATGACCCGCAACAGTCAGGTCATCAACGCCATGGCGATGATCCCCGAGGCGGTGGAAATCTGGGGCCGCGACACCGCGCAATCGCTGACGGCCCAGGTTCTGGCGCAGGACCGCAACATCATCTCGGCCTCGGTCTCGCGCGGGGTGCGGCTTTTGGCGCAGGTCTGCATGCTCGGCTGGGGCGCGCATCTGGCGCTGGCGGGCGAGATCACCGGCGGCATGGTCATCGCCTCCTCGATCATCGCGGGCAAGGCGCTCGCCCCGATCGAAGGCGCGATCGAGGGGTGGCACGTGTTTTTGCTGACCCGGGCGGCACAGGGGCGCATTCAGCGCCTGCTGCAAGGCTCGCGGTTGCAGTTCGAGCGGCTCTGGCTGCCCAATCCGGAGGGGCGGCTGGATGTCGAGCGGCTGCTCTATGTGCCCGGCGGCACCAAACAGGTGGTGCTGAATGGCATTTCCTTCGCGCTGAACCCCGGCGAGGCTTTGGCGGTGATCGGCAATTCCGGTGCGGGCAAAACCACTCTGGGCAAGATGCTGGTGGGATCGGTCCTGCCCACCTCCGGCAATGTCCGGCTGGACCTGATGGACCTGCGCAACTGGGATCCGCGGCAACTGGGCGAGAATATCGGCTATCTGCCGCAGGACGTGCAGCTGTTCCCCGGCACGATCAAGGAGAACATCGGCCGCATGCGGCGGGGGGCCAAAGATGAGGACATCTACCGCGCCGCGGTGCTGGCCGATGTGCATGACATGATCGCGCAATTGCCGCAGGGCTATGAGACGATCGTGGCCGCCGATGGCGCGCCGCTCTCGGGCGGACAAAAGCAGCGGATCGCCCTCGCCCGCGCCTTTTTCGGCAATCCGAGGTTTCTGGTGCTGGACGAACCCAACGCCAATCTGGATGTCGCGGGCGACAAGGCGCTGGCCCGCGCCATCGACCATGCGCGCGCCAATGGCATCACCACGGTGGTGATCACGCAAAAGCCCGCGCTGCTGAACTCGGTCGACAAGATCATGCTGCTGGCCAATGGCAGTGTGGCCTTGTTTGGCACCCGCGAAACGGTGCTCGAACGGCTGGCGGGCAAAACCGGGGGGGCTGACGCGTCCGGCGCGGGCGGCGGCGGGCATCTGCCCGGCCAGAACCTTTAGGGAGGGCATGTGATGACAACGACCGATCCTGCGGAATGGTATGCCGAGGTGCCGCGGCGGGTCCGCAACCATGCCATGCTGGGATTTGCGCTGATGGCGCTGGCCTTTGGCGGCTTTGGCTTTTGGGCCTTTCGGGCCCCGCTGGCGGCTGCGGTGATGGCCCAGGGCAGTTTTGTCGCCACCGGCCAGAACAAGGTGATGCAGCATCTGGAAGGCGGGATCATTGCCGAAATTCTGGTGCGCGAGGGGGAAAACGTCACCGCCGGGCAACCCATCATCCGGCTGGATGGCACGCTGGCCACCGCCACCAAGCGCGAACTGGACGTGCGCCGCGCCCGGCTGGAGGCGACGCAGGCGCGGCTGCTGGCCGAACATCAGGGCGCGCAGCAATTGCAATTTCCCGCGGATCTGAGCCGTCAGGCCGCTGACCCCGAAATCGCCTCCATTCTTGATGGTCAGCGCAAGGGTTTTTTGGTGGCACAATCCGCGCTGTCGAATGACCTGATGCTGATCCAGCGCAATCTTGAGGCGCTGGAGGCCCGCCGCCATGGCTATGAGATTCAGCGCAGCACGATGGCGGCGCAACAGGTAATCCTGAGCGAGGAACTGGAGAGCAAGCAGGGTTTGCTCGACAAGGGCATCATCTCCCGCGACACTGTTTCGGCGCTGCGGCGCGCGCGACTGGACGCCGAAGGACAAGGCGCCCGGATGGAGGCCGAGATGCTGGAGATTGACAGCATGAGCCAGCGCTATCTGACCCAGATCCAGCGCACTCTGGATGAGCACCGCGAGGCGGCCCTGACGGAATTGCAGGGCATTCAGGCCGAGCTGGAAAGCGTGCGCGAGCAGATCCGCAAGGCGGAAAACGTCCTGTCGCGCACCGATCTGGTGGCCCCGGTCGCAGGGACGGTGATCCGGCTTTACTACCATACGGCAGGCGGCGTGATCGAACCGGGCCGCCCCATTGCCGAGATCCTGCCCGCCGATGCGCCATTGATCGTCGAAACCCTGATTTCCCGCTCGGATATCGACAGCGTGCAACCCGGTCAGGAGGCGACGATCAAGCTCATCGGCCTGAACCAGCGCACAACCCCGGTGCTGAGTGGCAAGGTAGACTACATTTCCGCCGATGCGGTCGCGACCGGCGATCCGACATCGGGGCGCGAAGCCTATGTGGTGCGCGCCTCGCTGACGCGGGATGAGCTCGCGCGGGTCCATCACTTTGTGCCCAAACCGGGGATGCCGGTTGAGGTGATGATCCGCACCGAAACCCGCAGTTTCGCGCAATATATCGCCAAGCCCATCGTCGACAGCATGTCCCGCGCCTTTCGGGAGCAATAGTGCGCGCTGCGCCAGATACGGCGAAAGGCAGCGCCCCCAAGCGGCCGGGCAATCCGGATCCGAAGCGAATGCGCGTCTGATCCGGCAATGTCGCGATCGGCGCACTGAGGCAGATGTCAGGTCTCCTGCCGCGGTGCATGGGCGCCTCTGCACGGCAGACGCGAAAGAGGCCGCGCGCGGGCAGAGTTCCGGATCCGCCCAGCATCTGCCCGCCGATGCGCTTGCCGGGGGGAGGGCGGCAAAGAGACAGGATCGGCGGGATGCGACGCCGGGCCTCCGCGGCGGACCGGAACGGGCTGAAGATCAGGGCTTTGAGATGGCAGCGCACATCACCTCTCTGCCGCCGATGGTGATCTCGACAGAGGTGCCCTCCGCGCCAGCGCGCCGAGAACCGCAACAGCGATGGTCCAAAGGGCTTTCCGACCCGGCAGGTGGCACATTCCGCCACCGGTGGCGCGGGTGAAGGTGATCGGCGGATCGCCCCCAGCCGCGCCTTCCGATCAGGCGCATCAATACCCGGCCCAAGCCTGAGGGCGTCCGTTCCCCGGTAGTGTTCCTCGCCGACCAGTACGGCCACTTCCCCGCAAAACGCTGTGGTCAGCGGCAGGCGCCGTTGTCCCCCCGTTGGAAGCGTGTGGCGGGGGGGCGAAAAGCTCCTCCCCCCCTTCAAACCCTCACAGCACAAAACCTCAGCGCCCGGGTTCAGACGGCGCAGGCCAGCTGCCCCCTGCCCGCGCGGCGGCCCAGCCAGACAATCCCCAGACCGGCGGCGGCCAAAAGCCCGCCTGCGACAGGCACGGCGGCATAGCCGAGCCCTGCGCTGATCACCCCGCCGCCAACCGCCGCGCCGATGGCATTGCCGAGGTTGAAGGCACCGATGTTGATCGATGATGCCAGCCCCGGCGCCTCCGAGGCCGCCTGCATCACCCGCATCTGCACCGGCGGCACGATGGCAAAGGCGGCACCGCCCCAGACCAGCAATACGACCGACGCGCCCGCATGGCTGCCAATCAGCAGGGGCATCACCAGCATGATCACCGCCAGCGCAGCGAGGAAAATCGCTGTCGCCCCATCCAGCGACCAATCCGCAACGCGCCCGCCAAGGCCATTGCCGAGGGTGAAGCCCAGGCCGATCAAGGCCAGCGCCAGCGTGACGAACCCGCCCGACGCCCCCGTCAGCGTCTCCAGCAGCGGCGCGACATAGGTGTAGAGCGTGAACATGGCGCTGGCCCCCAACACCGTGGTCAGCAACGCCATCACCACCTGCGGCCGCATCAGCACCTTCAGTTCCCGCATCACCTCAGGTCGCGCCCCGGGCGTGCCCTTCGGCAGGGCCAGCCACAGCGCCGCAATGGTTGCCAGCCCCAGAACCGCCGTGCCCGCAAACGCCGAACGCCACCCGAGGTTCTGGCCGACCCATGTGGCCACCGGCACGCCGCCGAGATTGGCGAGGGTCAGCCCCATGAACATGGTGGCCACCGCGCTTGCCTGTTTGTCCTTCGGCACCAGACTGGCCGCCACAACCGACCCCAAACCAAAGAAGGCGCCGTGGTTCAGGCTGGTCACCACGCGGGCCATCAGCAGCGTCCAGTAATCGGGCGACAGCGACGACAGGACGTTGCCAAGGGTAAAGATCACCATCAGCGCCATCAGCGCGGTGCGTTTGCCCCAGCGGCTGAACAGCAATGTCATGACCGGCGCGCCGATCATCACGCCGAGCGCGTAGGCGCTGACCAGAAGTCCGGCCGAGGGGATCGAGACCTGCACCCCTTCGGCAATCACCGGCAACATGCCCATCGGCGAGAATTCCGAGACGCCAATCGCAAAGGCGCCCACCGCCAAGGCCAGCAGTGACCAGCGGAAGCCACGCAAGTATTCTGTGTTGCTCATATCCATATCCTCACGCGGTCCACTCGGGCGCCAGCCCGTCGGGGCTCACCAGACGCCCCCCGGGCCGGGCAAGGCCGCTGATGGCCGCCATCTCGGCGGCAGTCAAAACGAAATCGAAAATGTCGAAATTCTCGGCGAGACGCGATGGTTTCGCGGTTTTCGACAGGGTGACGACCCCCTGCTGAACCAGCCAGCGCAGCCCCACCTGCGCCGCCGATTTTGCATGGCGCGCCGCGATATCGTTGATCAGCGGATCGCGCGGGACGGCCCCGTCGGCCATGCCGAAATACCCGGTCAGGCGGGTGCCCGTCTCCTGTGCCACAGCCGCCATGTCGGATTGATCCAGATAGGGATGCATCTCGATCTGATTGGTCACCACGGGCGCGGCGCTGAGGGCGATCGCTTCCCGCAATTGGCGGCGGTTGTAATTGCTGACGCCAATCAGCCGCGTCTTGCCCGCCGCCTGCGCGGCGTTCAGCCAGGCCACCTGCTCGGCCACCGGAACCGCCGCGCCCGGCCAATGCGCGAGCAAAAGATCGACCTGCGCCACACCCAGCCGGTCCAGACTCTCGTCCACAGAGGCAAGGAACCGCGCCGCGCTGTAATTCTCCACCCAGACCTTTGTGGTCAGGAACAGATCGTCGCGCCGGACCCCCGTCGCGGAGAGCGCCCGGCCCAATGCGGCCTCGTTCTGATAGATCTGCGCGGTGTCGAAATGGCGAAACCCGACCTCAAGGGCCGCAGGAACCACCGCCTCCACCTCGGCCTCTGACATGCGGAACACGCCAAAGCCGAGCGCGGGGATCTTGGCCCCCGCGACATCCAGATACTGCATTTTCATCTCCTGTTATCGCGATCAGCGCCACCGCACACCCGCACCGGGCGCGTGGCTTCGGGAACCCGCCCGGTGGCAGATCCCCTCCGGGGCGCAGCTTTCTGTCTTGAGCCGAGATATACGCCTGCGGAATAGCCTTGATAATCGGCCGATTTTGCATTTCATCTTGGAATGAAATTCACAGGTGACAGATATGGACAATCGGGCGGGCGAGATGCAGGCCTTTTTGCGGGTGGTCGAAGCGGGCAGCTTTTCCGAGGCGGCCCGCCAGATGCGCATGACGCCCTCCACCCTGTCCAAGATGATCGCGCGGATCGAGACGCGGCTGGGCGCGCGCCTGCTCGAACGCTCAACCCGCCGCCTGTCCCTGACGGCAGAGGGCTGGATCTATTACGAGCGCAGCCAAACGCTGCTGGCGGGGATCGAGGATCTGGAGCGCGACCTGTCCCAGGGCGCCGCGAGCGTCGGCGGCACATTGCGGGTCAGCGCCTCGGTCGGGTTTGGCATGGTCGCGATCGAGCCCATCCTGCCCGCGTTCTGCGCGGCATTTCCCAATATGGTCGTTGACCTCTCGCTGTCTGATGAGGTCGTTGACCTTTATCTCGACCGCACGGATATCGCCTTTCGCGTCGGCAGTCTGGCCAGTTCCAGCCTGACGGCGCTGAAGCTGGGCACCGCACCCCGTCTGATCGTGGCATCGCCGGCCTATCTGGCGCGCAACGGGACCCCCCGGTCCGCCGCGGATCTGGCGCAGCACCGTTGCCTTGGCTTTAACTTCCGCCGCTCCTCCCCGGTCTGGCCGCTCCGCGAAAGCGGCCGGATGGTGGACCGCACGGTCACGGGGCCGCTGCTGGCCAACAATGGCGAGACGGTACGGCGCATGGCGCTGGCCGGGATGGGATTGGCGCGGATGGGCGAGTTCCACATCCGGCAGGATCTGGCAGCGGGCACGCTGGTTGAGGTTCTGGCCGAGAGCGTTCAGGGCGACACCGAGGATATTCACGCGCTGTTTTTCGGCGGAGAACGGTTGCCGCACCGCGTGCGCGTCTTCCTCGACTTTGTGACGCCGCCGTTGCGGGCTTTTCTTGTGGACCGGCCTGAACCTCATCGCGCCGGGCCATGACCCGGCATCCGGGCGCGGCCCCGCCCGGGCCGGGATGGCGCCACCACCACCCTCTGGCGGCGGACGCAGACGGCTGCCGCCGCACCGCAGGTAACCTACGCCTTGTGCAGGGCCTCTGCCGCCAGTTCTGAGACCTTCCGGCGCCGTTCGATGAAAGGTGCGATATTGGCTTTGACCACCGCCAACAGCTCCGGATCTGCCGAGGCAGGCGACCCCGCGGTGAAGGGCGGCGCCGGATCATATTCGATCTGCAACTGGATTTCTTCAGCCGCGCGCTGCCCCAAAATCTCAGCCACCACCGTCAGGGCAAAATCAATGCCTGAGGTCACCCCCGCCCCGGTGATCCGGTTGCGGTCGCGCACGACCCGCTCGGGCACCGGGATCGCCCCGAACAGCGCGAGCTGGTCGAGGGAGGCCCAATGCGAGGTGGCGCGGTACCCCGTGAGCAGCCCCGCCGCCGCAAGAACCAGCGAGCCGGTGCAGACCGAGGTGACCCACTGACACTCTCCCGCAACGCGGCGCAGGAATGCCAGCGTCCCGGCGTCGGACATCAGATCAATTTGCCCCGGGCCGCCGGGGACACAGATCACATCCAATTTTGGCGCCGTCCCGAAGCTGTGCGACGGCAGGATCCGCATGCCGCCATCCGAGGTGACATGCTCTGTCGTCTTCCAGATCAACGAAATCTCGGCGCCAGGCATGCTGCTGAAAACCTCAAACGGCCCGGTCAGGTCGAGTTGGGTCAGGCCCGGAAACAAGAGTAAACCGATCTGCATGTGTCTGCCCTTCACAATACCCTGCGCCAGACGACAGGCTATTGCCGGATCCCGCCGGTCGCAATGGGCCGCAGCGCGATCCAGCCGGATGCGCCCGGTCCTTCGGACGCGCCGGTGCCTGCCCGACGCCGCTCAGGTCGCGATCACCTCCACATCCGCCTCCCGCAGCATGACCTCTGACACCGCGAAACTGTGATCAAGGGCGCCGTCATGCTCCGGCCGCGGCGGGCTGATGACCATGGTGATGCCGCTTTGAATGATCGCCCGCGCGCAATCGGCGCAGGGAAAGCGGTTGACGTAGATCGTGCATCCCGCAACCGGCGTGCCAACCCGCGCCGCGTTGTAGATCGCGTTGCGCTCAGCATGCTCAAACCAATAGAACTTCTCGCCGCTCGCGCGGTCAAAACGGGCATCATCCCCGGACTTCACGCCGCGCGGCAGGCCATTATACCCTGTTGCGCGGATTTCATGATCTGGCCCCACGATGACGGCCCCCACATGGAAATCCCGGTCCTCGGACCATTCGGCAATGTGGTTTGCCAGATCCGAGAACCTTTTCGTCCAGATGTCCCTGTCAGCCATGATCACCCCGCACAAACATAAGATGTTTTTACCACCGTATAGAATTCAACAGCATAGCGCCCCTGTTCGCGCGCGCCAAATGAGGATCCTTTGCGCCCGCCAAAGGGCACATGGTAATCAACCCCCGCCGTGGGAAGGTTGACCATCACCATGCCCGCCTCGGCGCGCCGCCTGAACGCCCGCGCATGGTAGAGGCTGGTGGTGCAAATCCCCGCCGCCAGACCAAATTCCGTGTCATTCGCCATCGCCACCGCCGCGTCGAAGCTGTCCACTTTGAGGACCGAGCCGCAGGGGCCGAAAATCTCTTCGCGGTTGATCCGCATCGCGTTGGTGGTGCCCAGAAACAAGGCGGGGGCCTGATAAAAGCCGGGCTTGTTCAGCTCAAGCCGTTCTCCGCCGATCACCTCAGCCGCTTCGGATCTGGCCAGGTCGACATAGGCGAGGTTGGATTTCAGTTGCCGGGCATCCACCACCGGACCGATCTGCGTGCCTGCATCCAGCGCGTCGCCCACCGTCAAGGCCTGCATCTGCCGGATCAGCTCTTCGACGAAACGGTCGTGAATGCCCGCCTGCACGATCAGACGCGACGAGGCGGTGCAACGCTGCCCGGTGGAGAAATAGGTGCCGTTCAGACAGGCCGAAACCGCCGTGGAAAGGTCGGCATCGTCCAGCACGACCATGGGGTTTTTGCCGCCCATCTCCAGCTGCACCTTCTTCTTCATCCGGCCGCAGACCTCAGCAATATGATCGCCGGTGGTCCGCGACCCGGTGAAGGATATTGCCGCAATATCGGGATGGGTGACGATTGCCTCGCCCACCGTGGCGCCGCGCCCCATCACCAGATTGAACACGCCGGGCGGGCAGCCCTGTTCGTGCAGCACCTGCGCGAGGATATGCGCACAGCCGGGCGTCAGATCGGCGGGCTTCAGGATGACGCAATTGCCAAAGGCGAGCGCGGGCGCGATCTTCCATGCCGAAATCGCCATCGGAAAATTCCACGGCGTGATCAGCCCGACAATGCCGACAGGTTCGCGCGTCACCTCGACATCAATGCCGGGCCGCACCGAAGCTTGCAGATCCCCCACTTGCCGCAGACATTCCCCGGCGAAGAATTTGAACACCTGCGCCGCGCGCAGGGTTTCACCAATCCCCTCGGCCAGGGTCTTGCCCTCCTCGCGCGCGAGAAGGCGGCCGATCTCTTCCTTGCGCGCGGCCAGCTCCCGGCCGACGGCCTCAAGAAGATCATGGCGGGCTTGCGGCGTGGCATCGGCCCAGCCCGCCTGCGCGGATTTGGCGGCCGCGACAGCCGCCTCGACCAAAGCGGCATCGCCATAGGAATAGGCGCCGATCACATCCCGCGTGTCCGAGGGATTCACATTGTCCTGATAGTTGCCAGAACTGACCCATTCGCCTTTGATCAGATGATCGTGGTTGCGCATCGGCAGTCTCCCCCTGATCGCGCGGTCACAGCGCCATCGCCGCGGCCAGGTCCGGAATGGCGTTCAGGGCGGCCCGTTGCGCCTCGGTCAGGGGCGCGAAGGGCGGGACAACCTTGGCCCACCGCGCATCGCCGCGTTGGCGTGCGACCAGATATTTGATCGCCGGGATCAGGGGTTGGCTGCTGATCGCCCCGCGTTGCGCGGTAATCTGCGCGACCAGATCGGCGGGCGGTGCCGAACGCGCCGCCCAGATCTGCGCGCAGAGCGGCGCCGTCAGATTGACGGTTGCGGAAATGCAGCCCGCGAACCCCGACGGAACGGCCTCCGAGAGCGAGGTCTCGGAACTGGGAAAGACCTGCAGCCCCGGCACGTCGCGCGCCAGTTGGCGGCAATAAGCGAGGTCCCCCGACGAATCCTTGATCCCGCAGAACCGCTCGGGAAAGGCTGCCCGCAGCCGCGCGATCAGTGCAACGGACAGGGTGATGCCCGTCATCTGCGGATAATTGTAGAAGTAAACCGCGATCCTGCGCGTGCCGAGCGCCTCATGCAGCGCCGCGTACCAGTCAAACAGCCCCTCATCAGAGACGGGTTTGTAGTAATAGGGCGGCAGCACCAGCGCGACGCCATAGCCCAGATCATCCGCATGCCGGGTCAGCGCGATGGTCTCGTCCAGCGACGGGGTGCCGGTGCCCACCATCAGACGGGCGCAATCCAAGCTTTCGGCGGCCCAGCCCATCACCCGTTTCCGGGTTGCGGTGTCAAACGAATTGGCCTCTCCGGTCGAGCCGAGCACGTTCAGCCCGTCACAGCCATGGTCGAGTGCCCAGGCGCAATGGCCAAGAAAGAGATCGCGCAGCGGCGCACCCTTCGCGTCGACCGGGGTCGGCACGGCGGCAATAATTCCTTGCATGCTCTGTCCTATTCCTGAGAGGGGCGGGTCTGCGCGCGGCGCGCCGCAACCGCCGGATGGTCGGGGATCGGCGGCGCGGTTTTGCGCCAGCCGCCGGGTTCGGAAATTTGGCCGTCTGCGTTCTGAAACACCGCGATGTTGATCTGAACGAAATCCGCCTCAGCGGCGTCGGCCTCGTCATCATAGCGGATCGCATCCACCGGGCAGATGCTCTCACACATCCCGCATTCGATGCATTCGGTCGGGTGGATGTAGAACATCCGCTCGCCCTCATAGATGCAGTCGACCGGGCAGGCCTGCGTGCAGATCCCGTCTTTGACATCAATGCAGTTGCTGCCGATGAAGAGCGCCATATCGCCTCCGCTATTTCCCGCGCCAGACGGGGGCGCGCTTTTCCCGGAAGGCGGCAACGCCTTCATCGGAATCCTCGGATGAGAGCGCCGCCATCAGCGCGGGGATCTGCAGCGCGCGGGCCTCTTGCGGGGTCAGATGCCCGGTCTGGCGCACGGTCTGCTTGATCGCCGCCACCGAGAGTGGCGCGCAGGCGAGGATATCCGCCACCCAGGCATCCACCTCGGCATCCAGCTGCGCGGCGGGCACCACGGCGTTCACGAGGCCATAGGCATGCGCATCCGCCGCCGAGAGCATCCGCCCGGTCATCATCAACCCATTGGCAATGTTGCGCGGGATCAGCCGTTGCAGCGCCACCATGCCGCCGTCCAGCGGCAGGCGGCCCACCTTCGCCTCGGGAAGACCAAAGCGGGCGGTGTCGGCGGCAATCACGATATCCGCGCCCAGCACCATCTCCATGCCACCCCCCAACGCCAGCCCGTTCACCCGGGCGATCACCGGCACCGTCAGACTGGTGCGCAGGGAAATCCCGCCAAAGCCGTTGGGATTGAGCGCGGCCCAATATTCCAGCCCGGATTTGCCGCTGTCAGACTTCAGATCCGCCCCGGCGCTGAAGGCGCGCTCTCCCGCCCCGGTCAGCACGATGCAGCGGATATCGTCGCGCGCCTCGATCTCGGCCCAGATCCGGTCAAGCGCCGCCTCGGTCGCGGCATCCACCGCATTCATCCGCTCGGCCCGGTCAATGGTGACGCGGGCGACGTGATCGCTGACGGTGAACCGCACGCTCATCCCGCTGCCCTCTCCGGTGCGGCACCCAGATTGAACTCTGCAATGATTTCATCGGTATGCTCGCCCAGACGCGGCGGCGCATGCCGGATCGTCATCGGCGCCTCGCTCAGATGCACGGGAGAGCCGACCAGCGTGATCCCCCCAAGGATCGGGTGATCGATCTCGACCAGCATGCCGTTGATCGCCGTCTGCGGATCCGCGAGCGCCACATCGAGGGAGCGGACGGGCGCGCACAACAGATCCTGCCCCTCCAGCCGTTCCAGCCAATGGTCGGTGGTGTTGGTGGCAAAATGTTCGCGGAACACGCCCTGCAGATAGGGCTTGTTCGCCCGCTGGATGGCGAGGGTCGGATAGGCGGGCGAGAGATCCTCAATCCCCAGCGCCGTGCAGATGTCGCGCAAGGGATTGGTCTTGAACGCGCCCACCACCACCAGCGCGCCGTCGGTGGTGTCAAACACCCCGGTCAGCGGCATCGCGGCCCAATTCAGCACCTCGCCATGCACATTCCATTGTGCCGCTTCCTGCATCTGCATCGCGATCATCGAGTCATAAAGCGAGACGCTGACCTGCTGCCCCTGCCCCGATTTCGCCCGCGCGAGCAGCGCCGCCAGAATGCCCTGCACCAAATGCATCCCGGCGGTATAGTCGCACAACGTGGTCGGATAGATCGATTTCGGGATCGACGGGTCCGAGCGTTTGTCCATCACGCCGCTCATCGCCTGGGCCAGAACATCCTGCCCGCCCTTATGCGCATAGGGCCCCGTCGCGCCAAACCCGGTGCCCGAGGCGCAAATGATGCCCGGATTGATCGCCCGCAGACGCTCATAGCCAAAGCCGAGGCGGTCCATCACCCCCGCCCGGAAATTGTCCACGATCACATCGGCATGGCGCACGAGGTCATAGACCATCTCTTTGCCCTGCGCGCTTTTCGTATCAATCTCGATCGAGCGTTTGTTGCGGTTGAGCGAGGCAAAGACCGCGTTGTTCAGCGCCGCCTCCGAGGTTTCGCCATAGAAACTGCGCGAGAGGTCGCCCGCACCGGGGCGCTCCACCTTGATCACATCCGCGCCGAAATCGGCCAGCATCTGCGTGGCGCAGGGCCCCAGCATCACTTGGGTGAAATCAATGACACGAATGCCGGCAAGCGGAAGGGTAGTGTTCGGCATCATCGCCTCCTATGCGTCAATTTTCGTGTCGACCAAAGCATTGGCCGAAGGGATGTCGCCGGGGTCTGCCCCCTGGGCGCGCATCTGTTGCTGGATCCGTTTCACATCGACATCGCGCAGCGCCGTGTTGCCATTCAGCGCGAGCGCGACGGCCACGCCCGCGGCCTCGCCCTGCGCCATACAGGGCGGAATTTCGCGCGACATTTTCTGTGCTTCGCTTTCAACCGAATAATGACGGCCCGCCACGATCAGATTGTCGATGCCCTTGGGCAGCAGGGCACGGTAGGGGGTGTAGTAATCGCGCCCGCGGCAGACCGAATCCGCAAAATGGCGGCGGCTTTTCACATCCTCTTTCGTCACCACATATTCGCCCTGCAAGAGGCGGGTCTGGCGCACACCCATCTGCTCGGCCGCGCCCAGCATCTTGGCATTCTCAAAGCCCGGAATATTGGCGCGGGCAAAAGCCAGCAGGCGCATCATCCGCTCGCGGCCTTCGATTTCGGCGGCCACCATATGTTCGGGCGAGAGGCCGTCATATCCGGGCATATGCGGGCAGTTGCACCAGACAATACCCGGCAGCGGCGTCTTCAGCCACCACATGCCCCAGGCGCCGCCAATCACCCGCCGCGCCTCGCGGTCGAGCTTTTTATAGGCCTCGGGGTTGGCATATTCATAGGCCTCGGCCTTGTCGGTATCGACATCGCAGAGCCGGAAGACGGTGGTGACGATATACTGCCCCTCGATGAACGAGGCCCCCGCTGACGCGGCCACATCCAGATCGCCGCTGGCGTCAATGACCATATCCGCGCGGATCGCCTGACGGCCGAGCTTGGTCTGGCAAATCACGCCGGTGATCTTGTTGCCTTCCACCAGCGCTTCCGAGAACCAGGAATGCAGACGCAGGTTGATCCCGCTTTGGGTGACCAAATCGAGGCTGACCCGTTTCCAGGCATCCGGGTCAAAGGCAACCGCATGGATGATCGGCTGCGGCATGCCGGTCGCGTGAAAGTCGATGCAGCCCCAGCGCGACCATTTCTGCCACATCTCCCAATTGGTCAGGCAGTCCTGCGGCGGCGGAAACACCGCGCCGTCCTGCTTGGCCATCCGCTCGACATATTCGCTGACAATGCCGGTGGTGACGATCTCGGCGCCGGCATTGACCATGTCATCCAGCACCAGCACCATGCCACCCGAGGCCATGCCGCCCATGTGGTGATAGCGTTCCAACAGCGTGACCGAGCAGCCGTTGCGCGCCGCCGACACCGCCGCCGACACCCCTGCCGGGCCCGCCCCGATCACCACCACATCGCTGTGGGCGACGACGGGCACCTGTTCCTGCCGGGATTGAATATACTCTTTGATTTGCGCAGCCATCAGGCATACTCCTCTCGCAGCGCGGCTGAGACCCTGATCTCAAGAAGCGCATTTCGATATTGAATTCAGTTTTTTAGACTACCAGCGCACCACCAGCCGCTCGACAATCGAGACCGCTGCAAAGAGCAGGACCGACAGACCCGAGGACATGAAGACCGTCGCGTAGAGGAGCGGCGAGTTGAAGTTGAACGTGGCATCGAGGATCAGCGCCCCAAGCCCGACATCCGCCCCGACCCATTCCCCGACAATCGCGCCGATCACACATGTGGTGGCCGCGATTTTCAGCGCCGAGAACAGGAAGGGCAGTGACGAGGGCAGCCGGATCTTCCAGAACACCTCGGCTTTGGAGGCCGAGAGGATGCGGGCCAATTCCAGCGCCTGCGGGCTGACCGCTTGCAGGCCGCGCACCATGTTGACCAGCGTCGGGAAGAAACAGATCAGCGCCGCGATCACCACCTTGGCGCTGAGGCCCGGGCCGAGGATCAACACCAGGATCGGCGCAATCGCCAGGATCGGGATGGTGTTGATAAAGACGGCGATCGGAAAGAAAGCACGCTCGATCATCCGGCTGTGCACGAAGGCCACGGCAATGATCACCGCGCTGACATTGCCGACCACAAAGCCCAGCACGCTTTCGAAAAACGTCGGCCAGAAATTGGTCAGCAGGATCGGGAATTTGTCGCCGAAGGTGGCCACGACATCGGTGGGGGCTGGGGCGATATAGGTCGGCACGCCGAAGAATTTCACGCCCAGTTGCCAGATCAGCACCAGCAGGACGGCGGTCACCACCGGCACGCCAACGGCGATCATTTTCTTGCGCCGCGCCGCCACGCGCTCTTCATCAATGATCTGGCGCGAGGGGGGCAGGTTATCGACAGCAGCCATCAGCATGTCTCCAGAAGTTTGCGCAGATAGGCGGAATAGCGGGTGAATTCCGGGGTGTCGCGCAGATCAAGCCCGCGCGGATGCGGCAGATCAATATCGACAACCTCACGCAGGCGGCCCGGATTTGCCTTCAGCATCAAGACCTTTTGCCCCAGAAACACCGCCTCCGGGATCGAATGGGTGACGAAGAGGATGGTGGTGCCGGTTTCCTTCCAGATCTGCAACAACTGCAGGTTCAGGTGATCGCGCGTCATCTCATCCAGGGCGCCGAACGGCTCATCCATCAGCAAAAGCTTGGGCTGACAGACCAGCGCCCGGGCAATCGCCACCCGCTGACGCATGCCGCCGGACAGTTCATGCGGCAGCGCATCCTCGCGCCCGCCGAGACCCACCAGCTTGAGCAATTCACGCGGGCTGCGGTCACCCACCGGAATTTTCACCCCCCGCCGCCGCCCGATTTCCAGCGGCAGCTCGACATTTTTGAGCGCCGAGCGCCAGGGCAGCAGGGTTGCATCCTGAAACACAAAGGCAAATTCCCGTGCCAGCCGCGCCTCTTCGGTGGATTTGCCAAAGATCGAGACCTTGCCCGAGGCCGCCGGAATGAGGTCGGAGACCAGCCGCAGCAGGGTGGATTTGCCGCAGCCGGAGGGGCCGAGGATCGTGTAGAACGCCCCCTGCTCGATGGTGATCGACAGGCCGTCGATGGCCGTGAAGCGCCCGAACTTGACCGAAGCGTCGGTCAAGGCGGCGGCGGGGACGCCTGCCGCCGAGGCGGCAGATCCCGGGGTGATTTCTTGGCGGATGGTCATCTCTGCCTCACCCATAGGTCGGGCGCGCGCCCGCGGTGGCGTCCAGCACCGACAACGTCATCACATCGGACACCGCGGGCACCGTGCCCTCGAACTGGCCCAGCTGCGCATAAATGTCGATCTGCGCCTGCCAGTTCTCGGCGGTCATCGTGCCCCAGCCCTTGGCGGCCGTGTTCGGGTTGAACGAATAATCCATCAAAAGATCGACGGTATCGAGCTCATTCTGCAGGTCCATGTTCGGGTAGCGCTTGAGCAAGATTTCCACCGCTTCCTTGCGGTTTTCATAAGCATAGCCCCAGCCCTTTGAGATCGCGCGGATCATTGCGGCAACCTGCTCGGGGTGCTCGGCGAGCGTGCTGTCGGTGACGTAATAGGGGTTGGCGTAAAGCTGGATGCCCGCATCCCAGAGCGACAGATCCACCCGCTGATCGCCGAGGATCGACAGCGCGCTGGTGTTGGTGTTCCAGCCGGTCACCACATCCACCTGCCCGGTCATCAGCGGCGCCATATCCGCCCCCATCACCAGCACTTCCACTTCATCCTCGGAAATGCCGTTCTTGGCCAAGAGCGCCCGCAGCAGGATCCGCGCGGTGCCATTCGTCGCCACCTTCTTGCCGATCAGATCCTGCGGCTTGGTCACCGGTTTGCTCTTGAGCGAGAAATAGGTGAACGGATGCTGCTGAAAACCCGCGGCAATGCATTTGATCGGCAGTCCGGCTGAGCGCGCCAGCATCAGCGACGGGCTGGAGGAGATCGAGCCGAGATTGGCCCGGCCAGAGGCAACCGAGGCCACACCGTCAATATTGGGCCCGCCCGGCACCACCGTCAGCGTCAGGCCTTCCTCGGCGAAAAAGCCCTTCTCATCGGCAACCAACTCGCCCAGAATGCCATTGCTGGCGAGCCAGCCCAGCTGCAAGGTCACCTCATAGCTGTCATTGGCGCGGGCTTGGGTGATCCCGACGAAGGTCCCGGCACAGGCCAGACCCGCGCCCGCCCCGAAGGTTTTCAACAGAGATCGACGGCTGTAACGGCTCGGCACGGCATCTTTCATTTCACTCTCCGGTTGGTTGTCGACTTTTTTGCAGTCGAAGCTTTTTCGCTCCCTTGCATTGACACTAGGTCAGCAAAACGCGATGCGGGAAGGATCAATAGTTGCCAACAGTGGTGCGTTTTTCGCACAACCCCATCACAGGAGCGGCGCATGCATTCCATCTTCTTGAAATATTTCGACGAAGTGGCCCGTCACCGCTCCATTCGCAAGGCTTCGACGCTGCTGAACGTGTCATCTACCTCGGTGAACCGCAAGATTCTGAGCGTGGAAAGACAGCTTGGCGTCTCTCTTTTTGACAGGACGCCCGAGGGGGTCGACCTGACCAGCATCGGCGCCATCTTGCTGGAACATTGCCGCAAGACCCTGCACGATTACGAGCGGACGCGCATTCTGATCGACGACATGCGCGACCTGCGCACCGGGCATATCAACATCGCCACCATCGACTCGGTCGCCTACGGCATCCTGCCGCAGGCCCTGCAGCAGTTCAGCAAAACCTATCCCGACATCTCGATCTCGATCACCACCGCGCAGCCCGATGAGGTGATGCGGGCGGTCGCGGGCGGGGCTGCGGATGTGGGGGTGACCTTCCTGATCGACATCCATCCCGACATCCGGGTGAATTCGGAAAAGTCGGCGCCCTTTGGCGTGATCCTGCGCCCCGATCACCCTCTGGCCGAGCGCAACAGTGTCACTTTGGATGACATTCAGCATTACCGGCTTGTCCGCACCATCGACGCGCGCGGGCGCAATTCGATCATCGATCAGATGGTGTCAAATCTGGCCTCGCCGCTCTCGACGCATGTGTTCACCAACACGCTGTTCATCGCCAAACAGATGATCCTCGAAAATCAGGGTATCGGCATCTACACGAAGATCGGCTTCAGCAGAGAGATTGAGGAGCAGCAGTTGAAGTTCATCCCCCTGCTGCACGAAGGGCTGATTGACATGAAGATCGGCACCCTGGTCTCGGCGACATCGGGCATCAATCCGGCCAAGAGTTTTGTCTGCGACATCGTGAACCGGCTGATCCGCGAGATGCGGCTGGATTCCTAGGCGGCGTGCAACAGATTGCCGCGGGTGTGCCTGACGGCTTCCGGGCAGTGCCTGCGTAAGGCTCGCCCGGTTGCGGATGGTGCCGCGCGGTGCTTTGGCGCAGATCACAATGGGCGGTCTTCAACCCGCATCCGGATCGCCGTTGTGGGGCGCAGGGTGATTTCAGCGGTCTCGTCCAACGTCTGCCCCGGCATCAGATGCAACCTGAACCGGGCATAAACGCGCGTGATGATATGCGTGGCCATTGTGCTGGCCAGATGCAGCCCCACACAGCGGTGCTGGCCCAATCCAAACGGCAGATAGGCATCGCGCGGGCGTGGTGTGTGGTGCGCGAAACGCGACGGATCGAACCGCGACGGATCCGTCCAGAAACCCGGATGCCGGTGCAGCAACCAGGGCGATATCAGCACCGAACTGCCGCGCGGAATGTCATAGCCGCCGAGGGTGTCACCCGCGATCACCCGCCGCTCAATCACCCAGATCGACGGATGCAGC
The DNA here is from genome assembly GCF_052113705.1 of Phaeovulum sp. W22_SRMD_FR3. Taxonomy (NCBI): domain Bacteria; kingdom Pseudomonadati; phylum Pseudomonadota; class Alphaproteobacteria; order Rhodobacterales; family Paracoccaceae; genus Phaeovulum; species Phaeovulum sp. W22_SRMD_FR3. The sequence goes on along the minus strand of NZ_JBGQOG010000005.1, from coordinate 230,720 downwards.
CGTAGGCTCTCGGCGAAAATATGGGCGGGATCAGCCGTTTCCCCATCCGCGCCCGCGCTGTGGACAAAGGACCAGGCCAGGGCGGTGGCCGTGGTTTCATGCCCCGCGAGCAGCAGCGTCAGGGCGGCGTCGCGCAATTCCTGATCGCTCAGATGGATGTCGCCCCCGGCCTCATGCGCGGCCAGAAGGTCCGTCAGCACATCATCGGGACGATGCGCCGCGCGCCGCCGGTTCTGGATCAGATCGAAGACAATGGCATTCACCTCGGCAACAGCCGCTTTGAACGCCGGTCTGTGCAGACGGGGCGAGAGCATCGAAGCATCAACCGGTGCTTCAATCCGCCGCCAGGTGTCGGCCAGCAAGACGGCAAGGCAGGCATTGAACCGTCCGGCATCAATATCGGCGGAGAACAAGATTTTGATCGCGGCCGCAATGACGAGCTGCATCATCTCATCAACAATATCGATGGTGCCCCGCTGCCGCCACCGCTCCAGCATCGGATCGAGCAGCGTGTCAATCACCGGGCCAATCGCCGCGAACCGGCGCGGCTGAAAGGCGGGCTGGATCAGGCGCCGGTGGCGCTGCCATGCCACGTGATCTGCCGAGAGCAGGCTGTTGCCGGTGGCCGCCGCAATCCGGCGGGCACTGCGGGTGGCCTTGTCGTAATTGGCGCCGTTGCGCGACAGAACCTGTTCGACAAGGTCGGGCCGGTTGATCAGATGCGCGGTCACCGGACCAAACCGCAGCCGCACCACATCGCCATGATCGCGGGCGGCCTGCGTCAGGCACGCCAGCGGATCCGCCTTGAACGCGGCCAGAGATCCCCAGATTGCGCTGCCCTTCGGCCCCGGGGCGCGCGTCATATCGGGTAGTTCCCCGCCTTGAAACTCCGCGCCCAGCGGGCGGCAACGATGGCCTTTGTGGCGGCGTCCAGTTCGGTGAAATCGTTCTTTTGGTAGCCGCTCAGGCTGTCCACATAGTGGCGCAGCTTCTGCTCAAAAGCTGCGAACCCGTCCAGCGCGAGATGCGCATAAACCTTGGCCATCTCGCCCACCGGATCCGCCTCCAGGTCGTCAAAACGAATGTCGATGATGCGGTCCTTGGCGACCAGCGGCAGATCCTCGTAATAGGCGTCGTACATCACCTCATGCCGCCGCAGGGTCCCCTCATCTATCGCCGCGAGATCGGGACGTTGCAAATAGGTGTACCATCCCGCCGTATCAAAGAAATGCCGCTGCGACTGAAACACCCGGTAGGGGTCACGGTGGACATGCACGAAACGCGCCTCTGGAAACATCTCCAGAATGGTGCGGATGCGGGCGGTATGCGGCGGCGACTTGATCAACAGCGCCCGGGAATCGTGCAGCGAGAGTTTCTTGCAAAACGTCACGAAGGCCGCCTTCCAGGCATCAACCTCGGCGGGATCAACACCGCGAAAACTCATATAGCGGTCATAATGCGCCATACGCTCGGGAAAGCTGATCCCGAGATAGAGCGAGGTGAGCGTCATCAGCAAAGGCGCAAACTCATCCTCCTGCGGCGAGGTGAATTTCAGCGCCATATTGTCCATCGGCCGCCGCTCGGGCAGCATCCAGCGAAAGGCGCGGGTGGCAAAGCCTTCGGTGGTAAGAAACGTGTAGGGATTCACCACTTGATAGGTGTTGGGAAACTGGAACTGCGCGGTATCCTGCGCCAGCAATTCATGCAGCAAAGTGGTGCCGCTGCGCCAATGGCCGAGCACGAAGAGCGGCGGCCGGGTGATCTCCACCTGCGCAACCGCCGCGCCATGGCGGGCGTTTTCCACCATGGCGCAGACCGAGTTCGAGAGGCTGGCCACTGTGATGACCGCCGCGCGGTGCAGATAGGCTGGCGAGATGCGAAAATTGTTTTGCGCCAGAAGCTTGCACCATTTCCCAAAGGTGATACCAGTCAGGTAATTATGCCCGACGCTCCAGCGGTGCTTCAGCCTGCGATCCATCGGTTGTCCTTGCGCTTTGGCAGTATGTTGACATGTTATCGGGCCAGCGCCTTGAAACTAGAGCCGGAGCCCGCAGATGACAATTCCCTCGTATGTCATTGAGATGTTGAAAAAGGCGCGTGCACGGTTTGACTCGGGCGCGGGGCCCCAGATGTTGCCGAGCGATGCCGAGTTCACCACGCTGCGCCCGGTCCGCACGGCCAGTCTGGCCTCGGTTGCGAAATACTGGACCCGGCTGCGCGAAACCGCCTCGCAGGCCGATCAGGACGCGCTGGCCGATCCGCTGACGCTGGAAAACCCCGACCGGTTCAGCGCGAATATTGAGAATTTCATTGGCACGGTGAAGATCCCGGTGGGGATCATTGGCCCCTTGCGGATCAACGGATTGAACGCGCAGGGCGATTATCATGTGCCGATGGCCACGACCGAAGCGGCGCTGGTCGCCTCCTATGCGCGCGGCGCCTATGCGGCAACGAAAGCGGGGGGGATCAGCACGGCGCTCCTCTATGAAGGGGTGATCCGCACCCCCGCTTTCGTTTTTGACAGCCTGCTGACGGCGGGTCAGTTCGTGGAATGGACCGTGCGCCACATCGAGGCGCTGAAGACCGCCGCCGAGGCGACCACCCGCTATGGCAAGCTGACCTCGGTCGAGCCGATCATCGACAACAATGTCGTCTTTCTGATCTGCCGCTACACCACGGGTGACGCGGCGGGGCAGAATATGGTGACAATTGCCACCGATGCCTTGTGCCATGCGATTGTGGCGGATTGTCCGGTGCCGATGAAGGCCTGGTATATCGAGGGGAATTTCTCGGGCGACAAGAAGGCCTCGTTTCTGGGGTTGGTGACCGGGCGCGGGCGCAAGGTCAGCGCCTCGGTCACCCTGCCCGCTGCGGTGGTGCAAAAGACGCTGGGGACCAATGTGCAGGCGATGCTCGATTATGGTCAGGTGGCCAATCTCGGCGCGCATCTCTCGGGGCAATTGGGGGCGCAGGCGCATTTCGCCAATGGTCTGGCGGCACTCTATCTCGCGACCGGGCAGGATGCGGCCTGCGTGGCCGAAAGTGCCGTCGGCATCACCCGGATGGAGGCGCGGGGCGAGGATCTCTTTTGCTCGGTGACGCTCCCCAATATCCTTGTGGGGTCCGTGGGCGGCGGCACCGGGCTGCCCAGCCAGTCTGCGGGGCTGAATGTGCTGGGGCTGAAGGGCGCGGGCAAGGCTGCCGCTCTGGCCGAGGTGGTGGCGGCCACCTGTCTGTGCGGTGAGATTTCGATTGTGGCCGCGATTGCGGCAGGGCATTTCAGCCGCGCCCATGAAAATCTGGCGCGCCACAGATGAGCCTTTCCGCCCTCTGGACCTATCAGCGCGAGCGGTTTCCGCTGGCGAAAACCGCGCCGCTGCTGGCGGTGTTTTCCGCCGCAAGCCTTTGTGTGCCCGCCGTACTGGCCGGGCGACCCCTGCCGGGCGCCGGCGCCTTTCTGGCGGGGTTCCTCATTGCCATGCTGGTGTTTTTCCAGATGCGCGTCTGCGATGAATACAAGGATCGCGAGGATGACCGGCGCTTTCGCCCGGACCGCCCGATCCCGCGCGGCCTCGTGTCGCTGCGCCAGATCCTCGCGCTCGGGGCGGCCTCGCTGCCGCTGACGGCGCTGGTGGCCTGGGCCTGGTATCCACCGGTTCTGTGGCTGCTGGCGCTCGTCTGGGCCTGGCTGGCCGCGATGACGGCCGAGTTTGGCGCCCCCAGTTGGCTCAAGGCGCGCCCGCTGCTCTATCTCATCAGCCATATGGCAATCATGCCGCTGATTGATCTCCTCCTGACCGGGCTGGAATGGCTGCCCGGCGGTGGGGTCGCGCCCGGCCTCTGGCTGTTTCTGACCCTCTCCTTTGTGAATGGCTGCGTGCTGGAGATTGGCCGCAAGCTCTGGTCGCCCGCGCATGAAATCGCCGGGGTCGAGACCTATTCCGCGCTTTGGGGGCCGCGTAAAGCCGCGCTGATCTGGACGGGTTCGGTGGCACTCTCCTTTGCATTTCTGCTGGCGCTGGGGGTGGCAACCGGCACAGCGCTGCTCAGCCTGATCCTCGGCGGCATCGGCGTGGCCTGCTGCGCGGCCAGCGCGGCTCTGTACGCCAAATCCCCCACGGCACAGGCCGAAAAGCGCATGGACAGCATCGCCGGACTTTGGGTCTTTGCCTGCTACGCGCTGGCCGGATTGGCCCCGGCTCTGATGAGGGTTTTCTGATGTCCTATCTCGTGCCGCAAGCGGCAGCTCTGCAGGTGGATCAGGTCGGCGGCAAGGCCGCAGCACTCGCCCGGCTGGCAGGTTTCGGCTTTCACCCGCCCGCCTTTTTCGTGATCCGCGCCGAGGCATTTGCCGAAAGCCACCCCTGCGACGGGCTGGACGCCGCGCTGGCCACACTGGGCGATGGCCCCTTTGCGGTGCGCAGCTCGGCCCGTCAGGAAGACGGCGCCGCCCACAGCCATGCGGGCCAATTCGAGACGCTGCTGAATGTCGCGGCGCCCGATGTCTGGCAGGCGGCAGAGAAGGTCTGGCGCTCGGGCTTTGCCGAGGGGGTTGCGACCTATCGCAAGATGACCTCCGGCAGTACCGCCGAAGGCCCCGCCGTCATCGTGCAAAGGATGATCGACGCTCAGGCCGCAGGCGTGGCCTTTTCCGCCGATCCGGTCACCGGGCAGCGCGGCGTTGTCGTCCTCTCGGCCATTGCGGGGCTGGGAGAGCGGCTGGTTTCGGGCGAGGCGGATGGCGAGGACTGGCGCATCGGCACCACCCTCTCCGGCCCCGAGGCCCCAAAGGTCCTCACCCCCGCGCAGGCGCAAGAGGTCGCAGCGCTCGCCCGCCGGGCCGAGGCGGCCTTTGGCGCGCCGCAGGACATCGAATGGGCCTTTGACGCCACGGGCCTGCACATCCTGCAATCACGCCCGATCACCACGCCGCTGCTGCCCGCACCGCAAGCCGATACCGCCCTGACCATCTTTGACAATTCCAACATCGTCGAAAGCTATCCCGGCATGGTCAGCCCGCTGACCTATTCCTTTGCCGTTCACGTCTATACAAGGGTTTACATCGCCTTTGTGGCGCTCTTGGGGGTGCCCGAGCCCACCATCGCCGCCAATGCCCCGGTCTTTGGCAATATGCTCGGCCGGGTGGACGGGCGGGTCTATTACAATCTGGTCAACTGGTACCGGGCGCTGGCGCTCTTGCCCGGGTTTTCGCTGAACCGGGCCTATATGGAAACCATGATGGGGGTGGCGACCCCCATGCCCGCCGAGGTGACCGATGCCATCGGCCCGCCCCCGGCACACGGGCTGGCGCGCGGGCGGGAATATCTGAAACTGGCCCGGGTCGGCGGCAATCTGCTCTGGCAGGCGCTGCGCCTGCCCCGCACCCGGGCGCGGTTTTACGGGCGGCTCAATGCCGCGCTGAACAGCGGGCTGGACACCGACACCGCCGGGCCCACCGCGCTCGCGGCGGAATACCGGCGGATCGAGAGCACGCTTCTGGACCGCTGGGACGCGCCTTTGGTCAATGATTTCCTTTGCATGATCGCCTTTGGCGCCTCGCGCAATCTGATGGGGAAATGGCTGGGGCCTGCCGGGCTGGCCCTGCACAATGACCTGATGATCGGTCAGGGCGACATCATCTCGGCCGAACCCGCGCAACGCATCGGCAGGATCGGGCAGATGGTGGCGGCGGCGGGCCTCACCGAAGCGCTGCGGGAGGCGGGGCTGGCGGCGCTGACGGGGCATCCCGCGATCATGGCGGAGGTGCAGAGCTATCTGGCGAAATTCGGCGACCGCTGTACCGAAGAGCTGAAGCTGGAAAGCATTCCGCTCGGCGAGGACCCCACGAGCCTCATTCAGGCGATTGTGGCCTCGGCCACGCGCGGCGTTGCCACCCCGGCAGCGCCGCACATGCCCGATCCCGATTGGACGCGCCTCTTTCCCAAAAGCCCGGTCCGGCGGCGGCTGGCCAAAGCCCTGATGTCCTGGACCAAGGCCCGCGTGCGCGACCGCGAGAACCTGCGTTTTGAGCGGACCCGGATCTTTGGCTACACAAGGCGGGTGTTTCTGGCGCTGGGGCGCGAGTTCGCCGCGCGCGGCCTGATTGCGGCGCCGCGGGACATTTTCTTTCTGACCGTGGAGGAGGCATTGGGCGCGGTGGAGGGCGCGGGCCTGTCGCCGGACCTGAAATCCCTCGTTGCGCTGCGCCGTGCCGAGGATGCCGCAGCGGCGCTGCGCCCCGATCCGCCCGAACGCATCGAACTGCGCGGCCCGGCGATTGCCCCCCTGTGGGAGACGACCGCCACCGCACAGGATGCCGCAACACATCGGGTGGCAACGGGCTGCTCTGCCGGCCGGGTCACCGCCCGCGCCCGGGTGATCCGCGATCCGCGGACCGAGACGCTGACGCCCGGCGATATTCTGGTGGCGCGCCACACCGACCCCGGCTGGATCGCGGTCTTTTGCAACGCCTCCGCGATCGTGGTCGAGCGCGGCTCGCTCTTGTCGCATTCCGCCATTGTGGCGCGCGAATTGGGCATCCCTTGCGTCGTCGGGCTGAAAGGTGCGACTGATTGGATCAGGGATGGCGAAATGATTGCCGTCGACGGGGCCACGGGGCGGGTAGAGAAGACCGATGCAAAGCTCTGAGATTGCGGCGAAAGCCGCCTTTGATCACATCCGCTATGCCCAATTGTGGGAGGATGCCGATGTTCTGACGCAGGCCTTGGGCGATTGCCGGGGCGGCACTCTGGTGTCGATCTGCGCGGCGGGCGACAATGCGCTGGCGATGCTGACATTGGACCCGGCGAAAGTGGTGGTGGTCGACCTCTCCCCGGCGCAGATCGCCTGCCTGAACCTGCGGATCGGCGCGTTCCGGCACCTCACCCATCCCGAGTTTCTGGAGCTGATGGGCGCGCGCCCCAGCACAAGGCGCAGGGCATTGATGGCGCAGGCGCTGACCGGCGCCGATGCGGAGACCCGCGCCTTGTGGGACAACCTCGCCGGAGAGGTGGCGCTGCACGGGGCGGGCGGCGTCGGCAAATTCGAGCGCTATTTCCGCACCTTCCGCACCCGCCTCTTGCCGCTGGTGCATGCGCCAAAGACCATCGATGCGATCTTCGTCTCGCGGCCCCTGCCCGAACGTCAGGCCTTTCTGGACAAGCGTTTCAATACCTGGCGCTGGCGGCTCTTGCTGAACGCCTTTTTCTCGCGCTTTGTCATGGGGCGGATGGGCCGGGACAAGGCGTTTTTTGACCATGTCGCGGGCAGCCCGGCGCAGCATGTGGCGCGGCGCATTCGCCATGCCGCCGTCACCTGCGATCCGGCGGATAACCCCTATCTGCACTGGATCATGAAGGGCACACACGGTGCCGCCCTGCCGATGACCTGGCGGGCCGAGCATTTTGACACGATCCGGGCGCGGCTCGACCGTCTCGACATCCGCCCCGGCTCGCTTGAGGCTTTTGTCTCGACCGGGGAAAAAGCCGACGGGTTCAACCTCTCGGATATCTTTGAATATATGTCGCCCGAGGTTTTCGCCTCGGTCTATGGCACCATTGTGAACGCCGCATCGCCGGGGGCGCGGCTGGTCTATTGGAACATGATGGCGCCGCGCCGGGTGCCCGCCGCCCATGCCGCGCGGGTGACCACCCTGACCGGGGTCGAGGAAAGGCTGAAGGCCGTCGACAAGGCATTCTTCTACTCCGATTTCGTGGTGGAAGAGGTGCAGGGGTGAGTGCCGCGCTGCAAATGGCGCTGGCGCTCGGCTCGGTCGCGGTACTCTTGGGGTTGATGGCGATTGTCCGCGCCCTCGCGCCGCGCTGGGGCATCGGCAGCGAGCTGCAACGCAAAATCGTGCATATCGGCACCGGCATCTATGCCATCCTCTTGCCCTGGCTGTTTCCGGACCGCTGGCCGATCTACGCGCTTTTGGCCGTGACGCTGGGGGTGATGCTGGTGCTGCGGCTGCCCAATTCGGGGCTGGGCACGACGCTGCATGGGGTCAAACGGACCTCTTATGGCGATCTCCTGCTGGCGGTCTCGGTCGGGCTTTGTCTGTTTTTCGCGGGCGATCAGCTCTATCTTTATGTCCTGCCGCTGGCGGTGCTCACCCTGGCGGATGCGATGGCGGCCTTGGCGGGCAGCACCTATGGCACGCGGTTCTTCGCGGTGGAGGAAGGCCAGAAGAGCGTTGAGGGCAGCACTGTCTTTTTCGCCGTCACCCTTCTGATCTCGGTCATCTGCCTGATGCTGATGACCCCCTTTGCGCCTGTGAATATCCTCGTGCTGTCGCTCATGGTGGCGGCCTTTGGCACCTTTGTCGAGGCGGTCAGCTGGCGCGGTTTTGACAACCTGTTCCTGCCGATGGGCCTGCTGATCTTTCTGTCGGTCCATGCCGCGGATCCGCTGGCGGATCTCATGATCCTTGCCGCCATTTTCGCGGGCACCATCCTTGCCTTCAAACGCATCGCGCCGAAAATCGGCCTGACCCATCATGCGGCGCGCGTCTATGTGACGGCGGTATTCCTGCTGCTGGCGGTGATCGACTGGCAAAATGCCGTCTTTCCGATCTGCACTCTGGCCGCCCATGTCTGGAGCCGGACGACGGCGCCGGGTGACAGCGCATTCCCGGATCTGGACGTTGTTGCAAGTCTGGCGCTGGTCAGTTTTGGCGCCTGGACGCTTGGTGATGCCACCGGCTACAACGCAATTTCCTTTTATGGCATGATCACCATGGCGATGACGACCGCGCTCGGCGCGCTCGCGCTGACCCCGCAACCGCGCGCGCGGCAGATCGGCACCCTGCTCTGCCTTCTGGGCGGGGCCTGCCTGATCCGCGCCGGGGTGATCGGCCTGAACCCCGCGGGCACGAACTGGAACGGCCCGATGTGGCCCGGGGTCATCGCCTGTCTGGCGCTGAGCGCCCTTCTTCCGACGCTGTCGCCAAAGGCTTTTGCGGCGCGGCGCATGCTCAAGGTGACTCTGCTGTCGCTGGCGGTGCCGGTGCCGGCCTATCTTTACGCCATGGCTGTTGCAGGGGGATCACTATGACAGAACAGGTTTTCAAAACCGAGGGCGCACGCCTCACCCTCTATCCGGACGGCCCTGCGTGGGAGGGCGCCCCGGCTGCCACCTTCGGGGCGTTCAGCTGTAAAACCGCGGCCGCCGGGGCCGAGGTTCTGGCGCAGGCAATCGCATCTGCACGGGCGCAGGGGCTGCGGCAGATCATCGGTCCGATGGATGGCGACACCTGGCACAGCTATCGCTTCGTCACCAGAACCGATGGCAGCCCGGCGTTCTTGCTCGAGCCTGCGCCGAATGACATCGGGCTTGCGGTGGTCAAGGCGGCGGGCTTCCGCCAGATCAGCAGCTATTTTTCGGCACGCGTTCCGTTGGCGCAGACCGCGCTGACGGCACCGCCCGCCACCACCGATTTCACGGTCGAGACCTGGGATGGCAGCGACCCCGAGGCGCTGTTCCATCAGGTCTATGACCTCTCCTGTAGCGCCTTTTCACAAAACGCTTTTTACAAGCCGATCAGCCGCGCGGCTTTTCTGGCGATGTACATGCCACTGGTGCCGATGCTGAAGCGCGAGCTGATCTTTTTCGCCCGCAGGCCGGATGCATCGCTGGCGGGGTTTCTCTTCGGCACCCCGAATTACGCCGAGGGGCCAAGCCCGTCCGGCGTGATCCTGAAAACCTATGCCAGCCTCGCGCGCGGGGCCGGGCAGCATATGGCCTATGCCTTTCACAAGGCCGCCGCCGCGGCGGGCTATGCAACCGCCATCCATGCGCTGATCCATGACGACAACCTCTCTGCCCTGCGCAGCGCCTCGGAAGGGGCCGAGGTGTTCCGGGCCTATGGGCTTTTCGGGCGCAAACTGGATGGCTAGCCTGCTCGGGAATTTCGCGGCAGCCGTGGCGCGGCACCCGCAGCGGGTGGCGATTGTGGATGGCAGCGGCCGTGAAACGACCTTTGCGCAGCTGCAGGCGCGGGCGCAGGGCCTGGCGCGGTTCTGGCAGATGCGGGGCGTGCAAAAAGGGGACCGCGTGCTGGTGGCGATGCCCCTCAATGCCGATCTTTACGCCAGCCTCGCGGCGCTGTGGGCAGTTGGGGCAACGGCGGTGCTGCCCGAGCCTGCGATGGGGCTGGCCGGGCTGCGCCATGCCGCGAAAACCGTGGGGGCGGTGGCCTATTGCAGCGCGGGGCCGTATGGCCTGCTCAGATACCTGCTGCCCGCCCTGTGGCGCCTGCGCCCCTTGCCCCTGCGCAGCCGGGCGGGCGCCGCGCCGGATCTTGCGCCCCCGGCCGCGCATGACATCGCGCTGATTTCCTTCACCTCGGGCACCAGTGGCGCGCCCAAGGCCATTGCGCGCAGCCACGGCTTCCTGAACGCGCAACATCAGGCCATCGCCCCCCTGTTGCACAGCGCGGCGGCCGAGCGTGATCTGGTCGCGTTTCCGGTGTTTGTGCTGATCAACATCGCCAGTGGCCAAACATCGGTCCTGCCCAACTGGAAGATGTCACGTCTGGCCTCACTGTCCCCCGCAGCGATGGCCGACTGGATGCAACGCCAGCAGGTCACCCGCGCCCTGATCCCCCCGTCGCTGTGCGAAAAGCTGGCGATGGCCCCGGTTCCCGCCGGGCTCCACAGCGTCTTTACCGGCGGCGGCCCGGTGTTTCCGGATACCCTGGCCAAGATGGCGGCGGCGAAACCGGGGCTGACGCGGATGTGCGTCTATGGCTCGACCGAGGCCGAGCCGATTGCGCATCTGGACGCGGCAGAGATCACCGACGATGACCTCGCCCGAATGACCGCCGGGCATGGTTTGCTGGTGGGCCATCCGGTGCCGGGCCTGCAACTGCGCCTTGTGGGGGGGGAAATTCAGGTGGCCGGGGCGCATGTGAACAACGGCTATCTCGACCCCCGGCATGACATCGACAACAAGATCCGTGAGGGCGCCGTGATCTGGCACCGGACGGGGGATGCGGGATCGCTCGACACGCAGGGGCGTCTGTGGCTGCTCGGGCGGATGGGGTCAGAGGTTGAGATGCCGGGCGGGCCGGTGTTTCCCTTCGCCGTCGAGGTGGCCGCGCATGGCTGGGAGGGGGTCGCGCAATGCGCCTTTGTCAGCGCAGAGGACGGCCCCTGTCTGGTGATTGCAGGCGCCGAACGTCATCTGCCCGATTGGCAGCGAAAGGCGCGCGCCATGGGCATTTGCACCGTGACCGTGCTGGCCGAAATACCGATGGACCGCCGTCACGCGTCAAAAGTCGACCGCGCCGCGCTGAGGGCCCTGATGCGGTGATGCCCGCTGCGGGGCGGCGCCGCCCTCAGACCCCCGATTGCACCGCCGGTTCCAGATCCGCCCCCCAGCGCTGGATCAATCCGCGCGCCTGTGCAAAGCGGGCGCGCCAGACGCGCCCGTCCCGTTGCGGATCTATCCGCCGGGTCACTTCCTGCACAGGCGGCACCTCTCCCGTCACCTCGCCCGCCATGAGGGCCACGCCAATCGCCGTGCGCTCATTCTGATCCGAGAGCACCAGCGCATGCCCGCTGCAATCGGCCAGAAACTGCATCATATAGCCATTGGCCGCCATCCCCCCGTCGACCGAGATCGGCCCGGTCAGTGGCTGCACCGCCGCAATGGCCGCCAGCGCCTCGGCCATGCGCAGCGCGACGCCCTCAAGCAGCGCCTGCATCAGATCGCGCGGCGCGGTGGCCAGCGTCATGCCCAGCCAACCGCCGCGCGCGCTGCGGTCCCAATGCGGACAGCCGAGCCCCGCCAGCGCCGGCACAAAGACCAACCCGCGGCCAATCGCGGCGGGCGCTTCGAACTGGTTGATCTCGCTGAAGGTTTTGAACAGCCCCAGATCGCGCGCCCAATTGACTGCCGCCGCCGCTGTGGTCACCCCGGCATCCAGCGCATAGACCGGTGCCTGGCCCGCGCGCTGCCAGGCCAGCGTTTGCAAAGGCCCCTCGCAGGGCGCAAGCGGCTTTTCGGTGACGGCCAGGGCAAAGGCCCCGGTGCCAAAGGTCACCTTGGCATCCCCCGGCGCCCGGCAGCCATGCCCGAACAGCGCCGCCTGCTGATCGGTGAGGCTGGCGGCCAGCGGCAGGCCCGGCGCAAGCGCGCCCAGATCGCCACTGGAGGCGGTGATCCGCGGCAAGGCCTGCAACGGCACATCAAAAATCCGACAGAGTTCCGGGTCCCACTCGCAGGTCGCGAGGTTCATCAGCGAGGTCCGCGCGGCAGTGGTGACATCGGTCTCGAACCGCCCGGTCAGCTGCCAGCGGAACCAGGCGTCGGTGGTGCCAAGGCAAAGCCGCCCCCGCGCCGCCAGCGCCGCCGCCGCCGGGTTGTGCCGCAGGATCCAACCGAGCTTTGCCGCCGAGAAATAGGCATCCAGCGGCAGCCCCGCCCGCGCCATCACCTCCGGCCCCAACCCCGCCGCCGCCATCTCCGCAATGACATCCGCTGTGCGGCTGTCTTGCCAGACGATCACCGGCCCCACCGGCACCCCGCTCTCCGCATCCCAGCCCAGACAGCTTTCGCCCTGATTGGCCAGCCCCACCGCGCCCGCCCCCGCCGAGATCCCCGCCGCAAGACAGGCCCTGAGATGGGAGAGAAGTTCCTGCGGATCATGCTCCACCCAGCCGGGTTGCGGATAGAGCTGGCGGTGCGTCAGGCTCGCCAGCACTTCGGCCCGCCCATCGGGCGTCAGCAGCACCGCGCGGGTGCTGGTGGTGCCCTGATCCAATGCCAAAAGCTTCATGTCTCTGCCTCCAGCGCAAGGTCGAAATCCCCCGGCCCCGCCGCCGCCAGCAACCCGGGCTTGAGATGCAGCCGCCGCTCGGGACGCGCGGTCATCGCCTGCGCCGCGATCTCGGCCCCCGCCTGCCGCAGGACCAGCCGCCCCCGCATCTCCGCCGCCGCCCGCAGCTGCGGCGCGAGCGCCACCGGCACCCCCGGCACCATCGGCACCCGCCGTTGCGGCACCAGATAGGCCAGCGCCCCGGCCGCACGGATATGCTGTGCCACATCCGCATCCGGCAGCGCGCCCGACAGGCTCGCGGCCAGCGCCGCCGCCACACGCCGCCCCTCGGCCCAGCACCAGCCCGCCGTCTCGACCGGGTGCAACAGATTGCCCGCCGCGAAGTAACCCGGATCCGAGCAGCGCCCGTATTGATCCACCTCCGGCCCGCCCGAGGCCGGGTCAAAGCGCAGATGGCTGGCGCGGATCAGGCTTGCCTCGGGACGAAACTTTCCGCTGATGATCACGCCGTCGCAGGGCAGGGTCCGCTCCGTCCCCCGGTGGCGCAGGGTCACCCCCTCGACCTGATGCCTGCCATGGATGGCGACAAGCGCGGTTTCCAGATGCAGCGGCACCCCCAACGCGCGCGGCAAGAGCGGCGCGGGCCAGCGGGCGGTGACGCGGCTGCCCGGCTCGATCATCGCCCGCGGGCGGATCCCGGCATGGCGGCAGGTGAGCAGCGCGGAGAACGCCACCATCTCGCTGCCCAGAATGACCGGCTGCAGGTAGGGGCGCGGCAGGCCGTGGCTTTGCGGCAGATAGACCAGCTGTTGCAGCGCCCCGGTGGAGAGCACGCCGCCAGGTTTGCTGCCGCCGATCCCGCGCGCGGCGCGGCTGCTTTCGCGCAGACCCGTCGCCAGAAGCACGCGCCGCGCGCCGATCTCAGAGGGCCCCTCCGGCGTGGTTACGCTTAGGCGCGGCCCCGGATGCAGTGCGGTCACCGTGGTGCGGGTGGCCACCAGCACCCCCGCCGCCCGCGCCTCTGCCACCAGCCGCGCCGCATAGGCAGGCCCGCGCATCAGGCGCTGAAACTCCCGCATGCCAAAGGGATAATGCCCGCAATGGCGCGGAATGCCGCCCGCCTCGGCCTCGCGCTCCAGCACCACCACGCTGTGGCCCTGCGCCCGCAGCTGGATGGCCGCCGCCAGCCCTGCCGGACCGCCGCCGACAATGACCACATCCGCCCTCTCTGGCAGCGTCATATCGCGCCCTCCCCGCCCAGCATCGGCTGCGCCAAGCGCCCCTCGGTCATCTCGGCCAAGGCACCGGTGCAATAGAACCCCTGACAGCGCCCCATCGTCACCCGCGTGCGCCGCTTGAGCCCCGCCAAGCTGCGGGCGGCGAGCGGCCCCTCAAGCGCCGCCGCCACCTCTCGCCGGGTCACCAGCTCGCAATGGCACAGGATGCCGCCATGGCCGGGGCGCTGCCAGTCGCGCACCTCGCCCTCGGCCAGCATCGGCATCTGCGGCCAGACCGGATCGGTCAGCGGCCCGCCAAAGCCCGGCAAAAGCCCCGCCACATGCTGCGCCAGCCCCAGGGCCGCACTCAGACCGGTGGAGCGGATGCCGCCAAGGCCGAGATAGTGCATCCCCGGTTCATGCCGGATCCGGTAGTGCTTTTCGTCGCTCGCGGGCCGCAGCCCGGCATAGATCGCCGTCACCTCATGCCCCGCGAGACCGGGCAGGATCTCTGCCCCCCGCCGCTGCAATGCCGCCAGCGTTTCCGGCACCAGATCGGCGCGGTCTCGCTCGGGCTGTTCCTCGGCCGTCGGGCCGACCAGCAAATTGCCAAAGGCTGTGCGGCAGACCACGATGCCCTTGGTCGTGGCGCTGGGGACCGGCAGCAGGATATGCCTGGCCAGCGCGGCGGCGGATTTGTCATAGACCACGAACTGCCCCTTGCGCGGGCGGATCTCAAAGCTGGCGGTGCCGGTCAGCATGGCCTCCACCCGGTCGCCATAAAGCCCCGCCGCATTGATCACCTGCCGCGCCTGCACCGGGCCCTGCGGCGTTGTCAGGTGCCAGCGTTCGCCGTCGAAAATCCCCGCCGTCACCGGGCAATCGCGCCGCATTTCTGCGCCGTTCACCAAGGCTTGCATCAGATAACCCTGCGGCGCCGACCAGGGGTCGATCAGATATTCGCGGGGCACCCGAAAGCCCCCGCGCACCGCCGGGTTCAACGCCGGTTCCAGACGCAGCAGCGCCTCTGGCCCCAGTTCCTCCAGATCCTCCACCGCATTCGCCCGCGCCTGCGCCATCAGGCCGGGCAGTTGCGCCAGTTCCTCCTCCGTCCAGGCGAGCACCAGTGCACCCGCACGGATCAGCGGCAGGTTGAGCCGCGCCCGGATCTCGAGATATTCTGCATGGCCCGCCGCGACACAGGCCGCCTCCAGCGAGCCGGTCGGCGCGTCAAAGCCGGTGTGCAGGATCGCGCTGTTGCCCTTGGAAGCGCCGTCGAGCACATCCGCCGCCTTTTCCAGCACCACCACCCTTGCGCCCGAAAGCGTCAGCCGACGCGCCACCGCACAGCCCACGACACCCGCGCCGATGATGGCCACATCATACGCCCCGCGCGCCGGGGCCGCCTGTTCCGCCATCATCCACTCCTGCATCTGATGAGTCGCAGCCTTGCGAATAATGCCCGTTCGGTCAATTAAATTTCCGTTCGGTAGAAAATTCTTGCGAAAACCGCCCAAAAATCCGACCATCGGCCCCGGATTGGCGGAGGCCCGGATGAAACCCAGAGCACGACAGGCGCGGATTGCCGACAGGATCAGCGCCGAAGGCGCCGCCACGGTTGAGGCTTTGGCCGCGGCTTTCGACGTCTCGCCGGAGACCATCCGCCGCGATCTGGGGCTGTTGGCGCAGGCGGGGCTGGTGACCAAGGTGCATGGCGGTGCGGCCCGCCCGCGGCTGACGGTGGAGGCCAGTTTTCAGCAGCGGATGGCCGAGAATGCCGCCGCCAAGGCGCAGATCGCACAGAAACTGGTGGCGGAAGTGCCTGTGGGCGCCACCCTCTTCATGGACACCGGCAGCACGACCTTGGCCGCGGCCGAAGCACTGGCCCCGCGCGGCGGCCTGCGGGTGATCACCAATGCGCTGCGGATCGCGCAGGTGATGGGCGCGGGCGGCTCCGAGATTTACCTGCTCGGCGGGCGGTTCGGCCCCGACAATGGGCAGACCCTCGGACCGCTGGCCCTGACACAAATCGCCGGGTTCCAGGCGGATTTCGCGGTGCTGACCCTCGCGGCGCTGGCCCCGGCGGGCGCGATGGATGCCGATTTCGACGAGGCGCAGGTCGCCCGGGCGATGGCCGCGCGGGCGGGCCAGCGGATCTTGCTGGCGGATGCCACGAAATTCGACCGTCACGCCGCCTTTCCCATTTGCGAACTGGCCGAGATCGACCTGTTGATCAGCGATCAGCCGCCCCAAGGCAGGCTGCTGCACGCCCTTGATGCGGCGGGCGTGCGCCGCCTCTAGCCAAGGCTCAGCCGACCCGCCGATAGGGCACCTTTCGCGCCAGCCAGCAACCAATGGTCAGCCCCGCAATCGCCCCGGAAGCATCCCGGTGGAAGCGCAGCGTCCAGTCGCCCGGCGCGGGGGCATCCAGCGTGCGCCGACAGGCCATCACCCAAAGATCTGCCGCAACCGGGGTCAGCCGCTCCATCGCGCCCTGCCCCAGCAAGCCCTTGAAACCGGCGTAGAAAACCCCGCCACGCTCGGTGATCTCCATCTCTCCGGTGATCTCGCCGCAGGCATAAAGCCCGGCAATATCGGTCTGCGCGGGGCCGGTGACGCGCGGCACCAGCCCCGCCAGATTGTCCCCCGGACGCCGCAGCATCATGCCGCCCTGCCCGCGCTCCAGCGTCATTTCGGCGCTGACGGCCAGCGTCTCGCTCTCCAGCCGCATCTGGTCTGGCACGGTGCCATAGCGCGCCTGCACCCCGTGCCCCTGCGGCGCCACGCGCAACAAAAGCCCGGTCTCGGCATCCCAGTAGCTGCCCGCCCATTCCGGCCCCGGCACCTCCCCCGGCGGCGGTGCGCTCTGACCCAAGGCCGCGCGCATCAGGCTTTCGGCGGCGCTGTAGGCGCTGGCCTCGTGGTTGAAAAGCACGACGACCGACAGCCGCGCCGCCGCCGCGTGAAAGCGTTGCGCGCGAAAGCCGCGCAATGCGCCGCCATGCCCGGTCACCCGCAATCCGGCGATCTGATCGTGGCGCAGCCCGTAGCCATAGCGCGCGGGCCGCCCATCGCTGAACTGCTGCGGCGCGCTCATCCGGGCATAGAGCCCGTCGGCTGCGTCGCGGCTCTGGTCGATCCAACGCTCCCAGGCCAGCATGTCGTGCAGGCTGGCGGCCATCCCGGCATCGCCCGTCCAATAGATGCGGTTCCGCGCCGGGAAATAGCCCAGAGCTGCGCTGCCCTCATAGCCCACCACACCATCCGCGGGGTGGCTGGTGTCGGCGTTCAACCCCGCCGTTTCCATCCCGGCGGGTGCAAAGAGCCGTGCGGAGAGAAGCTCATCAAGCGACCGCCCCGTGGTTTCCTCCAGCATTTCGCCCAGCAGACGGAAATTGCCGTTGCTGTAGGAATAGTGGCTGCCGGGGGTGAAATGCGTGCTCCGCGTCTCAGCCAGCGCGGGAAGCGACATTTCGGGGCCAAAGACATCCTCGGTCTGCGCGCCCTGCAAAACGGTCATCGCCCAGTAATCGCGCAGGCCCGATTGGTTGTGGCACAGATGCTCCAAGGTCGGGCGCGGCCCGGTCAGATTGGGCAGATAGCCGTCGATCACCGCCTGTTGCCGCGCCCGGTCGCCGGGCAGCTCCAGGAAAAGCCCGCAGGTGAACTGCTTGGTGATCGAGCAGATCGGCAGCCGCAGCGTCGCCGACATCGGCAGACGCCGCGCCAGATCGGCGTAGCCCCAGGCATGGGCGGCAATCACCTGCCCCTCGAACACCACGCCTGCGACGCCCCCCGGCCCGGTGAAAAGATCGGGCAGCGCGGCAAGCGCCGCCTCCAGTGCCGGTCGGTCAATCTCGGTCATGCTGCGTGCCTTTCTGCTGCCTTTAGGCCGGTTTTAGGGGATCTGCCGTCAGGCCGCGAGGGCCGCGGCATCGGCGGGGAAAATTTCCCCGGCGGTCAGATGGCGCGCGATCAGCCCCTGCCCCAGCGCTTCCGCCGTGAAATCCGCGATCATCTTCGCATTGGCGGCCAATCCGCTGGCCGCCCAATCGGGGCGCAGATGCGCCTCGGCGCAGGCGATGTCCTGCAGGATCCAGGGCGTGGTTTCCGCATATTTGCGGCGTTTTTCCTGCCACATCGCAAAGGACCGGTCGTAGAGATCACTGAGCGCTGCCGCCAACCAGGGATGCGCCGCCGCCACCTCTGCCTTCAGCCCGAGGATATGCATCCCCGGCACATAGCCCACGCGGCTGTAATAGCCGATTTCCGCGCTGCGGAAATCGGTGACCAGCTGACGGAAAGGCGAGTCGGGCGCAAAGAACCCGACCGGCATGAAGGGGGTAAACAGCGCGTCAAGCCCCCCGTCCATCAGCGCCTCCATCATCGGCTGCTCGCCCGCCAGCGCCTCGATCTGGCCGGGGCGGGCAAAGCGGCCCAGCCGGTCGGTGATCGGATGCGCGGCGGTCAGCCGCCCGGCGTACCAGCGCGCGTCCTCGACCCCGACTCCGGCATCGGCCAATGCCGCGCGCGTCCAGGTGTTGCCGCTGTCCTGCCAGCCGGTGACGCCGATCCTGCAGCCCGCCAGATCCTCAAGCCGGGTCATCGGGCTGGATTTCAGCGTCAGGATGCAGCGGTGCCGGAAACCGCGCATCAGGAAACAGGGAACGCCCAGGACTTGCCCATCCCCCGCGCTGCGCGCCTGCAGATAGCGGCTGAACGACAGCTCGGCCCCGTCATAGGCGGGGTCGCTTGCCAGATCATCGACCAATGTCCCCACCCGCTCGATCCGCAGATCAATCCGCGGATCGACGATATCCCCCAGCAACAGCGGGGTCAGATAATCCCAATCGCGCAGGGCAAGACGGACGGTCAGCTTCATCGGCATTCTCCGGACAGGCCGCCGGAGACTGCCTCCGGCCATGGGGCGAGAGGACCGCAGGCGCGGGCCGGGGTCCAATCGAAAAAACTTTGATCGGACTTCGATAATTTTGATCGTGGCATGCGCACGATGCCTGATTGCGCGGCAAAAACCCGGCCGGTGACGGTTTGGATCCGCGGCCTCAACGCCCCCGCGCACCGCGAATTTGCTCGGGCCGATCACTTGCAGACTGGGCTTTTCCATTGAAAATCAATATACAAACATCACGGTTCGGAAATTCGCCACCTGTCACAGAGGTGCCAAGGAAAAGAAATCTATCCGTCATAAAAGTTTTTTCGATTGGACAGCACCCGCCCCCCCGGCGTTCGATCCACCCCAAGACGAGGCACAAGCCCGCATCCCCTCCAACAGCTCCGAGGTAACCATGAAACGCTCTTCCATGATGGGTCCCACCGCCACCCGCCGCGCCGTTCTGCTCAGCCTGGGTGCGGGTGTTGCAGCCCTCGCATTGCCGCAGGGCCTGCGCGCGCAATCGGCCGGATCCGTGCTGAAATTCGGCCTCTCCACCTTCCCGCCGACGATCAAGCCCTTTGACAACACCGGGGGGGCGGCCAACACCGTCAAGCTGATGATGTACCGCGGGCTGATGGGCTATGACGCCTCGGGCAAGCTCTTGCCGGAAGTGGCGGAAAGCGTGGAATGGAGCGATCCGCAAACCGCCGTCTTCAAGATCCGCGCCAACGCGGTCTTCCATGACGGCAGCCCGGTGACCGCCGCCGATGTAATCTATTCTTTGGGCGAAATCACCAAGGAAGGCTCGACCGCCTATCTGAAAAGCGACCTGACGATCATCACCGATGTCACCGCTGTCGACGATAAAACCGTACAGATCACCCTGAACAGCCCGAGCGCGATTTTCCTCGATCTGATGGCCAGCTATTGTTGCCCGGTGATCTCGGCGAAAAGCACCGAAGATGCGGTGATCGGCGCCGGTCCCTTCACGATGAAGGGCAGCGAAAAAGGCGTTTATATCGAGCTGGAACGCTTCCCGGATTATTACATGTCGGATCAGCCGAATGTGGATGGCATCCGCTTCATCGCCTATGCCGATGAAAACCTGCGCTATGCGGCGCTGGAGGCGGGCGATGTCGATCTGATCGAATATCTGCCCTGGACGCAGTTTGACGCGGTCGAGGCATCGGACAGCCTGCAGATGAAGAGCACGTTGGGGCCGTTCATGTTCCTCTTGTTCAACGTCACCGAGGGCCCCTTTGCCAATGCCAAGGTGCGGCAGGCGGTGGGCTATGCGATCGAGCGTCAGGATGTCGTCGATGGCGCCTTTGCCGGGCGTGGCGTGCCGCTGTACGGCCTGCCGAACCCGCAGGGCTCGCCGTTTGACCTCGCGGATCCGGCGCATGAATGGAGCTTTGACATCGAGAAGGCCAAGGCTTTGCTCGCCGAAGCGGGCTATCCGAACGGCTTTGACTGCCGCCTGCTGGCCACCGCGACCTATGGGATGCACCAGGACACCGCCTCTGTTGTGCAGGCCTATCTCTCGATGATCGGCATCAATGCGACGCTGGATCTGCCCGATTGGGGCACCCGCGTCACCGCCGGCAAGGAGGGCAAATATGACATCGCGGTGCATGGCACCTCGGGCAATTACAACGACCCCGATGCGCTCTGGTCGCTGCTCTATTCCGGCAACCCATCCTATCTGCAATCCTTCGGCTTCAAGAGTACGCGGATCGATGGCCTTCTGGAACAGGGCCGCGCCGAGGTGGACCCCGAGAAGCGCAAGGCGATCTATCAGGACCTCGTCGTCGCCTATTACGAAGAAGTGCCGCAGGTGCCGCTCAACTGGCGCATTCAGGCCTATGCGATGAAGAAAACCGTCACCGGGTTCGAGGAGCTTCCGGGCTTCCTCAGCGGCTCCTCGGCCTATGCGCTGGACGAGACGAAACTGGGCTGACGATACTGGGGTAAGGAGTTCCGCATGCTGGCTTTTCTGATGCGTCGGGTGGTGGCGGCGGCTGCCATGCTGCTGGTTGTCGGCACGATCATCTTCTCGCTGTTGATGATCGTGCCGGGCGATCCGGCGGAACTCCTGCTGTCCACCGGCGGCGGCTCGGCGACGCCGGAAGCCATTGCCAATCTGCGCGCCGAAATGGGCCTCGATCAGCCGGTCTGGGTGCAATATGCGGATTTCCTGCGCAACAGTCTGGCGTTCGATTTCGGCCGCTCCATCGTCGATGACGGCTCGATCTCGGCCGCCATCGCACTGCGGCTGCCACGCACGCTGGAAATCATCATCGTCGGCGCTGTTCTGGCGCTGACCTTGGCGATCCCGGCGGGCACGGCGGCGGGGCTGCGGGCGGGCGGGCGGTTTGACATTGCCGCCTCCGGCCTCAACGCGCTGCTGACCTCGGTGCCGGGTTTTGTGATCGGCACGCTCTTCATCTATTTCTTCGCGCAAACGCTCGGCTGGTTGCCGGCGGGGGGCTATGTCTCCTTTGCCAGCAACCCGGGCCAGCATCTGCAAATGCTGGTGCTGCCCGCGCTGACAGTGGGGCTGCATCTGGCAACCATCGTCTTTCGGATGACCCGGGCGAGCGTGCTCGAGATGCGCGGCCATGACTGGGTGCGCACCGCCACCGCCAAGGGGCTGCGCCGCAGGCTGGTGGTGCGCCGCCATATCCTGCGCAATGCGATGGGGCCGGTGATCACCGTCGTCGGGCTGCAGCTTGGCATCCTGCTCGGCTCCACCGTGCTGGTCGAATTCGTCTACAACTGGCCCGGCCTCAGCGGCCTTCTGGTCACCGCGGTCGAGCAGCGCGACTATCCCACCGTGCGCGCCATCATCCTGACCGTCGCCGCCCTGTTCATCGGCATCAATCTGGTGATCGACATCCTGTCCTCGCTCTTGGACCCGAGGATCCGCCTGAAATGACATTGCTTCCCAAACGCTTTCCCAAACGGATGATCCTGCCCAGCCTGCTTCTGGCGGCGCTGATCCTGATCCCCTTTGCCGCACCGCTGATCACCGGCGCAGACCCCGTCAAGATCGCCGTGCGCGACCGTCTGGCCGCCCCGAGCCTGAGCCACTGGCTGGGGCAGGATGAATTTGGCCGCGACCGTCTGGCGCGCGTGCTGTACGGCGGCCAGGTCTCGCTGACGGTGGCCTTTGTCGCCACCTCGATCGCCTGTATCGTCGGCACGCTCTTTGGCCTGATCGGTGCCTATTTCCGCGGCCCGTTTGAGTTTATGACGACGCGGCTGGCCGATGTGGTGCTGTGTTTCCCGCCCATTCTGCTGGCGCTGCTGGTGGTCACCCTCTTTGGCCCCGGCGCAGGCACGCTGGTCGCCGTGCTCTCGGTGCTCTATTTCCCCAGCTTCGCCCGTATCGCCTTTTCCGAGGCCCTGCGCGTCTCCGCCCTCGATTTCGTTGAAGCCTCCCGCGCGCTTGGCACCTCCTCCTGGCGCATCGTCTTGCGCACCGTGCTGCCCAACATCGCGGGCCCCGTCTCGGTGCAATATTCGCTGACCGCCGCTGCCGCGATCACCATTGAAAGCGGGCTGTCGTTCCTCGGCCTTGGCGTTGTGCCCCCGGCCCCCTCCTGGGGCCAGATGATCCGCGGCGCGCGCCAGTTCATGAACCAGGACCCTTTGGGGATCATCATCCCCTGCGCCGCCCTCGTGCTGACCATCTATGCGATCAATTTCTTCTGCGACCGGCTGCGCGACACGCTTGATCCCAAAGGCGCCTCGGCACGCGGCAAGGATGAGACGTCGCGCCCGCTGTCGCTGGCCGAACGCCCCGCCGAGGAGGCCGGGGATGTGGTCGCCGCCATCCACAATCTGAAACTGGAAGTGCCGCGCCCCGGCAGCCCGATCACCCTGATCAATGACCTCTCGCTGACCCTGCGCGCCAATCAATGCACGGCGCTGGTGGGCGAGAGCGGATCCGGCAAATCGCTGTCCTCGCTGGCGCTGATGGGGCTGTTGCCGGGCGGCATCCGGCAGGCGGGCGGCACCTTGCGGCTGCGGCGCAAATCGGGCGAGATGATCGACCTCGGCACCCAGAGCCCCCGCGCGCTGGAGGATATCCGCGGCAATGATGTGGCGATGATCTTTCAGGAGCCGATGACCGCGCTGAACCCGATCCACAAGGTCGGCGCGCAGATGGTCGAGGCTTTGCTGGCGCATGAGCCGATGTCGGCGGCCGCCGCCCGCACCCGCGCGATTGCGCTCTTGGAACGGGTGGGGATCAACGAGGCCGCGCGGCGCTTTGACGGCTATCCGCATGAAATGTCGGGCGGGATGCGGCAGCGGGTGATGATCGCCATGGCGCTGACCTGCGCGCCGCGCCTCTTGATCGCGGATGAGCCGACAACCGCGCTCGACGTGACAATTCAGGCCGAGATTATCGAACTGCTGCAAAGTCTTCGGCAGGATCAGGCGCAGGGGCTCAGCCTGTTGTTCATCAGCCATAACCTTGGCATTGTCGCCGATATCGCCGACCGTGTGGCAGTGATGTATTCGGGCCAGGTGGTCGAGGAAGGCCCCGCGTCCGAGGTTTTGCGCGATCCGCATCACCCCTATACCCGCGCGCTGCTGGACAGCATGCCCTCCTCGCATGAGGGGCTGCATTCCACCCGCGGCGACCGGCTGCCCGCGATTTCCGGCACGCCGCCCTTGCCCGACGCCCGCCCCTCGGGCTGCGCTTTCCGCGACCGTTGCCCGATGGCCCTTGCCGCCTGCGCCGAGACGGAACCAGCCCTCTTCCCCCACAGCGATGGCACAAGATCGGTGCGCTGCCTGCGCGCCCCCGAAGCGCCCGCCCTGCCCCAAGCCGCGGAGGATGCCGCATGAGCCAGACACCGCTGCTGGAAATCCACGACTTGAACAAAAGCTATCCCGTTGGCCGCAGTGGCATCTTCGGCAAGAAGATGATGCAGGTTCTGCGCGATGTCAGCCTGACCGTGCAGCCCGGCGAAGTGCTGGGGCTGGTCGGTGAAAGTGGCTCGGGCAAAAGCACGATCGGCAAGGCGGTGCTGCGGTTGATCCCCTCGCAAAGCGGCGCGATGCGCTTTGACGGGCAGGATCTGAACACCCTCGCCCCCGAGGCGCTCCGTGCGCTGCGCAAAGAGATGCAGATCATCTTTCAGGACCCCTATGCCAGCCTCGATCCGCGCAAATCCATTCGCGCGGTGCTGGCGGAGGCGCTGGACACCCATCAGCTGCATCTGGGCCCCGCGCGAGAGGGGCGTTTGCGCGAACTGATGGGGCTGGTCGGGCTGAACCCCAGCTTTCTCGACCGCCTCCCGCATGAATTTTCCGGCGGCCAGCGGCAGCGGATCGGCATTGCCCGCGCGCTGGCGGTAGAGCCGCGTTTCATCGTCTGTGATGAGGCGGTCTCGGCGCTCGATGTCTCGATCCAGGCGCAGGTGCTGAACCTTCTGGCCGATCTGCGCGCCAAGACCGGGATTTCGCTGTTGTTCATCAGCCATGACCTCTCGGTCGTGCGCTATATTTCTGACCGGGTGATGGTGCTTTACCTCGGGCGGGTGATGGAGGTCGGCCCCGCCGATGAGATCCATTTCGCGCCGAAACACCCCTATACCGCGGCCCTGATCTCGGCTGAACCCAGCCTGCATCACGATGGCCGCCGCATCCGCCTGACCGGCGAGATCCCCTCGCCGCTCTCTCCGCCCTCCGGCTGTGTGTTCCGCAGCCGCTGCCCCTATGCGCAGGACGCCTGCGCCCAAAGCGTTCCGCCCCTGCGGACGGTGGGCGCCGGCCATCAAACCGCCTGCCTCCGAGACGACATTCTGTAAGGAAATCACACATGCTGACCGATAAAATCAAGATCGCTGAATTGACCAGCGAGGAAGCCCGGCAATTTTTGAACGAGGATGCGGTGATCCTCTTGCCGATGGGCTCGCTCGAAGATCAGGGCACGCACGCGCCGATGGGCGATTATCTTGCCGCCGAAGCGGTGGCGCTGGACATTGCGCGCGCTGCGCGGGCCGACGGTATTCCCACTTTCATCGCCCCGGTGATCCCCTTTGGCGGTGCCGATTACTTCGGCTCGTCGCATGGCGGTATCGCACTGTCGCAATCGACGCTGGTGGCGGTGCTTGACGACATGTTCGCCTGCCTCGCGCGGCATGGGCTGACCAAGGTGCTGGTGATCAACGGCCATGGCGGCAATGTCACCGCGATCAACGATGTCTCGCTGAAATGGCGGCAGACAAACGGCATGTTCGTCGCCTCGATGTATCTGTGGCAAATCAGCTATGAATTGCTGAAAGACATCCTCGGGGCTGAGGCTGCGGCGAAATCCTCGGGCCATGGCGGCGATCCCTTGACCTCGGTCGGGCTGCATTACTACCCCGAGATCCTGCGCATGGATCTGGCGAAAGCGCCGCCGAAAGGCCAGACCGCGATGGGGGTTGAGGTGGCGGGCTTTGCCGCGCTGAAATATGCCGGTGCCCGCCTGCAGGCCCCGATCGAGGCGCTGGAAACCGCGCCTCATGGCGTCTGGGGCGGCGATCCGGTCTATTGCTCGGCCGAGACCGGGGCGGCGTTGACCGCGCGGCTGGTCAGCATCGGCGCGGGCTTTATCCGCGACCATGTGTCCAAGCGGTTTGCGGCCTGATCCTCGGGTCACCCCGGGCTTCCGGCACACAGCCGGAAGCCCCCGATCAAAGGCGGATCATGGACCTTTACGCGGATTTCCTCGCCGCCCTGCGGCAGGCGGGCTTTGCCGGTGATCTGAGCGCGCGCGCCTCGGACCGGCTGGTGCTGGCCACCGACAATTCCATCTATCAGGTGACGCCGGAGGCGGTGGCCCATCCGCGCCATGCCGGGGATCTGCGCCTGATCGCAGAGCTGTTGGCGCGGCCCGAATTTGCCGGGGTGGTGATCCGCCCACGCGGCGGCGGCACCGGCACCAATGGCCAGTCGCTGGGCCATGGCCTCGTGGTCGATTGCGCCCGCCACATGACCGGCATTCTGGAAATCAACGCGACTGAGCGTTGGGTGCGGGTTGAACCGGGGGTGATCAAGGATCAGCTCAACACCGCCCTTGCGCCGCATGGGCTGTTCTTTGCGCCCGAACTCTCCACATCGTCGCGCGCGACCATCGGCGGCATGATCTCGACCGATGCCTGCGGTCAGGGGTCCTGTGCCTATGGCAAAACCTCGGACCATGTGCTGAACCTGACGCTGGTCATGGCGGGGGGCGAGGTGCTGGACACCGGGCCGCAGGACCCGGAAACGCTGGCCAAGCATCCGGGCCGCGCGGGCGAGATTTTGCGGCTTCTGGCAGGGATCGCCACCGATCAGGCCGCATTGATCGCCGAGCGTTTCCCGAAGATGAACCGCAGCCTCACCGGCTATGATCTGGCGCATATCCGCCGCCCCGACGGGCGCATCGATGCGGGCGCGGTGATCTGCGGCGCCGAGGGAACGCTGGGTCTGATCGCCGAGGCGCGGCTGAACCTCTTGCCGATCCCGCGCCTCGCCACGGTGATCTTGCTCTTTTACGACGATTTCCAATCGGCGCTGCGCGATGGGCAGGTGCTGGCACCACTCGGGGCCACCTCGATTGAAACCATCGACAGCCGGGTGCTCAACCTCGCGCGCGCCGATCCGGTCTGGGCGGGGGTGGCGGCCTGTTTCCCCGATGCCACCGCGCAGGGTGTGAACATGGTGGAGATCACCGCCGATGATCCGGCAGAACTGGAGGCGCGGATCGCCCGGCTGCAGGCGGTCCTTGCCACACCGATGCCGGGACGGCGGGGACAGGCCCGCGCCGATGGCGCCGCCGTCGCCCGCATCTGGGAGATGCGCAAGAAGGCCGTGGGCCTCTTGGGGCGCAGCGGCACCACCCGCCGCCCCCTGCCCTTTGTCGAGGATTGCGCGGTGCCGCCCGCCGCGCTGGAGCCCTTTATCGCCGGGTTCCGCGCCATTCTGGATGCCGAAGGGCTGGATTATGGCATGTTTGGCCATGTGGATGCCGGGGTGCTGCACGTCCGCCCCGCGCTTGATCTGACCGATCATGCGCAAGAGCCGCTGATCCGCCGCGTGACCGAAAAGGTGCAAACCCTCGCGCGGCAGCATGGCGGGCTCCTTTGGGGCGAGCATGGCAAGGGCATGCGCTCGGAATATGTGCCCGAAGTTTTCGGGCCGCTCTATCCCAGCCTGCAGGCGATCAAGGCCGCTTTTGATCCCGGCAACCAGATGAACCCGGGCAAGATCGCCGCGCCCGTGACGGCAACCGATGCCGCGCCACTGTTGCGCATCGACGGGGTGCCGCTCCGGGGTCAGCAGGATCGGCAGATCGCGCCCGCGATCCGCGCGGATTATGCCCCCGCGCTGGCCTGCAATGGCAATGGCGCCTGCTTTGCCCAGAGCGCCGCCGAGGTGATGTGTCCCTCGTATAAGATCACCCTGGACCGGCGGCATTCGCCGAAAGGCCGCGCGGGCCTCGTGCGCGAATGGCTGCGGCAGGGCGGCCCCGAGGGACGGGCCGAGCCGACGTTTGAGGCCGAGGTGAAAGCGGCGCTCGACGGGTGCCTGTCGTGCCGCGCCTGTTCGCGGGCCTGTCCGGTGCAGGTGGATGTGCCGCGCTTTCGGGTGAAGTTTCTCGAAAGCTGGTACAGCCGCCACCGCCGCCCGCTGGCCGATCACGCCCTCGCCTGGCTCGAGCCGCTCTTGCCTCTGGCCGAGCGTCTGCGCCCGTTGTTCAACGCGGCCACCAGCGGCCCCTGCGCGGCCTTCCTCCGCCGGATCGGCCTGCAGCATCTGCCGCAGATGCCCGCCGTGAACTTTCGCCAGCGCGCCGCGCGCGAGGGCCTGCCCCTGTTGCCTGCGGGGGCGCTGCCCGATCCGGCCAGCAATGTCGTGTTGGTGCCCGATGCCTTTACCCGGTTCTTTGAACCCAATCTGCTGCTTGACCTTGCCGCCGTGATCCGGGCTTTGGGATATCAACCCTGGCTCGCCCCCTACCGCCCCAGCGGCAAACCCCTGCATGTGCTGGGCCGCCTCACCGCCTACCGTCGCACCGCCGAGCGGCAGGTGGCACTATTGGACCGGCTGCACGCGGCCGGATTGCCGCTGATCGGCCTCGAACCCGCGGTGGTGCTGAGCTACCGCGATGATTATGCCGAGGCTCTGGGGCGCGAGGGGCCACCGGTGCTCTTGCCGCAGGAATGGCTGCGCACGCACATGGCCGCGCGGGCCACGACAGGGACAAAAATCGGAGCTACGGCGGGGACACCGCTGCGCGCGCGTCTGCTCAGCCATTGCACCGAATCCACGCTCTGCCCCGACAGCGCGGGCGATTGGGCGGCGATCTTTGCGCATCTGGGCGTCACGCTGGAGCGGCCCAAAACCGGCTGTTGCGGCATGGCGGGCACCTGGGGGCATGAGACCCGCAATGCGAAAGCCAGCGCCGGGATCTTTGCGCAATCCTGGGCCGCGCAGATGGAGGCGGGCGATCTGCCGCTGCTCGCCACAGGTTTTTCCTGCCGCTGTCAGGCAGAGATTCAAGCGGGGGCGACGCTGCGCCACCCGATCAGCCTGTTGCGCGAGCTGCTGGCCTGATCAGGTCGGGCGGAAACTGACATAGCGCGGATGCGCCACCGCCCATTCCTCTGCCGCCTGCCGGGCGAGCTGAAAGATCGCCTCGGTCTGCGCCTTGCGCGCCTTGTTCACATGCACGCAGCGGATGTCGAGCGGCGCGAGCTTCACCGTGGTGGGAATCTCGACCAGCATCCCGGTGGCAATCTCTTGCTCCAGCGCCGCCAGCGGCACGGCGGACGCCCCATAGCCCGCCTTGACCAGATCGCAGATCGTGCTCATCGAATTGCCGGTATGGCGCGAATTCGGCCGCCGCTTGGTTTCCTCGATCAAATCCGCCACCGGGCCGAACAAAGGCGAGGTATGCGGATAAAGCACCAACGGCAATTCGCGCAGCTCATCGGGCGTCAGCGGGCGGGTGATCTCGCCCACCACATCGGGACGCGCGACCCAGCCCACGTCATAGAGCACCGAGAAACTGTTCTGGATCTGCGGCAGCCCCGCCTCGCCGGTGACAAAGGCCATGTCGAGCGCGCCGGATTTCACCTGCGGGCGCAGATCGACATTGGCACCGGAATAGAAATCCACCAAGGGCGCATCGGCCATGGTCGCGATCTTGCGGCGCAGGGTGATGCCCCAGGTGATGGTGACCATCGACACCAGTCCAATCGTATAACGCCTTTTTTGCTTCAGCATCAGACGGCTGGTCAATGCCTCGCTCAGATTGAGGAAGGTTTCCGCATATTCCGCCACTTCATGACCCTGTTCGGTCAGGGTGAAATCCGCCTCGGAGCGGTCGATCAGCGGTACGCCAAAACTATCCTCAAGCCCGGAAATGCGCGCAGAAACAGCCGGTTGCGTCAAGCCGATGTGATCGGCGACGCGCTGATAACTTTTAAGACGGGTGAGCCAGTAAAAGGCTTCCAACTGTTTGAAGTTCATGGGCGGAGCCTAACGCAACCCGGATGAAATTCCACATAAATATTTTCTATGGGCAGCCGCAGAATTTTTGCTTTGACGCAGCGCCCCCCACTGCGGTGAATGGGACAACCCTGATGCAATACCCAGTTGAGGACCCGCCATGAGCATTGCCGTCTCCCTGCCCGCCGAAGACAAGACCGAATGGTGGTGCCAGATGCTGCGCGATCTGATGCCCGATTGGGACATCTATCCGATGAGCAAAGTGCCCGACCCCGAAAAGGTGACCTATTCGGTGGTCTGGCGGCCGACAACCGGCGCGATGACGCCGTTCAAGAACCTGAAGGCCATCGTTTCGCTCGGCGCGGGCATCGACCATGTGCTGGCCGACAAGGAACTGCCCGAAGATGTGCCGATCATCCGCACCGTCGGCACCGATCTGACGCAACGGATGAAGGAATATGTGGCGCTGCATGTGCTGCGCCATCACCGCGAATTGCCCGCCATTCAGGCCAATCAGAACCGTCAGGCCTGGGAGCAGATCATCGTGCCGCCCGCCACCGGACGCCGCGTCGGCGTGATGGGGCTGGGCAATCTCGGGGCGGCGGCGGCGGAACTGCTTACCCAGATCGGCTTTCAGGTGGCGGGCTGGTCGCGGGCACCGAAGGACATCCCGGGCGTGCAATGCTATGCCGGGGCCGAAGGTTTCGGCGCGTTTCTTGAGGGCACCGAGATCCTCGTTTGCCTCTTGCCGCTGACCGAGAACACCCGTGGCATCCTGAATGCCGATACGTTCAACCGCCTCAAACGCGGCGCCTCGGTGATCAATGCCGCGCGGGGGCCGCATCTGGTGGACAGCGATCTGATCGAGGCGCTGAATTCCGGCCAGATCGGCGGCGCCACGCTGGATGTGTTCCATGTTGAACCCCTGCCCGCCGCGCATCCGTTCTGGACGCATCCCAAGGTCACCGTCACGCCGCATGTCGCCTCGCTGATCGATGCGCCGACCGGCAGCAAGATCGTGGCGAAGAACATCCGCACCTTCCAGGAAACCGGCAGTGTGCCCGATCTGGCCGATGCCAAACGCGGCTATTAAACGCGCCTTCCCTACCCCTTTCCCCCTCCCTCCCTGTCCTCCGGCACGTTCGCGTGACCGGAGGTTTTTTTGATTATTTACGGTTAGTTACGTGAATCGTCACGGCCCGTTATCGCCGCCCCACCGCCCCAAATTTTTTCGATACCCACCGAAGAAAAATTCGATTGGACTTTATCCGCCCCAGATCGTTGCATCGGATCTGCAAAGGGACATCCGAAGCCCCGCCACTTTCTGTTCCGCCGCCAGAGCCTCTGGCAAAGCGGAACCTGCCCCCGCACTGCACCGCCCCAAGACGGCCCCGCTTGGCCGCCCTGGCCGAGGCGTGCCCGGTCAGATCCAAACCCGAAAAACAGGGCCCGCCCACCCAAAGGCCCCGGATCCAACAGGAGCACTTTTCGATGAAATGCCATCTTCTTCCCGCCGTCGTTGCCGCCGCGATTGCCGCCTCGGCCACGGCCGCCGCCGCGCAGGATGTCTCGGGCGAGATCACCCTCGCCGCCTATTCCGGCATCTTCCAGGACAAATACACCGAAGCCGTGGTCAAACCCTTTGAGGCGAAATTCCCCAATGTGAAGGTGACCTATTTCGCTTCGCCCTCCTCTTCGGCCATGCTCGGCAATCTGCGCTCGCAGGCGAGCGACGCGCAGACCGATGTGGTGATTTTCGACGTCTCCACCTCGCTGATCGGCGACAAGGAGGGGCTGCTGGCGCCGCTGAGCACCACGGATGTGCCGAACCTGGCCGATCTGGTGCCGCAGGCGATTGTGAAAGAGGGCTATGGCCCCGCCGTCACCTTCGACAATCTGGTGGTGCTCTACAACACCGAGGCTTTCCCCACCGCGCCCACCTCACTCTCTGTCCTGTGGGACAAGACCTATGCGGGCAAGATGGCGGTCACCTCGATGCCCTCGATCCTCGGCTCGGGGCTGATGGTGATGACCTCGGCGATGCTGGGCGAAGATTACACGCAAAGCGTTGAGAAAGCCGCCGCCAAGCTGGCCGAAATGGCACCGGGCGTGCAGACCTTTGACCCCAAGCCCGATGCCTACACTTTGGTGATCAATGGCACCGATGTTCTGGGCACCGGCTGGAATGCGCGTGGCCAGTATTACGCCGATGAATCCGGCGGCAAACTGGGGGTGATGCTGCCCGCCGAAGGTTCGATCCTGCAGATCAACACGATCAACCTGGTTGAGGGCTCGAAAAACGCCGAAGCCGCCAAGGCCTTCATCAACTACGCCCTGTCGCCCGAGGCACAATCCGCCTTTACCGAAGCGATGTTCTACGCCCCGGTGAATGCCAAGGCCGAGGTCAGCGCCGAGGCGACCGCCCGCACCGTGGCCGGTCAGCTCGACAAGATGCTGCCGCTCGACTGGGGCTGGGCTGCGACGAAATCCGAGGAATGGAACCAGATCTGGAAGCGTCAGATCATCTCGGCCAGCAACTGAGCCCCTCCCCGGCATGAGACAGGACGGACCCATGACCCTCTCCCCCGCCACCACCCCGGTACCCGCTGCGCATATCCGCATCGAGAACCTGACCTTCGATTACGGCGGCAAGCGACCGGCGGTGGACCGGCTGTCCTTTGACATCGCCAAAGGCGAGTTCATCGGCCTGTTGGGTCCGTCCGGCTGCGGCAAATCCACCACCTTGCGGATGTTTGCCGGGCTTTTGGCGCCCACCTCCGGGCAGATCAGCATCGGCGGGCAGGACATCGTGTCCCGCCCGCCCTGGGAACGCAATCTGGGGCTGGTGTTCCAGTCCTATGCGTTGTTCCCGCATATGACCGTCGCGCAAAATGTGGCCTTTGGCCTGCGCCTGCGCAAAGTGGGCAAGGAAGAAACCGCCGCCCGCGTCGCCGAGGCCTTGCGGGCGGTGCGGCTGGACAGTTTCGGCCAGCGTCGCCCGTCGGAACTCTCGGGCGGGCAGCAACAACGGGTGGCCATCGCCCGCGCCATCGTGATTGAGCCGGAGATCCTGCTCTTGGATGAGCCGCTCTCGAACCTTGATGCGCGGCTGCGCGACGAGATGCGCTTTGAAATCCGCGACATTCAGACCCGCACCGGCATCACCACCCTTTTCGTCACCCATGACCAGCAAGAGGCGCTGACCATGTGCGACCGGATTGCCGTGATGAATGCGGGGCAGCTGGAGCAGATCGGCACCCCCACCGAAGTGTACGACCATGCCGCTACGCCTTTCGTGGCGAATTTCATCGGCCGCGCCAATGCGATTGAGGCGACGCTCGACCGTGCCGCGCAGACGACGGGCGCGCCCATCCTGCGCCATCACGGCCAAAGCCTGCCGCAACCCCGCGCCCAAGACCTGCCGCCGGGCAGTGGCACGGCGGTCTCGGTGATGCTGCGCCCGCATGTGGTCCGGCTTTCCCCCCCTGCCGGCGGGCTGACCGCCCGCGTTCTGCGCCGCGTCTTTGTCGGCAGCATAATCGAGGTGGAGCTGGAACTGCTCAGCGGCAGCCGTCTGGTTGCCGAGCTGCGCCCCGGCGGCCCCGAGGCGGCGCTAGCCGAGGTGGGCTCCGAAGTGGGGCTGGACTGGCGGCCGGAAGACATGCGGATTTTTGCCGCATGAGCCCGTTCATCGTTCCCGGCAGCAGCACCCGCCTCACCCCCTGGCTGTTGCTGGCCCCCGTTCTGGCGGTGCTGGCGCTCTCCTTTGCCGCGCCGATCCTCTGGCTCTTTCGCATGTCGCTGAACATCTCGGATTACGGCGCGATCACCCCCGCCTTCAGCCTGCAAACCTATGCCAAGATCCTGCAGGACAGCTATTTCCTCAGCCTTCTGGGCCGCACCTTGCGCCTCTCGCTGACCTGTGCAGCGCTGGGGATGCTGCTGGCCTATCCGATGGCGCTCACCCTCTCGCGGATGACCTCGCGCTGGCGGACGGTGCTGACGGTGTTGGCCGCCTCGCCTTTGCTGATTTCGGCGGTGGTACGCTCGTTTGGCTGGATGGTCACGCTGGGAGATGCGGGCGTGGTCAATCACCTGCTGATGGTCACCGGCCTGCGCAGCGCGCCCTTGCAGATGGTGAACAACTATACCGGCGTGGTGATCGGTCTGACCGAAAGCATCATGCCCTATATCTTCCTGACCGTCGCCGCCGGTCTCGGCAAACTCGACCGGCGGCTGGATGAGGCGGCGATGTCGCTTGGTGCGCCGCCGCAGGTGGTGTTCTGGCGCGTCACCCTGCCGCTCAGCCTGCCCGCCATTCTGGCCGGGCTGACCATCGGCTTTGTGCTCTCGGTCTCGTCCTTCATCACACCTTCGCTGCTGGGTGGCGGCCGCGTGTTCCTTCTGGCGACCGAAGTCTATGATCTGGCGCTCGTCTCGCTCGACTGGCCCACGGCGGCGGCGCTTTCCTTCCTGATGCTGGCGTTTTTCGTAACCGCGATGGGGTTGACCGGCCTTGCCCTGCGCCTGCTGACCCGGAGGGCCCTGTGATGACAAAATTCCTTGGATGGGCCGCCCGCGCCTATGTCACCGCGATCTTCTGCCTGGTGTTTCTGCCGATGGCGATCATTCTGGTGATCTCGTTCAGCGCCGACAGCTACTTGTCGTTCCCGCCCTCGGGCTGGAGCCTGAAATGGTACGGTGCCGTGCTCGGCAATGCTACCTTCATGGAGGGGCTGCGCAACAGCGCGATCATCGCGGTGATCGTGGCGGGGCTGAGCCTCGTTCTCGGGCTGCCCGCCGCCTATGCTTTGGTGCGGCTGGAGTTTCCGGGGCGGCAGATCATCCGTAACCTGATCCTCGCGCCGCTGATCCTGCCCGCGATGATGCTGGGTCTGGGCATCCTGATGGTGTTCACCCCCGCCGGGCTGGTGGCCACCTATCCCGGGCTGGTGCTGGCGCATCTGGTGATGACGCTGCCCTTTGCCATCCGCATCCTGCAAACCACGCTCAGCAACCTCGGCACCGATGTCGAAGAAGCGGCGATGACGCTGGGCGCGCGGCCCCTGCAGGTGTTTATGCAAATCACCCTGCCGCGGCTGATGCCGGGGGTGATCGCCTCGGGCGCCATCGCGCTGATCCTGTCGTTTGATGAGATCGTGCTCTCGCTCTTCATCGTCGGGCCGCGGCTGCAAACCCTGCCGGTGGCGATCTTCCGCTATGTCGATGAGCGGACCGACCCGATGGTGGCGGTGCTCGCCGTCCTCCTGATCCTTCTGTCGCTCGCCATCGTGCTGATCGTTGAGCGCAGCGTCGGCTTTGCCAAGGCCTTTGGCCGCTAACCCCTTTCCCGAACCAGACTGGACCTTGAAAATGACTTATAAGATCAATCCGATGCCCGCCCAGATCCCCGATGCCGATCTGGCGCTGCTGGCGCAGGTGGAAACCGCGACGCTCGGCCATTGGCGGCAGTTCGGCTTTCTCAGCCGTCAGATCCAGCCGGTGATCCCGCGCCGCCGGGTGGTGGGCACCGCTGTTACCATCGCGATCCCGGGGCCGGACAGCACCCTGTTGCACCACCTGCTCAGCCTGCTGCGCCCCGGCGATTTCGTCATCGTCGACCGGCTGCACGATGACCGCTATGCCTGCTGGGGCGGCGGTGTCACCGTGGGGGCCAAGGCGGCGGGCGCGGTGGGCGCGGTGGTCGATGGCCCCTGCACCGATGTCGAAGAGATCGAACAGTCGGATTTCCCGATGTGGTGCCGGGGCGTCTCGCCGATCACCACGCGGCTTTATGACATCGGCGGCGCGATCAACGTGCCGGTTTCCGTCGGCAACACCGTCGTGATGCCGGGGGACGCGGTGCTGGCCGATGAAAGCGGCGTGATCGTGCTGCCCCCCGAAGAGGTCGCGGCCGAGGCGCAAAAGGCCATCGACACGCAGCTGCGCGGCAAAGCGCGCGAGGCGAGCGTCCGCGACACCGGGGTCAGGCTCGGCGATCTGTCCGGCGCCACCAAGATGGTCATGGCAAAACTCGGCTGAGCCCGCATCGCCTCTGGCCGGGGCCCGGCACCCCGGCTACCCTATTGACGAGACAACAGATGAGACCCCCCATGCCCGCAAAGCCCCTGCCCTTTACCTGCGAGAAAACACCCGCCAGCGGTGCGGGCGGCATGGTGGTCACCAACCATCCCCTGGGCTCGGCGGCGGGGTCCGAGATGCTGGCGGCGGGGGGCAATGCGGTGGATGCGGCGGTGGCCGCCCTTCTGGCGCTGACCGTGGTCGAGCCGATGATGGTGGGCATTGCGGGCGGTGGCCTTTCGCATCTGCGGCTGGCCGATGGGCGGCATCTGGTGGTGGACGCGCTTTCCTCGGCGGCAGCCACGATGCACCCTGAAATTTACACGCCGGTCTCCGATGATCCGGCCCTCTATATGGAGGCCGTCGGGCGGCGCAACATGATCGGCGCCTCTGCGGTGGCGGTGCCGGGCAACCTTGCGGGCTGGCATCAGATGCAGGCGCGCTATGGCCGCTTGCCCTGGGCGGATGTGGTGGAACCCGCGATCCGGCTGGCGGCGCGCGGCTTTGCGGTGACACATTACCTCTCGGGCGCGATTGGCGAGGCGGCGGGCGAGCTGTCGCAAGACGCCGAAATCGCCCGCATCCTGCTGCCGGGGGGCCGCGCGCCCGCACCCGGTGACCGGCTGATGATGGGCGATTATGCCGAGAGCCTGCGGCTGATCCAGCGTGAGGGGGCGGCTGCCCTGCATGACGGTGCCTTGGGGGCAGCCCTTGCCGCGCGGATGCAGACCGGCGGCGCCGATGCGGGCTGGGTGAGCATGGATGATCTGCGCGCCTATCGACCGATTGAGCGCGCGCCGATCATCGGCAGCTACCGCGGGTTCGAGATTGCCGGACCGCCGCCCCCCGCCTCTTCCGGCGTGCATGTGACGCAGATGCTGAACATGCTTGAGGGCTATGATGTGGCGGGCATGGGCTTTGGCAGCCCGGAAAGCCTGCATCTGCTGGTCGAGGTGATCCGCATCGCCTTTGCCGACCGCCGCGCACATTCGGGCGATCCGGCCTTTGTCGATGTGCCGGTCGAGCGGCTGACCTCAAAATCCTATGCCGCCGAGTGCCGCGCGCAGATCCGCCGCGCCGCCGCTTTGCCCGCGCCCCGCAGCCCCGGTTATGAGAGCCACGATACCACCCATATCACCGTGGCCGACCGCGAGGGGAACATCGTCAGCGCCACCCATACGATCAACGGCCTTTTCGGCGCGCGCTTTGCCGTGCCCGGCACCGGCATCATCCCCAACAATTACATGAGCAATTTCGACCCGCATCCGGGCCGCGCCCTCTCGGTGGTGCCCGGCAAGCGGGTGCCCACCTCAATGGCCCCGATGATCCTGATGAAGGATGGCGCGCCGGTCTTTGCGCTGGGGTTGCCGGGCGGTTTGCGGATCTTTCCCTCTGCGCTGCAGGCGATCGTCAACCTGATCGACCACGGCATGAGCCTGCAAGAGGCGGTTGAAGCCCCGCGCATCTGGACGCAAGGGCAGGAAGTGGAGATCGAACAGGCCTATGCGCCGCAGCAGGCCGCGCTGGAGGCTATGGGGCATGAGGTGCGGGTGATGCCGCATATCGGCGGCGGGATGAATGCGATTGCCTTTGGCGAAACGATGACCGGTGCCGCCTGCTGGCGCGCAGATGGCACGGTGGCGGCCACCGGTGGCGGTCTGGCGCGACCCGGCGTGCGGTTCTGGCCCGACAAGGCTCCGGCGATCAATCCGGGCACGACCTGAAACCACCGGAGCACGTCCCCCCGTCGCTCCCGGGATCAAGGCCCGGCTGGGTGCCTTCAGAGCAAAAGCAAACCATCGGAGGCTGGCGGCAACATGCCACTGCGCGGGGTGGATCGCCGGAGCCGGGAGGCACCGCCCCGGAGCTGACAGCGGAGGCAATTTGCCGCCCATCTGGCCCGGACAGGCCCAGAAACCGCCATGAGAGAGGAAGGCTCCCCGGAACCCGACCCCAGAGATCAGATACGCCGGACGCGCCTCCCCCGTCGGGAAGCGCAGCCGCAGACCTGCAAACCCATTTCGCCCGGACGGCGGTCTGGCGCCGATGACGGCCTGCGGTAGGGACTGCGGGCGACACTCGTGACGCGCCCAAGGATCCCGGACGCCGGCGTGGCCTTCCCCGATCCGGCGTCACAGATGCGGTGCCTGGCGATTATTGTGCCGCGAAGAGATCGGCCCGGCCGCGCCGGAGCGCTGCCAATTCATCCGCAATCTGCTGCCACACCCGCGGCTTGGCGGCCGCCATCCCGGCCGCAAGCTCTGCCTGACGCTCAATCGCCTGCCGCATCGCAGCAACCAGCGACGGCGCGTCAATTTCGGTCAGAATACCACCGGCCCCCAGCACCTCTTCCAGCGTGCTCGATGTGTTCGTCACCACCGGCGTGCCGATGGTCATCGCCTCGTGCACCGCCATTTGCATGATATGTGCCCGGGTGGACAAGGTCAGCATCGCCGAGGCTTCGGCCATGGTTGCCAGATAGTCGGCATAGTCCATAAAGCCCGCCAGCCGAATGTTTGCAGGCATCTGATCCGGCGACAGGCCGCGCTTGCGGTAGTTGCCCGAGATCACGAAATCAACCTCGGGCATCGCCCGCATCGCGTTGAGCGCAATGTCGATAGGCTCGTCTTCTGCAAAGGAACAGACGAAGAAAATCAACGGACGGCCCGCACGCGGCGCGTAGCGCACGCCCGGAAATTCGCTTTGCGGCAGCGCGATCATATGGATGGGACGACCGCCCCATTCGGCCATGACCTCGCCGTCAAAACGGTTGTGCACCAGCGTGAACGGCGCCTTGCGCACAAGTCGCCGATAGAAGGGCACAAACGGGCGCCAATAGGGAATGGTCAGCGCGCCGGAATGAAAATCCAGGATCAGCGGCGCCCCGGTCAGCTTGCAGTAGAGGGCGCAGACCATTGGCAGGAAAGGCGGCTGGTTCAGGCAGATCACCGCTTTGGGGCGACGGCGCATCAGACAGCTGATTGTCGCGCCGATATTGCGGACATAGCCCCAGGCCTTGGCCAGTTTGCCCCCCGGCCGCCCCCGGCTGATCAATTCCAGCGGCACGCCCAAACTACGCGACGTCGCCATAGAGCGATAGCACTCGCGTTTCCAGGTGATCATCAGGCCCCCCGCAAGCGGGGCAACGGGCGGTTCGGTCAGGGCAGTGGCGTTGTTCATGCTAATCAAATTCCCAAAAATATGCGGCGGAGGACTATGCTCTGGCGGCCAATGCGTGGTCGCACAACCAATCGTAGTCGCGGCGGTCAATCGTCGTTTCAAGTTGAGCGACCTGTTCCGCGCCGATATGGGTGGCGGCCCGGTCAAGCTGACCGATCCCATGTTGGGCAGTGTCGGTTTTCCAGCTCTCATCGGCACGCACAATCTCTGACAACACTTCAGTGCGGCGCAGAAGGTCGGCCTCGCTCAGCTCAAAACCGCATTTGCGCGCCAGCGACAGGGCGACGGCTTCGGGCGTCTTCACGAGATGTTCGTAGATCACCAGATGGTGGTTGGCCCGGCCCATCAGCGCGCGCGTCAGCCGAACTTCCTTTTGCCACCGCGCGAGCGCATCGGCAGGATCCGTGGGCCGGTTCCAGCTTTGCGAGGCCTTGGCGAGGGATGACGCGACCCCGACACCATCGCGCACCAAATGGATGAACTGCACGGGTTTACGCACCGATTGCGCCGCGGTCTCGATCAGATCGGTGTAGAGCAGGTGGCGCGGTGTCTTTTCAAGCCAGGCCGTGCGGCCACGGCTGCTCGCCGCGCGATCCAGCACCTCGAGAAAGTAGCGCGCGATGGCGCGCGACGACAGCCGTGCCGGGGCGAAGAACGCGGGCAGTGCCGCGGGATCAATGCCGTTCTCGGTGTAAAAGCGCCGGGCCAGCGCCACAGGCGACCGCAGCGGCACCAGCACCGGCAGACGACGCGACAGCGCATGCGAATACAGATGCGATTCCTGAAAGGTTGTCAGCTCAGGCGAACATCCCAGCAGGCTTTGCAGCAATGTCGTGCCCGAGCGGGGAGAACCGACGAGAAAGAACCGTTTCATTGCCTAAACTCCGCGGGACGGCGCCATGCCTGTCCGGCTGCTGGGGCAAATGCTGCAGCTTTTGCTGGCGCAATGCGTGTATCAAGAACCAAGTAGCTGAATAGTCCGGCGAAAATAAACACCGAAAAATCGCTGCCGCTGAAAAAGTTGAACTCAAACGTCGAGCGGAGCAGCATCGAAACCAGCACCATCAGGGCCAGAGTGAAGCGCGGACTACGGGTGTCGACGCAGGACAAGACCTGATTGGAGAGCGACAGGATGGCAGCTGTCGCAAGGATCCCCCCCAAGACCCCGGATTGCAGGGTCACTTCGAGCAACACATTATGCGCGTGCGGAGCCTTGAAATAGGGCAGCTCAGGAATAAAACCAAGCGGACCATCCCAGATCGAGACCGGGCCATATCCAAAGATCGGCTGCAGTGAAATCGCGCGCTCGGCCGTGGCCCAGACGTAGACGCGCCCGGTCAGCGTCACGTCTTTGCCAAGGGCCGTCAGCGCGATGTCGATGAGCAGCGGGATCGAGAACGCAAAGATCGCCAAGAGCAAGAACAACATGATCTTTGCGCCGATACGCGAGCGGGTCAGCCCGATCAGCAACCGCCAGGTCAACAGCGCGGCAAAGGCACCCACCACTCCCATCAGTTTGTTGGCAGACCCTGCCTGCAGCAACAAAAAGAATGAAAGCGAGAACAGCACGATACGGTAGCGCGTGGAAATAATGCCCCGCGCACCGATGGCAATGATCACCCCCATCGCCATCGCATCCGCAAGCTTGTTCTTGTGAATAAAGACCCCTTGCGGCACCCCATAAAGGGAAGAGTTGCTGAGGTCATCTCCCACGGCACCACGGCCCTGCATCAGCCCCATGGACGGGATAAAATAGATATAGACCAACGAAGCGACACCGACCACCAACAGCGTGCCCGACAGCAGGCGCACGAAACGCGGGAAATCCATGCGCAGCGAAATGCCAATGCCGGACACGAACACCATCAGCGACGGGATCCACAGCCCGACGTTCAGCAACGCCTCCGGGCGAAACATCCCGTTCAGCAGAAAGTAGATGAGAAACAGCCAGACCAGCAAATATGCATGCAGCACCGGAGCGGCCAGCCGCCGATACCGCGCGAGCCACCAAAACGCGGCGATATAGACAGGAAGCAGTTTTGCCGCATTCAGGATCCGAACCTGCAGGGAAATCCCACCGCCCGCACCGCTGCCAATAAGCAATTGCTCAAAAAACGCGCCGGAGAAAAAGAGAACGGCCAATATGGTGATCACTGCGGCCGCCCGGCCAACAGTGTCGGGCCGGGCGGCGCTCAGCTGGTCGGCATAGGCAAGGGGGGACGCCGGACTATTCATGAGACTGACGCGACCCTGCCAGAACGGTAAAGCGGGTGACCACGCCCCCGGCCGCGAAGGCGCGGGCAGGCAGGCTCATGCTGAGCGCTTGGGTATCAGCGCGGCGTCCAAAATCGGGAGACACTTCGGCCGCCATGATCTCGAGCGGCACAGGCTCCGGCTGAGGGTTTTGTGTCGCGTCTGCCCGGAAGGCGTCAATGCGCATCACGGCCTCCGCGTCCCGCCGCAGCACGACCCCCGATCCCTCCTGATGCAGGGTCAGTTCCGGCGCGATCAGCCAATGCAGGGTCGCCACAGCCTCGGCGCGGGCTGGCGTGCCCGAGAGCCAGTCCCGAATTTCGTATCCATCCGCGACCGGGGTGATGCTGCGATGATGCAAGACACCTTGGCCGCTGTACCCGTCATGCACGGCTTCAATCGTCGCATCAGCACGCGCGATGCGCCGGGCCTGAGCCTTGCGTGACCAGTTGAAAGCCCCCGAAATCGTGCTCTGATCCACCCCGTCGAGACAGAGCGTGTTGTGGACCGCCGTGCCCCGGAACCGATCGCGGATGCTGCCGCCGGCGTGGTACAGATAGGTCCCGGCATCAATCAGCACCGGCTGGTCGTCAAGGTGCCACCATACGGCCAGCGCATCGGCATGGCCATGCGCCGCAATGGCCAGAAAGCCCAGGGGGCCGTGATCAACGCAGAGAATGCTTTCGCGGCCCGCAATGGTGCTGCGCACGACGGAATAGCCGCCCGCATCGAAATGGCGAACCCCTTCGGCGGGGACTGCCCCCGCATCAGCGCGCCCCAGCCAGAGCTGGCGCAAATGTGCGCGGTCGCGCCGGGGGGCAAGATCCGGGCGCGCCAATAGCGCTGACAAGGACGAC
This sequence comes from Phaeovulum sp. W22_SRMD_FR3, assembly GCF_052113705.1. Lineage (NCBI taxonomy): Bacteria > Pseudomonadati > Pseudomonadota > Alphaproteobacteria > Rhodobacterales > Paracoccaceae > Phaeovulum > Phaeovulum sp. W22_SRMD_FR3. Next base: position 188,963 of record NZ_JBGQOG010000005.1, on the reverse strand, counting down.
AGGATCAGCGCCGGATAATCCGCTTCGCGCGCCGCACCAGACAGCAAAACCCGGCCTTCGTCATCGTCGCCAATCCGCGGCAGGTTGCCCAGCGTATCCGCCATGACATGCAGCACCGTTGCCGCGGCCGTCAGCCGGGCCGTGACCTCGGCGGGCACAATGTCGCCCGCATCCCGCCCGACGGCGACCGACAGTGCGAGCCATTCGAGCGTAAAGCTGGTGTAGGTGGGCGATTGCTCGGCCCCGACCCCATCGGGGTGAATTTGCAAGAGCGCCTCTGCCATCAATTCGCGCCAGGACGCATCCGCCTCGGCCCGCGCGCCCGTAAGGTCCGGCATGCAGCGGCCCAGAATGTGCAGAGCCGCCAGTTCGGCAATCCGGTGGTTGTTGGCGGATGAAAAGCGTGACGGATACCGGGCAAGCCAGAAGCGATGCGCATCCAGGCTTTCGACAAGGCGGCGCCCAAGGTCCGGGGAGAGCGTTTCCGGCCCCAGAAGGGCCACGGCGGCAAGGATGTTCACCGCGCGGATGGCCAATTCGATGCCCGAGCACCAGTTCACCCCCCGATAGGGCGGGTTTGCCGCGATCCAACTGTCGATCAGGGAGAGCGCGAAATCGCGGGCCTGCGTGTCACCATCCGCGCGGGCCAGTGCCGCCGCGACCGGGAGAATTTGCAGGCGGTTCACTTCCCAGACAAATTTGATGTCGCCGAGGCGCGATTGGTGGCGGTAATTGATGTCAAAGCAATATGGCTCGGCGGGCCAGTCAAGGCCGCTGGACGGATCAAGGTGCCACAAGCGGTCGAGCGGCGTTTGCGGCCAGTCGGTTCCGAGGAAATGCCAGGCCCCGGCCTGGGCGCGTGCCACTTCGGCGCGCCATTCCGGCACCGCCTCGCGCGCGAGGGCGTCAAAACGATCCGGATCAAAAGGCATTGCCCCAGCCCGGACCGCCCCCGTCTGTGCGAACCGCGCGGCACCGATGGCGCGGCCCGCCTTGCGCAGGCGGCGTTCGCGCAACCGATGCGCCAGTTCCGGCACGGACATCGCGCGCAACCGGTTTACATACCAAAGCAGCTTTGCGTTCATCCCCGTTCCCCTCCTGCGGTGCTGTCATCGGCGGTCCGGCGCCCGCCTTTGCGGAAAAGCCACCGCACCCCGAGTATGGATGGGTCGTAAGGGGTCAGTCGCAAAACCTCAATCCACAGCCAGATATTCCAAATGGAGATTCCGATCGTGCTGGCCAGAGCCGTACCGTTCAAGCCAAACAGCGGCGTAAAGATGGCCAGCAAAATCAGGCTGACCGGCATCGTGATCAACTGGACGCGGGCACTGACCCGTTCGTGACCGGTCATATTCAGCACGACACCCGAGCTGCCGACAAACACATTCACGCATTGCCCGAGCGACAAGATCAGCAAGGCAGGATAGGCCTGCACGAAATCAGGATCCATCAGCGCGAGAATGGTGCGGCCAAAGAAGATGAAGGCGAGCATCAGCGCCGCGGAGGTCGCGAGCAAAAACACGGCAAGCAAGGACAACTTGCGCTGGGTTTCCTCGATCCGGCCCTCCGCCGTGCCGCGCGCCACGGTGGGCCCCACGATCATGTTCAACGCCGAGAGCATGAAACCCAGAAGCTCAGCCGTGCGGCTGACCGCAAAATAGGCCCCGGCAAGCGGCACCGACAGCAGCGCACCCACCAGCAAGACATCGAATGTCCGGGCGGCATTGCGGGCAAACGAGCCGACCAACAGGTGTTTTGCGCTTGCCGTCCAGGCGGGAATATCCGTCCGGATCTGGGTAATTTTGCCGTCCCGACGCAGGCGCAAGGCAGCTTGCTTGCGGTATTGCAAAAAGGTCAGGACCATGAGTGAAATGCCGGAGCCCGCCATCAGCACCGTCAGGGCGGTGCCCTCCGGCAGCGCCAGCAACACAACCACCCCCGCAACGACAACCGTTGCCACCCGCCAATAAATATCCTTGGGCGCCAATGCGGACACATTCTCGCCATAGCTGCGCAGGACGCCACTCATGACATCCGTCAAGGTGAAGGCCGGAAAGACGAGAAGAGCCGACACGATGTAGGGAAAGGGCTTGTCCGACAGCCCGGGCCAAAACCACGCCGCCACCGAAGCGATCAACCCAATGGTGACCGAGAGGCCGATGACCGCCCGCGTCGCGGTGCGCACCAGGCCCTCGGCCAGATCAGCCTGACCATTCGCCCGATAGAGACCCAGAAACCGCACCACGCCAATATCGGCCCCGAGACGCGCGACGAAAGCCGTGATCGTCATCACGGAGATGATCATCGAATAATGGCCGAAGTCTTCTGCTGTCAGCCAACGTGCCAGCACCACCACAAGCGCATAGGCCAGACCCGCCGCGCCGATGCGCAGCGCGATCACTGTGGCACCCGATTTCATCTCTCGGCCTTGGCGTTGTTTGCTCATGCATAGCCCCGATGATGACTGGTCGCGATGGTCTGGGCGGCGTGCTGCGCAACCGGCCGGAAACCGCCTGTGCGCTGCTGACGGCAGATCTCGACTGCAACGCCGCGGTTGGCGCCAACTGCGCAAGAACCACCTTGCATGGCCGTTGTTTCCCGCAACATCCGGGCCTCCCAGTTCAGGAGAGCGCCCGCCCTGCGGTCACCGACCAAAGGCAAGGCGGCACTGTCGCCCCGCAAACGCGCCCCTTGCCACCGGCGCACCGCCCGCAGGCAAGTCAACCCTTGCATGATACCGCATCGCCTCTGCGCAACCCGCGGCAGCAGTCCGGGGCCCCGAGCAAGGGGCACCCTGGTTCGCGCCGCACAGGATGGGCATCTTGTGGCGACCGCAGTACCGCCCCGGTCATTGGACGGCCTCGCTCCGTTTTACCGCCGGATTTTTCGCCAGCGCACGTTGGTAGGCCGCGATCAGTTGCGGCACCTGATGTGGCCAGGCAAACTGGGTCTCGACGCGCGCGCGGCCAATGCGGCCCATCTCTGCCCGACGCGCCGGATCTGCGAGCAATTCTTCAATCTTGCTGGCAAAGTCGACGATATCGTTGGGCACGGCATAGAGCGAGGCCTCACCCGCCGAATACCGGCCCTCTGTGACCTCGTATTGCACGATGGGCCGCTCAAAAGCCATGTATTCCAGGATCTTGTTCATCGTGGATTTGTCGTTCATCGGGTTCACGCGATCAGGATTGACGCAAACATCCGCGCTCGACAGCACTTCAAAAAGATCGGCATCAGGCGCGCGGCCGGTAAAGGTGACATAATCAGAGAGGCCCATCGACGCCGTCATTTCCTGCAATTTCTGCAGCGACGGCCCGCCCCCGACCAAGACGAACTGGATATCGTCCCGGCCGCGGTCCTTCACAAGATAGGCGATGGATTCCAGCAGCAGATCAATGCCTTCCTGATCGCCCATAACGCCCACATAGCCAACCAGATGCTGGCGTCCGTTGCGCCATTTCGGCTGCGGCGCCACCGGCACCAGGCGGCTGAGATCGGGGCCCGACCGCACCACGAAGACGTTTTCCGGCGCCATGCCGCCGCGCTCAATCGCGATCTTGCGGTAGCTTTCATTCGTGGCAATCGACACATCGGCGGTGCGGAAGGTCAGCCGCTCGAAAGCCACCATCAGCTTCCAGAAAAAGCCGCGCTTGCCAAATTTCGCCTCGTAGAGTTCGGGATTGATGTCATGGTGATCAAACACATAGCGGATGCCGAACAGCTTGAAGGGCATCGCGACGATGCAGATCAGATCGGGCGGATTGCAGCCCTGGATCACGTCGATGCCTTGCTTGCGCAGCACTTTCAACGTGAGCCTGAACTCATGCCAGAGCGCCGCGCTGTATTCGAGAAGGTAACCCAAGGCCCCCGACGCATCGAGCGGCAGCGCGTGCCGGTAGACGGCGATCCCCTCGATGACCTCTTCGCGCGCCTCATGGCCTTTGCCGGTGGGACAAATCACAGAGACAGCAGCCCCTGCGGCTTTCAGGGTGCGCGCCTCCATCCAGACCCGCCGATCAAAGGGCACGGGCAGGTTTTCGACCACAATCAAGACGCGCCGACCCTCAAGCGGGCGGTGGGCGAGTTGGGTGTCGAGGCTTTCCGTTGGCAAATCCACTAACTATTCCTCTTTGTTGCAATGGCCGCGCCGCCACCAAGGGCGCCGCGCAGGCCGTAGCGGGCAATATGGGTCAGGGGGGTTTCGACCCAGCGATAGACGTAATATCCGATCACAAACGCGATGCCGATCACTGCTGTCTGGTAGATTGCCTGATCCAGATAGCTGGTGGCGGGCAGTTTGAGGGCCTTCCAGGCGACGCGTGCCACGGTAAACACGAAAATATGGGAGAGATATATCGAGTAGGAAGCGTTCCCTATCGCGCCAGCCGTCCGCATGAACAGATTTGGCGCACGCTTGGGTTCAAGCGACAGCCCCGCCACAATGATGGCGACCGCAAGGGGGCCCCAGAAAATTCCTCTCAGGTCGGTTCGCACAACCAGATCCGTCAATCCATAGGCCGCCACAAGCGACAGGACGATCAGCGCCCAGGCAAAGGGTGCCGGGATGACCGGCAGTTTGTTGTGGAAAAACAACTTGCCAGCCGCCATGCCGAGAATGAACTCGAGCAATATGTCCTGGCTCCAGAACTGCAACGGTGCGGGTGCCGAGGCAAACAGAAGCGTCGCGGCCAGACTTGCCAGAAACACCGCCAGCACCAGCCCTGCCGCAATCACGACACGCCGCCGGAAGCTGATGGCAATGCCGATGGCGAACAGCGCGTAGAACATCATCTCCATGTTCAGCGTCCACCCCAGACGGAGCAGCGGCGAATAGGTCAGCGTCGCCGGATTGACATGCGGCATGAAGAACATCGACATGATCAGATGCGTAACGCCGAACTCGCTGTTGCGCAGGAGGCTCGGGGCGATCAGCGCCCCGGCCGCCATGAGCAGCGTGAAAAACCAGTAGTTCGGGACAATGCGGGCGATGCGGTCGAGCATGAACTTCACCGCAGACTGGCGTTTCATCTCCGAGGTGTAGACCATGATGAAGCCAGAGATCACGAAGAAGATATCGACCCCGAAATTTCCGGCCTCAGGACGGAAAATCAGGGGTGCGCCGATTTGTTCCGAACTGTGAACCAATGCCACCCAAACCACGGCAAGCGCAGGCAGACACCAGCGCGGCGACATCAGCCACCGCTCGAGCACCTGCGTCTTTTGGGAGGCATTGACCATCAATTGCTCACACGATCGAGTGGGTGGCGTAAACCGCGCGGTTTGTCAGGTCGAGCAACTTGCCGGTCGCATTATTGACGACCACCAGATCCCAATCACCGGCCTCGGCTTCGGCCTTGTCGATCAGCAGTTCATCGATCGTGGGCAGCGCAGAGTAAACATACCCAAGGTTCTGGCCACGCAGACGTGCCGGCTCAAGTTTGGGGTCGAACACCCGCAGCTCATAGCCCGCCTCAAGAAACTTGCGCGCGAGGTCGACGTTGGGGCTTTCGCGCAGATCGTCCGTGTCCGCTTTGAACGCCAGCCCCGCCATCAGCACCTTGCCACCCCCCGCCGGAAGCCGCTTGAGGGCATTCTCGAACTGGTGGTTCTTATGCGCCTCGTTCGAGCGCAGCAGGCTGTCCAGCAAATGGGTCTGCGCATTGACATCCGAGGCGATGAAATTCAGCGCGCGCACATCTTTGGGCAGGCAAGAGCCCCCGAACGCACCCCCCGGACGGGTGTAATAGGACGAGATGTTCAGCTTGGTGTCCGAGACGAGAATCTCGTGCACTTTCGTGGCCGAGATGCCAAGCTTTTCGCACACCCGGCCAACCTCATTCGCGAAGGCGACTTTGACGGCATGCCAGGAATTGTCGACAAACTTGGTCAGTTCGGCCTCTTCAAAGCCGGTGTAAAAGACCGATGCCTCGATGTTCTCATGCAATTTGTCCATCACCGCCGAAGGCTCGCCGGTGCGGGTGCCGATGACGATCTTGGGCGGATTGAAGTAATCCGCGATCGCGGTGGCCTCGCGCAGGAATTCGGGGTTGTAGACCAGATCCACGCGGCTTTCCCAATCGGCACCGACGATCGACCGGAAAATCGGCGAAATCAGCCGCGCAATCGTGCCCGGACGCATGGTCGAGCGGTAGGAAACCGTCAGGGAAGTGCCCGGCATTTCCAACAGCGCCTGCGCAATCTGGCGCGTGACATCGGCGATGTAGCGCATGTCATGCGCGCCGTTCGGCCCCGAGGGCGTGCCCACGCAAACGATGGCCAGATCGGTGCCGACAAGCGCCTCTGACACCGACTTGGTGGCCGACAGCAAGTTGGCGTCCAGCGCCGTTTTCATCAACTCTTGCAGGCCCGGCTCCTCGAAGGGCGCAACGCCCCGCGCGATATCGGCGATTTTGACATCCGAGGCGTCCGCACCCACCACCGAATGACCTTCACTTGCAATACAGCAAGCAGCTGTGAACCCGCCATAGCCCAGGCCGAAAATTGCGACCTTCGTGTTCTTCCCCGATTGTGTTCTTGATTAGCCCTTGGCGCCCTGACCGCGGGCGTAAACGTCTTCATAGCGTACAATATCGTCTTCACCGAGGTAGGTCCCGGTCTGCACTTCAATAAGCACCATCGGCACCTTACCGGGGTTCTCCATCCGATGGAGCGACCCGAGGGGGATGTAAACGGATTGATTTTCAGTAACGAGTTTCACCGTGTCATCAATCGTCACTTTTGCGGTGCCCTGCACCACGATCCAATGTTCGGAGCGGTGGTGGTGGCTTTGCAGGCTCAGGCTGGCGCCGGGATGCACAACGATGCGCTTCACCTGGAAGCGGTCGGCAAGTGCCAGCGTTTCAAACCAGCCCCAGGGGCGGTGATCCTTGGGAAACTGCACAGCCTGTTTGACGGCACGGCTCTTGAGCAGGTCAACCGCCTTTTTCACATCCTGTGCGCGGCTCATATCCGCCACCAGCACGGCATCGTTCATCGCAACGGCGATGATGTTCTCCAATCCGATGCCGACCAGTTCCAACCCGTCGCTGTCAGACCGCAAAAGGCTGTTGCTGCAGTCGATCGCACTCGCGGCGCCCCGGGTCACAACACCGGTTTCATCCGGCGCGCTGCCCGACCAAACCGCATCCCAGCCGCCCAGATCGGACCATTCGCCGTCGAATTGCACCACGGACAGGTTCGTCGCCTTTTCCATGACCGCATAGTCGAGCGAGATATCCGGCGCTTTCGACCAGAATTCCGGCGCCAGCCGCAGGAAGCCCAGATCCGCCTTCGCGGCGTCCGTGGCCCCGCGCACCGCCGACAGAACTTCGGGGGCATGCGTTTCGAAAGCGGCAACCATATCTGCCGCCCGGAACAGGAAGATACCCGCGTTCCACAGGAAATTCCCTGCGTCGAGCATTGCTTGTGCATTGGCGAGGTCAGGCTTCTCGACAAACCGGCTCAGTGCCACGGGCTCTCCTGCGGCGGTCGGGCTTTGGGCCAGTTCGAGATAGCCATAGCCGGTCTCGGGACGCGACGGGGTGATCCCGAAGGTCACGATACGGCCCTCGGCGAGCGCGGGCAATCCGCGGGCGACCGCGGCCTTGAACGCCGCGGAATCGGGAATTTCGTGATCCGACGGCATCACGAGCAGCACCGCTTCCGGATCGTTGGATTGGGCATAAAGCGCCGCCGCCAGCACTGCGGGGGCGGTATTGCGGCCCTCCGGCTCGATCAGCACCGCACCCGGGTCAATGCCCAACTCGGCGAGTTGCTCGGTCACGATGAAACGGAAATCGCTGTTGGTGAGGACGATCGGCGCCGCAAATTCGGCCCCCACCACACGCTCCACCGAGGCCTGAAACAGCGTTTGCGCGCCGACAAGCGGTACAAATTGCTTGGGATAGCTTTTGCGGGAGAGCGGCCAAAGACGCGTTCCGGAACCACCACAAAGTATCGTCGGATAGATCATCGTACCTCAGTCCCCAATCAGCATGTCAATTGAATGCCGCGCCGCAGCGCAAACCTTATCATGCAAGCCCAGAAACCACCAAGGAAAGTGCCGATGCAAGCAATATACGCGCGTTTTCGGTGCTGTCGGCCTCTGCATAGACGCGGAATTCGGGCGCGTTGCCCGAGGGCCGCAGATGCACGACACGCTTGCCGTCCAGATAGATGCGCAAGCCATCGGTCAGATCGACAGCGACTTCCTCGCCCATCGTCGCCACAAAGGCTGCACGCTTTTCAGGGCTGTGGATCAGCGCATCGAGGAAGGCATTTGACGCCTCCGTCGGGATATCGGTCAACCGGTCGGCGGCCGTCACCCGGGCAGGCAGGCCGCCCCGCATTTCCGCCAAGCCGCATCCGCGCGCCCGCGCAAAGGCAAGCGGCGCCACCATCGGCAAGAACGCATCCCGCGTCATCAGCGCCGGCAGCGCGCCGGCCGGGCCCTGCGCGTCAAAGCCGAGCAGGAAGCCGCCATTGGCCTCGAACCCAACCACTTTCGCGTCGGGCGCCTGCGCCAGACAGCCTTCCATCGCGGCAATCACGAAGGGAGACCCGATCCGGGTCAATTCAACGGCCCGGAATCCAAGCTCGGTCACCATCGAATTCGACGACACCGGCGTGCAGATCACCTCTGCCCCCAGCGCCTGCGCCGTCAACACGCCCAACAGATCGCCCGCGACAAGCGTGCCGGTGGCATCGACGAGCATCGGCCTGTCGGCATCCCCGTCGGTCGACAGCACCGCATCGAGCCCGTATTCGGCGCACCAGGCGGCCAGTTGCGTCCGGGTGTCGGGGTCAACCGCTTCGGTATCCACGGGCACGAAGACTTCGGAACGCGCCAGAGGCACCGCGTCGCCGCCCAACCCGGTCACGACGTCGCAGAGCAGATCACGCGCAACCGATGAATGCTGATAGATCCCCAGCCGCAGCCCGGCGAACAGGTCCGTGCCAAAGGCCGAGACATAGCGCCCGACATAGTCGGATGCTGCCTCGGGGTACTGCGTGAGTGCGCCCTCGGCCGCGGCAGAAACGGCTGTGCCCAGATGCCCGACAATCGCCGTCTCGTCGGATTTCGATATTTCGCCGGACGGCAGATAAAACTTCAGCCCGTTGCGATCCGCCGGGATGTGGCTGCCCGTCACCATGATCGCCGCCGCGCCAGCCCGCATCGAGGCCAGCGCCAGTGCAGGGGTCGGCACCTCTCCACAATCCGTGACGTCAACGCCCGCCGCACGCGCCGCCGCGATGACATCTCCCGCGATGCGCCCGGACGAATCCCGCAGGTCACGCCCGACAAACAACCCGGTCCTGACCGGGCAGGCCGCGAGAAACGCATGTGTGTACTGGGTGATGCACTCGGTGGTCAAAGCGGTCACAAGCCCTCGCAGGCCGCTTGTGCCAAATTTAGGTGTAGCTACGGACATCGTCCACTGCCTCTCACTGCAAATAGGTTGACCCAAATCAAACCTGTCAAAAATAGAATTTCAGACAGCAATACGCCGTCTTTTGGAACACCTTAAATGATTCCGAGTCTAGAATGCCCAAATCTTCCGGGTCGAAGCTGCTTGATCTGGCCCCAGAATGCAGCACTTCGTCACTTTCTGACAGGGATCCTTCTGAGCAGGGGTGTTTGCTTTTGCACCCTACCCACCCTTTGGGCACCCGCCGAACAAAGGCTCGGCGCGATGGCGATTCCCTCTGATCCGGCGGATCGAACCCGCGGCCCGGACGCGATCACATTGAGGATTTCACGCGATAGGGCCCGGCGGGGCATTGCGTCATCCGGCTCTGCTTGGCCGCGCCATCAGCGGCCTTCCGGTCACCCCAAACCGAGGGGTGGTGGTTGGGGGGGGGGGCGCCCGGGGCGTCAGGCTGTTCCGGGCGGATTGAACCGCGCGCGGTAGGCGCCCGGCGTCTGGCCCGTGTGTCGCCGGAAGGCGCGCGAAAAATAGGCGGGATCGTTGAACCCCAGCGAATAGCCGACCTCCGCGACCCCCATCCGCGTATAGGCAAGCATGCGACAAGCCTCGTGAAACAGCCGCGTCTCGATATAGCGCGCGGCCGACAGGCCGACGCACCGGCGCGTGATCCGGTTGAGATGCGTGGGCGTCATCGCCAAGGCCGCGCAATAGGCCGCCAGCGTCCAGTGATCCCGCAGATGCGCGCGGATCTGCGCATCAAAGCGCTCCATATGACGGTCTGAATGCGTGGAGGTGCCGTCATCGGGCAGCCCCCGGGTGAGGTGACACAAAAGCTGCATGGCGCGCGCGTGCAGCATCACCGCGCGGTCTTTGGCGTCGCCCGCATGCTCGGCACTGATCGCCAGAACCGCAGCCCGCAGCTCATCGGTGAGCGGCGCCATGCCCCATCTTGCCAGAGGCGCCCGCAGGGCAGAGCCTTCGCCAAATGCCGCCGGAAATTCGGCAACCGGCAAGGTCAGCACAAAGCCCTCGGTCCCCTGCGCAAAGGTGAAACTGTGAACCGCGCCGCGCGGCACGCTGAGAATGACCGGCAGCGCGGGCGTTTGATCCGTGCCGTCCACGTGGATCTGCGCCTGACCGCGGAGCAGCACGAAGACCTGATGCAGGTTGGGGTGGCGGTGCGGGGCAATCTCCCAGTCATGCAGCGAGGCACGATCGGTGATCTCTTCGCAATGCAACAGGTCGGGAAAAGCGTCGCTTTCACCGTAAAGCGCATAGATGGGGACGGCCTGATTCATGTATCAAAAATGCCATTTAATTTCGCATATGTCCATTAATTTGCATCATTGATGTTTTATTATCACCATCATTCGAGGAAGGGATGGTCTTATGAAAACGCAAGTTGCCATCATTGGCGGCGGCCCGTCGGGGCTTTTGTTGTCGCAACTCCTGAACCTTGCGGGCATTTCCACCGTGGTTCTCGAGCGCAAGAGCCGCGACTATGTGCTCTCACGGATCCGCGCCGGTGTGCTGGAAGAGGGCATGGTCGACTTGCTGCGGCAAGCCGGGGCGAGCGCGCGGATGGACGCAGAGGGGCACCCGCATGAGGGCTGCTATCTCTCGACCGCAGAGGGCATGTTCCGGGTGGATTTCAAGGCGCGCGCCAACAGTGAGGTGATGGTCTATGGCCAGACCGAAGTAACCCGCGACCTCTATGAGGCGCAGGACTCGCTGGGGGCCACGATCCTGCATGAGGTCCACGATGTCGAATTGCATGATGTTGAAAGCGGCGCGCCCTATGTGACCTTTGTGCAGGACGGCAAGGCACAGCGTCTGGCGTGTGATTACATCGCGGGCTGCGACGGTTTTCACGGCGTCAGCCGCCCGACCATCCCCGCCGCAGTCCGCCATGAGTTTGAAAAGGTCTATCCCTTTGGCTGGCTTGGGATTTTGTCGCGGACCAAACCGGCGGCGGATGAGCTGATCTATGCCAACCACCCGCGCGGATTTGCGCTGGCCTCGATGCGCAATGAGCATCTGTCGCGCTATTACATCCAGGTGCCGCTGACCGACAAGGTCGAGGATTGGTCCGACGACGCCTTCTGGGCAGAGCTGAAACGGCGCCTGCCCGAAACGGTTGCGGCCCAGATGGAAACCGGCCCGTCGATCGAGAAATCCATCGCCCCCCTGCGCAGTTTCGTTTGTGAGCCGATGCAGTTCGGGCGGCTCTTTCTGGTGGGCGATGCGGCCCATATCGTGCCGCCGACCGGGGCCAAGGGGCTCAACCTTGCGGCATCCGATGTGCATTACCTCTTTACCGCGCTCAAGGCCGCCTATCAGGACAAGGATCTGAGCCTGCTTGCGGGCTATTCGGACAAGGCGCTGGCCCGGGTCTGGGGCGCGATGCGGTTCAGCTGGTGGATGACCACGATGCTGCATCGTTTCCCCGAGCAATCGGCCTTCGATCAAAAAGTGCAGGAAAATGATCTGGCGCAGTTGCATCACCTGCCCTCGGCGCAAGAGACGATGGCGCGTAACTATGTGGGTTTACCCTATTGAACCCACCCCTTTGACCGCCCTCGGGCGGCAGGGATGCAACGGCGACGCCCGTGGCGGGTTGGTTTTCCAGCGCGCAGGAACTGACAAACGAGCCCGTCGCGCTGGTAAGGCGGCATAAGGCACCCTGCCATGCTGACCGCTCCGCGAAAAGCGGCCAAACAGGCCGTGAGGGCGCGTGACAGCGCGCTGGAGTCGCCCGCCTTAGGCCCAAGCCCGTGGCCCACTGGCCGAGAGGAGGCGGGAGAGACCGGGGAAGCCGCATCGCGGCCACAGGCCGCCGATGCCGCACGGTCTGAGACTTGCCCCTTCGGTCAAGGGGCCGCGAAGGACGATTCTGATCCCGCCCCGGTGCCAAAAGCGCGCGGTGAGGCGGCATTCTCTGACCAAGCGATTAATATTTCCGCAGAATGCAGCTTTTGGCGTTTCTGCACCGCAGCGCGTTCGTTTTGCTACTGCACGAAAACATGAGCTTCTCCAGCCTTTCTTCTCGGGGGCCCGCCCAAGTGGCCCCATCGCGACAAGGAGGCCACGCGTGATGAGACTGAAAAAGAGCTTTGCAGCGCTCGCCCTGACGGCGGGTCTGATCTGCGCGCAGACGGCGGCCGCGCAGGGGACTTTGCGCGTTGGGATGACCGCTTCCGACATTCCGCTGACCACCGGCCAGACCGACCAGGGCGGCGAAGGCATGCGCTTCATGGGCTATACCGTCTATGATTCACTGATCGAGTGGGATCTGACCAGCGCCGACAAACCCTCCGTCCTGATCCCGGGTCTGGCGACCGAATGGTCGGTTGATGCCGAGAACAAGACAAAGTGGACGTTCAAGATCCGTGAAGGCGTCACCTTCCACGACGGAAGTCCCCTCACCGCCGAGGTGGTGGCCTGGAACCTCGACAAGCTTCTGGTCGACACCTCCGAGCAATATGACTCGCGTCAGGCCGCACAGGGCAAATCGCGGATCCCCGCCGTCGCCAGCTACACGGCGCTCGACGATCACACGCTGGAGATCATCACCAAGACGCCCGACGCAACCCTGCCCTATCAGCTGGCCTGGATCCTCATTTCCTCCAAGGCGAACTGGGAAGCCCAGGGCAAAGACTGGGAAAAGGTTGCGGCCGCGCCCTCGGGCACTGGCCCGTGGAAACTGGAAACCTTCGTGCCGCGCGAGCGGGCCGAGCTGGTGCCGAACCCGGATTATTGGGACACGACCCGCTTGCCGAAACTCGACAAGATGGTGCTGATCCCGCTGCCCGAACCGAATGCGCGCGCCGCCGCGCTGATGTCGGGCCAGGTTGACTGGATCGAAGCCCCGGCGCCGGACACCATCCCGGCGATGACCGGCAATGGATTTGTCATCTCGTCGAACGCCTATCCGCACAACTGGACCTGGCATCTCAGCCGCATTGACGGCTCGCCCTGGAACGACATCCGCGTGCGCAAGGCGGCCAACCTTGCCATCGACCGCGAGGGAATGTCGACGTTGCTTGGCGGGCTGATGGTTCCGGCCAAGGGCTTCCTGCCGCCCTCGTCGCAATGGTTCGGCAATCCGACATTTGACGTGAAATACGATCCGGAAGAAGCCAAGAAACTGCTCGCCGAGGCGGGCTATGGCCCCGACAAACGTCTCAAGGTCAAGGCGCTGATCTCGCCCTCGGGCTCGGGTCAGATGCTGCCGCTGCCGATGAACGAATACATCCAGCAAAACCTTGCCGAGGTTGGCATTGATGTCGAGTTCATGGTCGTCGAGTGGAACCAGATGATCAACCTGTGGCGCGCCGGTGCGGCCGATCCCTCGGTCGAGGGCAGCCAGTCGATCAACTTCACCTATTTCATTCAGGACCCTTTCACCGCGCTCATCCGTCACCTTGATTGCAACCTCGTCGCGCCGAACGGCACCAACTGGGGCCATTATTGCGATGACGAGATGCAGGGCCTGTTTGACGAGATCAAGACCACCTTTGATCCGGCGGCTCAGGATGCGGTCATTCAGAAAACGCATGAGAAATTCGTGAATGACGCGCTGTTCCTGATGGTGACGCATGATGTCGCGCCGCGGGCGCTGAGCCCGAAGGTCAAAGGCTTTGTACAGGCGCAGAACTGGTACCAGAACTTCTCCTCCATCACGATGGAATGACACCCATGACGCACACCCGCCGCGGTGCGCGCGGCGGGGTCTCATCTGAAGGAAATCTGCCGTGATAAGCTATTTTCTGCGCCGTCTGATCCTTGTTCTGCCGGTTGCCTTCGGGGTTTCGGTGATCTGTTTCATGCTGGTTCAGATCGCGCCCGGTGACCCGTTGACCGCCATCATGCCGGTGGATGCCACCGCCGATGAACAGGCCGCCATGCGGGCAAACTACGGGTTGGATAAACCGCTTCCGGTGCAATACGGGATCTGGATTGCAAACCTCGCACAGGGCGACATGGGCCGGTCGATTGCGACGGGCCGCCCGGTGGCGGGCGAGGTGTTCGGCGCGGTCAACAACACGCTCCTTCTTGCCTTCAGCGCGGCGGTCATTGCCTTTCCCATCGGGGTATTTCTGGGGTTTCTGGCGGGGTATTTCCGCGACACGCTTCTGGACCGGGCGGTGACGGCGCTCTCGATTGCGGGTGTGTCGGTGCCCAATTACTGGCTCGGGATCGTTCTGGTGATCATCTTTTCGGTGTCGCTCGGCTGGCTGCCCTCAATGGGCGCGGGGCCCGGCGGCTCTCAGGATTGGTCCTGGGACTGGCTTCACATGCGCCACCTGATCCTGCCCGCCGTGACGCTGGCCGTGGTGCCCGTCGGCATCGTGGCGCGGACGGTGCGCGCACTCTCGGGAGACATCCTGACGATGGATTTCGTCCAGGCCCTCTACGCCAAGGGCATGAGCCGGTTTGACGTTTTGCGCCATGTCGCCCGGAACGCGGCGGCCACGGCCCTGTCGGTGATGGGCCTGCAACTGGGCTATCTGCTGGGCGGCTCGATCCTGATTGAAACCGTGTTTAACTGGCCGGGGTCGGGCTTTTTGCTGTCGAACGCCATTTTCCAGCGGGATCTGCCGCTCCTGCAGGGCACGATCCTCGTGCTGGCGCTGTTTTTCGTGGCGATGAACCTGATCGTGGATGTCGCGCAGGCCGCGATTGATCCCCGTATCAAGAGGAACTGACGCATGGCACTCATTGAAACGGACGCCGGGGCGCCCGGCGCGGCCGCACAGTCCGGATACTGGTCGGGCGTGGCGAAACGCTTGCGGCGCGACCCGGTCGCCATGTTCTGCCTGACGGTCCTGCTGGCCCTGATCCTGTCCGCCATCTTCGCGCCCTGGCTCGGGCTGGCGGACCCCTACAAAGGCTCGATGGTCTCACGCCTGAAGCCGATCGGCACCGAAGGCCATTGGCTGGGCACCGATGAGCAGGGCCGCGACATGTTTGCCCGCCTGATTTATGGGGGCCGCCTGACGCTCTTCATCGGGTTGATGCCGGTGGTGCTGGCGTTCTTCATCGGCTCGGTCCTCGGGATCATCGCCGGGTATACGGGCGGTCTGGTGAACACGATCATCATGCGGACCGTCGATGTGTTCTTCGCCTTTCCCTCCGTGCTGCTCGCCATCGCAATCTCCGGAGCCCTTGGCGCCGGGATCGTGAACAGCCTCGTATCGCTGACCATCGTTTTTGTTCCGCCGATCACCCGCATCGCCGAGGCCGTAACCTCGGGCGTCCGGGCGCTGGACTATATCGATGCGGCCCGCGCCTCGGGCGCCACTGCCCTGACCGTCATCCGCGTGCATGTGATCGGCAATGTCCTCTCGCCGATCTTCGTCTACGCAACCTCGCTGACCAGCGTCTGCATGATCCTCGCGGCGGGGCTGTCCTTTCTCGGGATCGGCGTGCGCCCGCCCGAGCCGGAATGGGGGCTCATGCTCAACACCTTGCGGTCCGCCATCTATGTCAACCCCTGGCTCTCGGCGCTTCCGGGGCTGATGATTTTCGTAACTTCGCTGTGCCTCAACCTGCTCAGCGACGGCGTAAGGAGCGCGATGAATGTCCGCGACTGAGACCATGATCCTGCCCGAAAACCTGCCCTCCAAGGGCGGCCCCGCGCAGGCACTGCTGACCGTCAAGAACCTGCGCAAGTATTTCCCGGTGCGCGGCGGCATTCTGGGCCGCACCCGCGCGATGGTGCAGGCGGTCGATGGCGTCTCGTTCAGCGTGAAGAAGGGCGAGACGCTGGGCATCGTCGGCGAATCCGGCTGCGGAAAATCCACGACCGCGCGGCTGCTCATTGGCCTGACCGAAAAGGACGATGGCGAGATCATCTTTGACGGACAGGGGCTGGGGGATGCGCTGACCCTGCGCGATCTGCGCCGTGGCGTGCAGATGGTGTTTCAGGACAGTTATGCCTCGCTCAACCCCCGGCTGACGATCGAGGAGTCGATTGCCTTCGGTGCGCGGGTTCAGGGGCTGGATGACCCGATCGGGCGGGCGCATGGCCTGATGGCGCGCGTTGGCCTTGATCCGGCGCGCTTCGCCCAGCGCTACCCGCATGAAGTTTCGGGCGGGCAACGTCAGCGCATCAACATCGCGCGGGCGCTGGCCATGTCGCCCCGGCTGGTGATCCTTGATGAGGCCGTCTCGGCCCTCGACAAATCGGTCGAAGCGCAGGTGCTGAACCTGCTTGCGGATCTGCGCGAAGAGTTCGGGCTGACCTATATCTTCATCAGCCACGACCTGAATGTCGTGCGCTATATCTCTGACCGGATTCTGGTGATGTATCTGGGCGAGGTGGTCGAGGTCGGCCCGGTCGACGCCATCTGGAGCCAGCAGGCGCATCCCTACACGCGCTCGCTGTTCTCGGCGATGCCCTCGATGGACCCGGACAACCGGACCAAGACCCCGCCGCTGTCCGGCGATCCGCCCAATCCGATCAACCCACCCTCCGGCTGCCGCTTTCACACCCGTTGCCGCTTTGCGGATATCGTTTGCAAAGCCCGCGCCCCCCAACTCCTCGAACTGCCGGGGGCCCCCGGCCATTTCGCCGCCTGCCACCTCCACGACCTTGGCTCAGGTCACCCGAAAGCCGGGAAGGAGAGCCTGGGATGACGCAAAACCTCGTTGAGATCCGCAACCTCACCGTGCGCTTCAAGGGCGCGCGCACCGTGCATGCGATCAACAACCTCAGCCTCACCCTCGCACAGGGGGAAACGCTTGCCCTGCTGGGGGAAAGCGGATCCGGCAAATCGGTCACGCTGAAGACCCTGCTCGGCCTTTTACCCCCCAAACGCAGCGAGATCGAAGGCGACATCCAGGTCAACGGTACCGATGTGCGCAGCCTTAGCGGCAAGGCGCTGCAACGCTATCGCGGCGGCGAGGTCTCGATGGTGTTTCAGGACCCCGGGCTGGCGCTCGATCCCGTCTATACGGTGGGTGCGCAGATCGCCGAGGCGGTGATGCGCCACAAGGGCCTGCGGAAAGAAGAGGCGGTGTCGACCGCCTTTGATATGTTGCAGCGTGTCCGCATCCCCTCGCCCGAGCGCCGCCTCAAGAACTATCCGCACGAATTGTCGGGCGGGATGCGGCAGCGGGTGATGATCGCGCTCGCCCTTGCCTGTCGGCCGCGATTGTTGCTGGCGGATGAGCCGACAACCGCGCTTGATGCCACCGTGCAGATCCAGATTCTGCTGCTCCTGCGCGAATTGCAGCGCGAATTCGGCATGGGGGTGATCTTTGTCACCCATGACATCGGTGTCGCCGTCGAGGTCTCTGAACGGATCGCCGTGATGTATGCCGGACAGATCGTCGAGGAAGGCACCACGCATGAGGTGATCAACGATCCGCGCCACCCCTACACGCGGGGGCTTCTGGCCGCCAACCTGCACGATGTGGCGCGGGGAGAGCGTCTGAACGCCATTCCCGGCGCACCGCCCGCGCTGGAAGTGCCGCCCGCCGGCTGCTCTTTCGCGCCGCGCTGCCCGCTGGCGGGGCCGGAGTGCCGTGCCGCCACCCCCGCTTTCGTGCCGCTGGGACCCCGCCGGCGGGTGGCCTGTCTGCACGCAGACCCCGTTCCTGCAGAGTGACCTGATGCTTCTCAAGAATGATCCCTACCATGCCTTCATGCCCTATGAAGCGATCCCGGTCGCAAGCGCATCAGAGGGCCCGCTGGCGGGTCTGACCGTCGCGGTGAAAGACCTGTTCGACGTGGCCGGCTATCGCACCGGCTCCGGCTGCCCGCTGAAACTTGCCGCCAGCCCGGTGATGGCCGAAACCGCGCCTGCGGTGCAGCGTCTGTTCGATGCCGGGGCCCGCTTTGTCGGCAAGACCCATACGGACGAGCTGGCCTGGTCGCTCTACGGGTTGAACGCGCATTTCGGCACGCCGATCAATCCCGCCGCCCCGGACCGGATTCCCGGAGGGTCGTCTTCGGGCTCCGCGGTCGCAGTGGCGGGCGGCTTGGCCGATATTGCGGTCGGCTCCGACACCGGCGGCTCGATCCGGGCACCGGCAAGCTTCTGCGGCATCTGGGGCCTGCGCCCCAGCCACGGCCGCATCTCGCTTGAGGGCGCGCAAGCCCTGGCCCCCAGTTTCGACACCGCGGGGCTTTTCGCACGCGATGGCGCGACCCTGCACCGCGCCGCCGAGGTCATGATCGGCCCCGACACTGCTGCCTTGCCCGACAGCCCCGACCTTCTGTGGCCCGAGGATATGCATGCAAGGCTGAACCCCGAGGCCAGATCGCGCGTCGACAGGGTCTTCGGCGGCCTGCACGCCCGCCCGGTCACGATCTACCCGGACAGCGCCGCCACCGCTTATGCCTGCTATCTGGGGGCCAACGGTGCCGATTGTGCCGAAACCATCCTGCCCTACATCCGCCGTTCCCGCATGCCACTGGTGCGCGGGATCGACAGCCGCGCCGACAGCGCGGAGGCCCTGACCGAGGCGCAGAAGCAGGATTTCCGCGCCGCACGTGCGGCGTTCAGGTCGCATCTGCGCGCCCTTCTTGGGGCAAAGGGCGTGCTGCTGGCCCCCGCCGTCCACGATGCGCCCTTCAGGCTGGATGCCCCCGTCGAAATCTTTGACGGCTTCCGCCACGAGGCCATGCACCTGCTCTGTGTGGCGGGCATGGCGGGGCTGCCGCAGGTCGTTTTCCCCGCGGGCCAGATCGGCGGCGCGCCCTATGGCGCCTCGCTGATCGGTCCCTATGGTTCGGATCTGTCGCTGATCGCATTGGCCTGTAAACTGGCACCAAAGGGGGCCGCATGACCTGCCCGATTGAACGCAAACTCGTGGCCATGGGATTGGCTTTGCCGCCCTCGGCCCCGTCCCGCGCGTTGTTCCTGCCCGGCAAAATCACCGGGAACCTTCTGGTGCTCTCAGGGCAGATTTGCGAATGGGAGGGCGTGCCACAGTATTTCGGCCCCGTCGGAGCGGTTTTCGACATTGCCGTTGGTCAGAAGGCTGCGCAGCTTTGTGCGCTGAACCTGCTCTTCTCGATCAAGGCGGTGGCAGGATCGCTGAGCCGGGTCCGCAGTGTCGTTCGTCTGGGAGGTTTCGTCGCCGCCGGACCCGGCTATCCGGACGGCCCGCAAATCGTGAATGGCGCCTCGCAGCTGTTCATCGACCTTTGGGGCGATGCCGGACGGCATGCGCGAACGGCGGTCAATGTCTCCTCACTCCCCGCCAATGCTCTGGTGGAAATCGACGCAATGGTGGAACTCAGCGAATGATCTTGCTGATGAACCCGAACAGTTCCGCCGCCACCACCGAAACGATGGTGGCCATTGCCCGGCGGTTCCTGCCCGATGTTACCGGCTGGACGGCACCTTCCGGCCCTGAATTGCTGATCTCGATGGCCTATCTGACAGAGGCCGCGGCACTGGTGGCACAAGCCGATCTGCCCCCCGCGCTGCGGGGGGTGATTGTGTCGGCCTTCGGAGACCCCGGACGTGCGGCGCTGGCTGCCAGATTGAATCTCCCCGTGGTCGGAATTGGTCAGGCCGCCGCCCTGGCCGCCGCGGCCGGGGGGCGCCGCTATGCCGTCGCGACCCATACCCCCGGGCTCGTCACCGGGATCGACGCCCTAATGCGCAGCTATGCTGCGGCAGGATATCTGGGAACCTTCCTCGCCGAGGGGGATCCGCTCGCGCTGTCAAAAGACCCGCAAAGGCTTGATGCCGCGCTGCTTTGTGCGATGATGCGCGCGCATGATGCAGGGGCCGAGGCCGTGATCATCGGCGGAGGACCCTTGGGCGAAGCGGCAGAGCGGCTGCGCCCACTGGCACCCTGCGCCCTGATCGCACCCATTCCGGAAGCCGCGCGCCTGATGCTGACACTTTTGGAGGGGACACCATGACCACATTCGCCGAGCAAGTGCTCGCGGCCTATCGCGCGGGGACCCGTGTGGCGCCGGAAGGCGATCTGCCCGCATCCGCAGAGGAGGCCTATGCCGTGCAATCAGCGCTATCTGCGGCACTGGGCCCGGTTGCAGGTTTCAAGGTGGGGCTGAAAGCGGACGGCCCGCCGATCATGGCCCCGATCATGGCCGCACGCTGCGTGGACTCGGGCGCCACCGTTGCGGTGCGCGATCACATGGGTGTCGAGCTGGAGATCGGCTGGAAGATCGTGGGCCCCCTGCCCGCTGCGGACAGCGATGATCTGGAGGCGGCACTGGCGCGGGTTGTCCTGCCGGTTCCGGTGATCGAGCTGGTGGACAGCCGGATCAGCGGGCCCGCCGCCGATGACCCTTTGGTAAAACTGGCCGATCTGCAAGTGAACCACGGCTTGGTGGTGGGGACGCCGCTGACCGCTTGGGACGGCTCCGACTTCGGGGCGGTGCGCGGGCAGATGCGCGTTGGCACGCGGGATCTGATGGCGCCGCAATCCTCTGTGCCCGGGGGATCCGCCCTTGCCACGCTGGCGGCCTTTTACCGGCATGTTGGCGGGCATTGTGGCGGCCTGCAGCCGGGCCAGATCGTCATCACGGGCACGCTGCACCCGATGACCAATCTTCCCGCCGGTTCCCAAGTGTCGGGCGAGATCGAGGGCGTTGGCGCCGTTTCCGTCACGCTGAACTGAGCGCAAGATCCGGCCATCGGAACGGTTCTGCCACCGTCTCTGCAAGGTCCGTCAACATCGCCTCTGCCCCCATCGGCCCGATCAATTGCATGCCGATGGGCATGCCTTTGGTGCCAGAGGCCGGAAAGCCGATGGCGGGCAAGCCGCAAGCATTCACCCAGCCGGTGTAGACGGCATGCCCGCGCGGTCCCACGGGCTGCCCGTCGATCTGCGCCGGATGTGTTTGGTCTGCGGGCCAGGGGTTGGCCGCGCTTGCCGGCATCAGAATGGCGTCATAGCCGAAAAGACCGCGCGCCGCGTCGCGCAACGCAAAGACCCGGCTCAGAATTTCATAAAGCTGCGTGGCGGCAAGCTGACTGCCCCGCAACGCCATCTCGCGGTATTTTGGCGCGGCGGCGGCGGCAACAGCCGGATCCGCGGCGAAATATCTCGCCAGTCCGATCTCGGCAATCTGTCCCCACACCTCGGTCAACGGCCCTAGGCACAGCGGGAGCGCACCGCGCTGCACCCTGTGTCCCGCCGCCGACAGCGCACCGCAGCTGCGCGAGAATGCCGCCCCTATCAACGGATCCAACGGGGCATCCTCCAGCGTTTCGACCGCCAGTATCCGCAAAGCGGGGCGCGGTTCGTGCCGGCATATGCTGCTCCCCGACAATACCGCGTCGAGCAGCCTCAGATCACCAAAGGAGCGGGCAACCGGTCCCACCACCTCAAAATCCAGCAGCAGTTGCGGCAATCCCCCGGCGCGCGCCACATGCCCCAATCCGGGCTTCAGCCCCACCAGCCCGGTATAGCCCACGGGCCTGCGGATCGAGCCGCCGCCATCCGTCGCCACCCCCATTGAGCACAGCCCCGCCGCAACGGCCGCGACAACACCACCGGAAGAACCGCCGGGGGTGAGGGCGGGGTCGAACGGATTGCGGGTCGGCCCGAAGGTCAGGTTGTCGGTGTAGCCCTCCACCGCGAATTCGGGGGTATTGCCCTTGCCGAGGATGACGGCGCCCGCCTGACGCAGTTTCGCCACCGGCAACTCGTCCGCGTCGCGCTGACGCTGCGAAAGCGCCGCATTGCCCCAGGCGCTTGGCATGCCCGCCACCGAGAGATTGTCCTTCACGATGACCGGCACCCCATCGAGCGGCCCCTGAGGCGCCCCCGCTTGCCAGCGCCGCGCCGCAGCCTCGGCGGTGGCACGCGCGCGCGGCGCATGCGCGACAAAGGCATTCAGCACCGGATTGAGTGTCCCGATGCGCGCCATGTGTGCTTCGAAAACGTCGACCGGGTCCAGCCGACCCTGCGCATAGGCGCGGATGAGCTGCGTCGCGTCCAGCTGCCACATTCTGTCACCATCCATCGCCTGTACACCCGGAGCCCGTCCTCGCAGATCGGATCGTCTGCGAGACAGGTCCCGGATGACAGGGAATTTGCCGCAAAAACGCCACGCGCCGCACCTTTCGCGTCCCCTTGCCTGTGGCATGAGCACCAATGCACCGCGCCGCCCAATATCGGCGCTCAGGCAGCGTCGGGTCTCCATGGCAACCGGGCGTCGCCATCGACGATCAGCGCCCGGGCAGATGATCGCCGCAGCTCTGCCGCCCGGCGATCCCGGATAGCCCGCAAGCCCCCTGAAAGGCCAGCGCAGGCGTCCCGGCCCCCGGTCATTCCACTCCGCCTGCACATCGGGCTCGTCGGCAGCGGGGTCAGATCATCGGAACCATCCGGCCGGAAAATGCCCACTTCCCTTTGTGCCGCGAATTCCGGAAACTGGCTGCATGAGCAAAATGAATGTGAACCACTTTGATCTGAACCTGCTGCGCGTCTTTCTGGCCATCTGGGATCAGCGCTCGGTGACGGGTGCGGCCGAACGGCTGAACCTGACCCAGCCCGCGATCAGCCATGCGCTGCGGCGCTTGCGTGAGCAATTCTCGGACCCGCTTTTCCTGCGCGTCGGCCAGAAGATGGAACCGACCGAAGCCGCAAAGCGCCTGCATGAGCCCTTCAGCCGGGCGCTGCGCGTTGTGCATCAGACCATGCATGACCATGAAGATTTCCGCCCCGCAGAGAGCGAGCGCAGCTTTGTCATCGCCATGTCGGACATGGCCGAATTCTACCATCTGCCGCATCTCGTCGCCTATCTGGAACGGGTGGCGCCGAACCTGCGGCTGAGGTCGGTTCAGCTTGAGGCCGCAACCATCAGCAGCCAGCTGCGCTCGGGGCAAGTGGACATCGCCCTGGGCTATCTGCCGGGGCTGGGCGCCCCCGAGGTCGATGGTCAGCATCTGATGTTTGACCGCTTTGTCTGCCTGCTGGCCGCCGGGCATCCGCTGGCCGGAAAAGTGCTGACCCCGGACGATTTTCCCCGGCTGCGTTTCGTGGATGTTGCTTTGCATGCAACGGGTTACAAGACGATCGAAGCGGGTCTGCAGGAGCTTGGGGTGCGGCGCAACGCGGCGGTGATCCTGGAGCATTTCACCATCGTGCCGGAGGTGGTCCGAAACAGCAGCTGCGTTGCGCTGTTTCCCTATTCCGCGTCACTTCGGGTGAATGAAGGCGGGGCGTTCAGTCTGGCCGAGCTGCCGTTCGATCTGCCGCAGATCGAGATTTGTCTGTTTCTGCACACCAATTTCCTCGCGGATCCGGGTCTGCGCTGGATGCGCCAGGCCATGGCAGAGGCGCTGGGACCGCTGAGCCCACCGGGCATGTCGAGGGCGTGATCAGGCGGGATCAGGCGGGATCATCCGCACCACACAGGGCATGACGGCGCGAGTCGCCATGGCACCTGATCGGGGCCAGCTGTAACGGGCCCACCTGCAATTCGCGTGGCCCGCAATGCACATGGCCTGCACCGCACATGGCCTGCGCCGCGTTTTGATACTGCCTGTTCGGCGGGCAAGGCTGCGCAGCGCGCGGCATCGCCACCGCCCCTCCCGGCCCATAGGTCAACCGCGGTTCGAGAGATCACCGTGGCCGCCTCTCATCTGACGCGGGGAACCAGCTCATCTAACCATCTAAGAAATTTGAGGTCCGTCCGATGCCAAGCCGCCGTTGCGCGGCGGTCGTCAGGTCTGGCACCGCCCGCATGTACCCTGTTTATGATGAGAATTAGAATAATGAATTTGTTTAATTAATGATCCCGGCCTTTTCTTTGAGGAACAGAGAAGGTGGACAGAATGAACCAGCAAACCCATGTGCGCCCGGTGGTGCCCCCGGCGCAGCTCCCCAAAACCGGGGACACTCCCCTGACCGAAACACCGGCCTTCCGCGCGCTGCTGGACGAAGTGGCCCGGCGCCGCGATGAGATCCAGATCCGCCGCCATGTCCCGCGCGAGATCGTGGCGATGATGAAGACGGCCCGGATTTTCCGCTCGGCGACGCCCCTGGCATTTGGCGGCGATGCGCTCGCACCGCATCTGTTCTTGCCGATGGTCGAGCGGATCGCGGAAGTTGACGGATCGACCGCCTGGGTCGCCGCCTTTGGCTCCGCCAATACCTATATTGCCGCCCTGCCCTACGAAACGCAGGCCGCGATCTATGCCGACGGGCCCGATCAGGTCTATGGCGGCGGGCTCTATCCGCTGCACAAGGCCGAGCGGGTCAAGGGGGGCTGGAAGGTTTCGGGGCAATGGAAATTTGCCTCGGGCTGCATGGGGGCGGATTGGATCGGCGTGGGGATCATCGGCGATGACGCAGAGCGCGCCGCGGGCGAGCCTGTCGCGCCGACCGTGCTGATGGCGGTGGCCCCTGCGGCAGAGATCGAGATTGTCGAGACCTGGAATGTGATGGGCATGCAGGGCACCGGCAGCCATGACACCCGCGTGGCCGACAAGTTCTATGCCGATGCCTGGACCTGCAAACGCGGCGCGGTCGGAATCTTTGACGATGCGCTCTACCGGTATCCGGCGCTGGCCTATCAGGCGCAGGTGCATGCGGCCTGCAATCTGGGATTGGCGCGGGCGGCTCTGGATCTGGTGATCGAGATGTCAGCGGGCGCCAAGATCATGCTCGGGGCGCCGCGTCTGGCCGACCGGGGCTATTTCCGCAAGACATTGGCCGAAGGCGAGGCGCGGCTGCGGGCGGCGCATGCCTTCTTCTATGACACCGCCGAACGGGCCTGGGAGGTGCTGCAGCATCAACCCGCGGTGCCGCTTGAGCTGAACAACCTGCTGCGTCTGAGCGCCAGCCATGCGGCACGGGCCTCGGCCGACACCATTCAGGATTGTTTCCGCATCGCGGGGATGGCCGCCATTCAGGAAGGCCACCGGATGCAGCGCATCCTGCGCGACAGTCTCGTGGTCACCCAGCATGCCGCCCTGAACGATGCCACGATGGAACAGGCGGGCATGGTTCTCTCGGGTCTCGCCGCCCCGGCGGGCTATCCGTGAGGGCCGGATCATGGACATGACGCAGGGGTTTCACGCGCGGCTGCAGATCTCCCCAGAGCGCGGCGAGATGCGCGATGGCGACATCCGCTATCTGATGATGCGGCCCGACGCGCTGATGGGGGCCTTCATGCGCCTGCCCGATGCGGCACGGGCGCAGGCATTGGCGGCACTCGGCGCATCGGTGGCAGAGCATGGTGGCCGCTCGGTCGCGACCTATCGCGCCCATGGTGCCGCCGCGCCCGAGGCGCTGTGGCCGGTGATCACCGCAACCTCCGCCGCCCTCGGCTGGGGCGTGTGGGAGGCGCATCCCGCCGAGGCGGGAGCGCTTGAAATCACCGTGCGCAACAGCCCCTTTGCCGCAGGTGCGGCCCGCGCCGACGGCCCGGTCTGCGCCGCCATCACCGGGCTTTTATCCGCCGTTGCCCCGGTGATCCTGAGGAACGGCGCCACGGCGCGCGAGACCGCCTGCGCCGCCGAGACCGGCGAAAGCTGCTGCCACTTCCGGATCAGCCTCTGATCCCCTGCCCCGGCGATCCGGTCGCTGGGGTCAAAAAGACCATCGCAAAACATCCCTCACCAACAGGATACCCCATGACCCCATTTCCGCTTTCCCGCCGCATGTTCGTGGCCTCTTCTCTCGGGCTGGCCGCCACCGGCCTTCTGGGCGTTCCCGCGCGTGCCGCCGCCCCTTTGCGCATCGGCGTCGGCTCTGACCCGGTGTTTGCAGCCTTCTTTCTCGCCGCCCATGAAAAGCTCTTTGAAGCAGAAGGGATTGAGGTCTCCCTGCAACCCTATGCCGAGGGCGCAGAGGCGATGAACGCGCTGGTGGCGGGCCAGGTCGATGTTTCCGCCGCCTCGGAATCCTCGACCATGGTGCGGATGCCGCGGGCCGAGCTGCGGCCCCTTGCCGTGGTCTATCATTCGGGGAAATATGTGAAACTTGTCCTGCGCGAGGGGATTGCCGATCCCGGGGAGATCCGGCGCTTTGGCCTGGTGCCGGGGTCCATCTCGGAATATTGCACCGGGCTGACCCTGCAGCATTTCAATCTCGACCCGGCGCAGGTCGAGATGATCCCCTCGGGCCCGCCGGAACTGCCCGCCCTCTTGGCGCGCGGCGACATTGATGCCTTCTTCGCCTGGGAGCCCTGGCCCGCAACGGCCCTGACCCAAGGCGGCCATGTGGCGCTGACCAGCGCCGATGTGGGCTATGTCGACACGATCTGGGCCACCGCCAGCGCCGCGATCCTGGGGAGCAACCCGGAAGGCCTGCAGGCGATGCTGCGCGCCCTCGCCAAGGCCAGCGACATCACCCAATCTGATCCCGCGCGCGCGGCCGAAGGGGTCAGGGCGATCACCCGGATTCCGGTGGAAACCTCGCTGAAAGCCTTCAAGGACATGACATTGGGGGTGCGCGATTTCACCGATGCCGATTTCATCAGTTTCGACGGGATCGCCAGCTTCCTCGCCGATCACAAGGTCACCACCGGCCTCGTGCCCTACCGCGATGTGATGCAACGCGGCTTTTACAAAGGGTAACGGCATGCGCGGCGCCTCGATCCATCTCGACCATGTGGGCATATCCTTTGGCGATGCCCATATCGTGTCCAACATCAATCTGGAGATCCGGCCGGGCGAATTTGTCTGCCTGCTCGGGCCTTCGGGCTGCGGCAAATCCACCTTGCTGAATGCCATCGCCGGTTTCCTGCCGGTGACGGGGCGCATCGAGGTGCAGGGCGCGCAGGTGAAAGGCCCGGGGCTGGACCGCGGTGTGGTGTTCCAGTCCTCGGAGGTGCTGTTCCCCTGGCTCAGCATCCGCGAGAATGTGGAATACGGGCTGCGCCTGCGCGGCGTGGCGGCTGCGGCGCGGCGTGAAAAGGCCGCCCGCTATCTGGCCATGGTCGGCCTCAGCCATGCCGGGGAGAAATTCCCCGCGCAGCTGTCGGGCGGCATGCGGCAGCGGGCCCAGATCGCGCGGGTGCTGATCAATGAACCCTCGGTGGTGCTGATGGATGAACCCTTCGGCGCCCTCGACGCGCAAACCCGCGAGGTGTTGCAGCACGAGCTGGACCGGATCTGGCGCGAGACGGGCTGCACCATCGTTTTTGTCACCCATGACATCTGGGAAGCCCTGCTTCTGGCCGACCGGGTGGTGGTGATGACGGCGGGGCCGCGGGCAGCGATCAAAACCATCGAAACGATTGACCTGCCGCATCCGCGCGATGCGGCGAGTCCGGAATGCCTCGCGCTGTATCGCCGCCTGCGCGACGACATCGGCGCCGAGGTGACGCGGGCCTTGCAACAACAGGGCCTGGCCCGAGAGGAGACACCGGCATGACCGATCTGACGCAACGCACCCAGCCGCGCCTGTCGCTGACGCTGCGCCGCCGGGGACCGGCAGTGCAGCGGGCGCTGGTTTCCGTATTGTCCATTCTGGGCGGGGTCCTGCTGTGGCATGTCGCGGCGCTCTATACCTCGCCCTTGTTCCTGCCCGCGCCGGGCACCGTCTGGACGACAACGCTGGAAATGCTGGCCGATGGCACGCTGCTGACCGCCGTGGCAGCCTCGGCCGGACGGATTCTGGCGGGCTGGGCCTTGGGCGTGGCGCTGGGGGTGCCGCTGGGCCTCTTCATGGGGCGCTTCGCGCTCGTGCGGATGGTGGTTGACCCCTATATCGAGTTCTTCCGTTTCATTCCGCCCATCGCCTTTGTCACCCTTGCCGTGATCTGGCTGGGACCGGGAGAGATCACCAAGATCGCCCTGATCTTCTACACCACCATCTTCATCGTCACGCTGAACACTATTGCCGGGGTGAATGCGGTAAACCCCCTGCGGCTGCAAGCGGCGCGCAGCATGGGCGCGGGCCGGATCTCCGAGATGACCAGCGTGATCCTGCCCTCGACCGTGCCCTTCATGATCACCGGGGCGCGGATCGCCATGGGGAATTCCTTCCTGACCGTGGTTTCAGCCGAGATCGTCTCGGCGCAGAACGGCCTCGGGGCGATGATCTGGACCGCGCGCAATTTTGGCCGCACCGATTGGGTTTTCGTCGGCATCATCGCCCTGGGCATTCTGGGCTATCTGTTCGACCGGGCCTTCCGGCTGATCACCCGGCGCTGTCTGGCACGCTTCTTGTTCTGACAAGACCGGCCCCAAAAGCAATGGCCCCCGCAAGGGGGCCATTCGGCATTCCGGCGGGCGCAATCCGCATCGCCTCTGCGCGCGATTTTTGTGCCTAGAGGCTGAACCGGTCGCGGGTCGTGGTATAGTCGCCCCCGCCAAGCCGCCCGATCGCGTCGATCAGGGCGGGATCCACATGCAACCTGTCATTCACCGCATCGGCGCGCAGATGCATCCCGACAATCCGCCCGAGCAGGATTTCGCGGACGTCGCCCAGATCGACACGCTGCAACAGGTGACATTCAAGCGCCACCGGCGCCGTGGCCAGACGCACAGAGCGCACACGAACCCCGGGGACAGCTTGCAACTGGTTGAGGTCAATTTCACTCACCTCCGGCGCATGCGGCTGCGCGCAGAGATGGACGGTCCCGGCCATCGCAACATCCGGAATATGCACGGTGAATTCTCCGGTGCCGATGATGTTGCGCGCGGTGTCCTTGAGGCTGCCATCCGGGCGCCGCTCGATCCCCAGGGCGACCACCGGCGGATCATGGCTGAGAATGCCGAAAAAGCTGAAGGGGGCCGCATTGTCGATACCATCCGGCGAGCGGCTGGTCACCAGCGCGATGGGCCGCGGCAGGATCGCGCCGCTCAGCAATTTGTAAACGGAGCCTGCGGTGAGGGTACCGGGGTCAAAGAATTGGTGCTGCACGTGGGGGACTTTCCTGAATAACACTAATCTCCCTGTACAGGGGGGCGCTACATGATCCAAATTGATCCTGGTAATGCACTGAATGCACTCCGGGAATGAATAGGTCAGAGGACCATGTCCCCCGCCGCGATGCTTTGCCGCCCTGCGGCGGCGGCATGTGCCAGTTTCGCCCCTTGAGCAGCCAACCGGCGCGGGCGCGGGATATGGCACAACGCGGCGCGGCGGCGGGGGTCGCCATCACCTGCCACAGATCTGCCGGTCAGGCTTTGGCGGTCGGGCTCTGGCAGTCGGGCTCTGCCAGTCGGGCCACGCCGGTCGGGCTCAGGCGGTCCTGCCCTGCTGGTCCTGTGCCCTGCCGGTCGTTTAGGGGGACGGGCATCCGGCGATGATCCACCGGTCCGGCTGTCCGGGCAACGGGGTTCCCGATGGTGCCCCGACGGCCGCCCGATCACCGAAGGCCGTGGCACGCGGCGCCCTGCCTTGCGGCACGCGGCGCGGCATTGAGCACATGCAAAGCCTTGCCGCCGTTCAACCTTCTGCGGCGGCCCCGGGATTGCGATCCGCGCCGCGGGGAGGGACTGTGCCCTCGGGCAAAGGCGAGACATGGCGGTCGCTGCCCCGGCGGGACCGCAACTCCGCCTGTGCCGCAGCGCGCAGCGCAGGGTCGCGCACCACACGCGCCGCCGTCGCGGCCATCACCTTCGCCGCGGTCACCATCGCCTTATGCGCATGCGGCTCCTTGCCCTGCGTCACGGTCTGCCAGGTGTGAAACGGCGTGCCCAGCACCGCGGTTGCCGTCAGACATTGCGCCGTCGGAACGATCCGGCTGACATCGCCCACATCGGTCGAGCCGAAGAACTGCCGCGGCACCAGCGGCAAGGGCAGGATCTCATCATGCAGGTTGCGCGGGAACCCTTCCGGGGCATGAAATGCCTCGGCGCTCGCGCGCCGGTCTGCATCGGTCAGCGCCGCCGCCGCCAGCCGGTCGGCAAAGGCATAATCCGCCGCATCAAAGGGCGGAGCGCCAATCGCCTCGAACTCCTCCTGCATCACCTCTTCCAATGCCCGGTTCGGCAGGACGCCCGAGGTGGCCCGGTCAAAGATCATCTCCTGAGAGGTTTCGGTCATCAGCGCGGCCCCTTGTGCAATTTTTTGCACCCGCCCGAACAGATCCACAACATCTTCCATCCGCGGCGCGCGGATCAGGTACAGGCCCTCGGCGGAGGCCTGCACCACATTGGGCGAGACGCCCCCGGTCTGGGTGATCGCGTAATGCACGCGCGCCTCGGAGGGCATATGCTCGCGCATGAAGTTGATGCCGATGTTCATCAACTCCAGCGCATCCAGCGCGCTGCGCCCGACCTGAGGGCTGACCGCCGCATGCGCCGCGCGGCCCGTGAAACGGAAATAGGCCTGAATATTGGCCAGGGTGCTGGCCGACATCACATGGTTATAATCCGCCGGGTGCCAGCAAAAGGCCGCGTCGAGATCATCAAAGGCCCCGGCCCGGGCCATATAGGTCTTGCCCGATCCGCCCTCTTCCGCCGGACACCCGTAATACCGCACCCGCGCCGCAACCCCGGCCTCGGCCAGCGCATCGCGCAGGGTCACCGCCGCGAGGAGCGACGCCGCCCCCAGCAGGTTGTGATGGCAGCCATGCCCGGCCCCCCCGGCCTGCAACGGCCGATGCTCGACCGCGCCCGCCTCCTGCGACAGGCCCGCCAGCGCATCGAACTCGCCCAGGAACCCGATGCACAGCTCGCCCTCGCCCGCTTCGGCCATGAAGGCGGTGGGCAGATCACCGACATTGCGGGTGATGCGAAAGCCTTCAGCCGCCATCGCGCGGATATGCTCCTCGACCGAGCGGTGCTCTTCAAACCGCAGTTCCGGCATACCCCAGACCCGGTCACTGAGGGCGATATAGGTGGGTGCCTTGCGGTCGGCGCAGGCGATAATACGGTCCGTGCCCAATACGTCGTTCTGACCCATCGTGGTGGGGTGCGTCATGTCAAATCCTCCGGTGAAATGTCTGCGGGCCTCAGCCCGGAACGCCCTCGTTGAGATGGCAGGCCGAGAGCCGGCCCGGGGCGATTTCGCGCAACACCGGCAGCTCCCCGCGGCAACGGTCGGTGGCCAGCGGGCAGCGCGGGTTGAACGGGCACCCCGGCGGCGGCGCGAGGGGCGAGGGCAACTCACCCTGTATTGGCGCATATTCTTGCGCCCCCGCCTCAAGCACGGGCAGCTGCGCGAGCAACAGTTGCGTGTAGGGATGGTTCGGCGCCTCAAACAGCGCCGCGGTGGGCGCGCTTTCCACCACCCGCCCCAGATACATGATCACCACCCGATCCGAGACATGCTCGACCACGCCCAGATTGTGCGAGATGAAAAGATAGGTCAGCCCCAGCTCGTCGCGCAGATCCATGAACAGGTTCAGGACCTGCGCCTGGATCGACACATCCAGCGCCGCCACCGCCTCATCGCAGATGATCAGGCTGGGTTTGACCGCCAGCGCCCGCGCAATCCCGATCCGTTGCCGCTGCCCGCCCGAGAACTGATGCGGAAAGCGGTCAATATAGGCCCCCGACAGCCCGACCTTTTCCATCAGCCCGGTGACATAGGCCCGCATCTGCGCGCGGGGCACGATGCCATGCACCACCGCCGCCTCGCCGATGATATCGGCCACGCGCATCCGCGGATTGAGCGAGGCAAAGGGATCCTGAAAGATCATCTGGACGCCCAGCGCAAATTCACGCCGCGCCTCCGGGCTCATCTCGGCCAGCGCGCGGCCACGCCAGCGGACCTGGCCGCCCGAGGGCGCGCTGATCCCGGCCAGCATCCGCGCCACCGTCGATTTGCCACAGCCGGATTCACCGACGATGCCGACCACCTCGCCCGGTGCCACCGACAGGTCAACATCGCTGGCAGCGCGGACCTGCACCGCCACCTGGCCCGCACCGAAGATATTCGCGATCCGGCCCCCAAGGCTGACAGGTTTGGAAAAGGTCTTGGTCAGCCCGCGCAGCTCCAGCAGCGGGGCACCTGCGGCGGCGGTCTGCCCGAAGGGTTCGATGCTCATTGGTCTTCTCCCACAGGATGCCAGCAGCGATGGCTGCGGCCACAGGCGCTTTTGGTGTCCTCCGGGGCGACGGCGCAGCTGTCGCTGGCCCGCGCACAGCGGGTGCGAAAGGCGCAGCCCTGCGGCAGGTTCAAAAGCGAGGGCGTCATGCCCGGGATCTGGTGCAGCCGCTGGCCGCGGGTGGCGCGCGACGGCACCGAGTCGATCAGCCCGCGCGTGTAGGGATGACGCGGATTGCGGATCACATCCGCAGTGGGCCCCGTTTCGACCACGCGCCCCGCATACATCACCGCGATCCGGTCCGCGAGACCGGCCACCACCGCCAGATCATGCGTCACCCAAATCATTGCCGTGCCGGTCTGACGGCACAGTTTCTTCACCTCATGGATGATCTGCCCCTGGATCGAGACATCGAGGGCGGTTGTCGGCTCATCGGCCACAATCAGCCGCGGCTTGTTCAGGATGGCGATGGCAATCGCCACCCGCTGCCGCATGCCGCCCGACAGCTCGAACGGATAGGCGTTCAGCCGCGCCTCCGGTGCCGGAATGCCCACCGCTTCCAGCGCCGCACGTGCCCGCTCCCGCGCCACGGCCCGGCTGACCGGTTCATGCGCCCGGATCGCCTCGATCATCTGCGTGTCGATGCGCAAAACGGGGTTGAGCGTCATCGACGGATCCTGAAAGATCATCGAAATGTCGCGGCCGCGCAGCTGGCGCTGCTCCGGCTCGGACAGGCCGACGAGATCGCGGCCCTCAAATTCGATACAGCCCCCAACGATCCGGCCGGGCGGGTCCAGCAGCCCGAGGATCGAAAAGCCGGTGATGGATTTTCCGGAACCGGATTCCCCCACAAGGCCGAGGATTTCCCCCCGCCCCAGTGTCAGATCAACCCCATCCACCGCCCTGACGACGCCAAGGCGCGTGTGAAAATGGGTCTGCAATCCCTTGATCGCCAACAGCGGTGCGCTTTCGCCCGCAACATGCTCAGCACGGGTCATCACATATTCCTCGGGTTCAGGATGTCACGAAGCTGGTCCCCGGCGAGGTTGATCCCGAGGATCAACAGGGCCAGCGCGATGCCGGGGAAGAAGGAAATCCAGTATTGCCCCGACATCATGAATTCAAAGCCATTGGCGATCAGCATGCCGAGCGAGGGTTCGGTCACCGGCACGCCGATGCCCAGAAACGAAAGCGTCGCTTCGGCCGCGATGGCATGGGCCAGATCAATGGTGGCGATCACGATCAGCGGCGGCATGCAATTGGGCAAGATATGCCGGAAAATGATCCGCCCGGCCCCAAGCGAGAGACAGCGCGCGGCCAGCACATATTCGCGGTTGCGCTCAACCAGCGCCGCGCTGCGGGCGGTACGGGCGAAATAGGCCCATTGCACCACCACCAGAGCGATGATCACCTTGTCCACCCCTTGCCCCAGCACCGAAAGCAGCACCAAAGCCACCAGAATGGCCGGGAAAGACAGCTGAATATCGACCAGACGCATCAGAATAGCCTCCGGCACGCCGCCGAAATAGGCCGCGATCAGGCCCACTGTCGCCCCGATCGCCAGCGCCAGGATCACCGAGGTGAAGGCCACGAAAAGGCTGGTGCGCAGCCCGAAGAAGATCGCGGACAAAACATCGCGTCCCTGACCATCGCTGCCCAGCCAATAGGTCATGCCGGTGGCATCCGAGACGGATCCCGGCGGCAATTGCGATTCAAAGATGTCCAGCGCGCCGATGTCATAGGGGTTTTGCGGCGCGATCCAGGGGGCCAGCACGGCAGGCACGAGAAGCGCCAGCAACAGCACCAGTCCGAACACCGCCAG
Source organism: Phaeovulum sp. W22_SRMD_FR3 (assembly GCF_052113705.1). NCBI lineage: Bacteria > Pseudomonadati > Pseudomonadota > Alphaproteobacteria > Rhodobacterales > Paracoccaceae > Phaeovulum > Phaeovulum sp. W22_SRMD_FR3. Next base: position 154,819 of record NZ_JBGQOG010000005.1, on the reverse strand, counting down.
CGGGTTTTCAACAAAGCGCCCGGCAAGACGGAGAACGCCGCGTTCGCCCCGTGTCGGGGACAGGAGGATGGAGGAGGGTTGTGTCATCAGCCTCGGACCTTCTCGCGCGAACTCGGGTCGAGGGCCATATAGGCGAGGTCGACCACAAGGTTCAGGATGACCAGAAAGAAGACCATGATCAGCACATAGGCGACGACCACGGGACGATCGAGCGTGATGATGCTGTCGATCAGCAGCTTGCCCATGCCGGGCCAGGAAAAGACGGTTTCGGTCACCACCGCAAAGGCGATGGCCTGTCCGAATTCAAGCCCGGTGACCGTCAGGATCGGGATCATGATGTTCTTGAGCAGATGCACGCCGAAGATCCGGCGCATCGGCAGCCCCTTGGCGCGGGCAAATTTGATGTAATCCATCGGTAACACCTCGCGGGTGGCCGCCCGGGTCACCCGGATCAGCAGTGCCGATTTCGCCAGCCCCAGCGTCAGCGCCGGCAGCGCGACATGGCGCCAGCCATCGGCGGTCAGCAGGCTGAGATCCAGTGGCCCCAGTGCCACCGTGTCCCCCCGCCCCGATGCCGGCAAGAGACCCAGATTCACCGAGAACACCATGATCAGCATCATGCCGATCCAGAATGTCGGCAGGCTGAACCCCAGGATCGACACCGCCATGACCGCGCGCGAGGTCAGCGCCTGCGGGCGATACCCCGCCAGAATGCCCAAAGGCACCCCGGTCACCACCGCAAAGACCATGGCCACCAGCACCATTTCAAAGGTTGCGGGCATCCGGGCAAAGATGAGCTGCAGCGCCGGTTGCCCGGTCAGGAAACTGCGGCCGAAATCGCCCTGCATCGCATTGCCGACAAAGGTCAGATATTGCGCGATCATCGAGCGGTCGAGTCCGAGCGCGATGCGCACGGCCTGACGTTCAGCCTCGGTCGCTTCGGGGCTGACCAGCATCGAGGTGGGGTCGCCGACAAGATAGATGCCGACAAAGACGAGAACCGACATCAGGAGCAAGACCCCCAGGGCCTGCAGCAATCGGTTGATGACAAAGGTGAGCACGGGGCGGGGCGTCCTTCTGATCGGGGGGGCCTGCCGCCGGATGCACCTGCGGCAGGCAAGATTTCATGATCACAACACCAAAGGCATCAGGGCGCGGGGGTGACGTCTTGCGGCAGGGTGAACTGATCCGCGCGCGCCGCGAAATCCAGGCCCGGACGCAACGCCCAGTACGGCACCTCGAAATAGAGCGGCAGGATGGCATAATCCTCCATCGCCAACGCATCTGCCTCTTGCAGCAAGCTGGCGCGCGCCGTGTCATCCATGGTGCCGCTGGCCTTGGACAACAACGCATCCAGATCGGGATTGGCGTAGCGGCCGTTGTTCGAGGTGCCCTGCCCGCGATCCGGATCATAGGTGGCCAGCTGCGCCGTCAGCGTGGTGCCGATCTCTGCGGTATTATTGCCCCAGGATCCAAGATAGGCGCTGTAATTGCGCGCATCCCGGTTCTTGAAATACACCGGCGGCGCCACCGCATCCACCTTGGTCTGCACGCCGATCCGGCTCCACATGGCGGCCACGGTCTGGGTGACGCGGGCATCGTTCACATATCGGCCGTTCGGCGTGCCGATGGTGATGCTGAACCCCTTGCCCCAGCCCGCCTCCTCCAACAGCGCCTTGGCGCGTGCCGGATCGGCGGCATCGGCGTCAACATGATCGGGGCTGGTGCCGAACATCGCAGACGTGCCCAGACTGCCCGCCGTCACAGCGGCGCCGCCCATGATCTTGTCGGCGATCCCCGCACGGTCGATTGCCAGCGACAGCGCCGCGCGCACGCGGCGGTCTTTGAGCGGGTTCCTGCCCTCGGTGCCGCCCAGCCCGGGACTGTCATCGCGGTCCTGATCCAGCGCGATATAGATCGAGCGCGCCGGTGGCCCCGAGACCACCTTGACGGCCGGATTGGCACGGAATTCGGCAAGGCTGGCGGTGGGCAGGCTCTCCATGATGTCGATATCCCCGGCCAGCAGCGCCGCGCTGCGGGCGGCCGGATTGGTCATCGGCTGCATGATCACCCGGTCCCATGCCGGACGGTCGCCCCAATAGATCTCATTGCGTTCGAGGATAAGATCGGCCCCCTTTTCCCAGGACACGAATGTATAGGGTCCGGTGCCGATCAACCCCTCGCCACGGTTCATCTCGGTGGTCGTGCGGCCCTCTGGCGCCGGGCCCGAGGCCGCGGCTTTCGACAGGATCGGCAGGTTGACGATATCCACCAGCAAGAGCGGATAGGGCTCGCTGGTGGTGATCCGAACGGTGCCCGGATCCAGCGCCTCGACCTTGGCGATCTTGCGGGTGAAAAGCGTGAAGGACGAAGGGCTGTTGGGGACCTTGTCCACGCGACCGAACGTATAGACCACATCGTCGGCGGTCAGCGGCGTCCCGTCGGAAAAGCTGACACCGGGGCGCAGCTTGAAATCCCACTCCGTGGGGCTGGCAAGGCTCCAGCTTTCGGCCAGCATGGGTTGCACGCCGCCCTGCGCATCCTGCGCGGTCAGCGCCTCGAATATGGCAAGCGAAACCTGCATGTTGGGCGCCAGCACATGGAACTGCGGGTCGAGCGACGTCGGCTCCGATTTCACACCGATTTTCAGATCCTCGGCCCAAGCGGGTTGGCAGGCCAAGAGTGCCAGCACGGCGGTTGTCAGCAGCGGCTTTTGAATAAAGCTCATATTTTCTCCTTTGGTTCCGGCATTTCAGCCCGAACACCCCTGTCGGTTGGTATCGCTGTGCGACCGGTTGAACGCCGCGCATCGCGCCACCGCGCGTTGAGCGCGCAGGGCGTTGTTCTGAGGCAGGTTGCGCAGGCACACCGGGAACCCTGTCAGAGTGATGCCGATCCCAAAGAGGAGCAATCAACTATCATGACCAATATCATGACTTTTGGTTATAATGAGACTGCGGGGGCATGGACAGCGCGCCGCCGCACAGGCAAAACCGTGGCAACACAGGGCAATCGGGTGCGTGTATGGATTTTCGGCAGCTCAGAAATCTGGTCTTTGTCGCGCGCTATGCCAGTTTCGGCGTGGCGGCGGAAAAGCTGAACGTCACGCAGCCCGCGCTCTCCAAAAGCATCCGGACCCTGGAGCAAAGCACGGGCGTGCGTCTTCTGGACCGCGGGCCCTGGGGGGTGCGGCCCACCGATTTCGGCGTGCGCCTGATCGAATATGGAGAAGCCATTCTGGCGCTGAGCGACGAGGCTCAGGACGAACTGGAAGCGCTGCGGGGGGCGCAACGCGGGCGGCTGCGGGTTGGCGGCATTGCGACAATGGTGCGGACCCTGCTGCCCGAGGCGTCGCGCCGCTTTCTGGCCAGACATCCCGCCGTGAACCTGACGCTGAACGAAGAGCTGAGCCAGGCGTTGCAGAACCAGTTGCTGAACGGGATGATCGACATCGCCCTGATGTCCCGGCCGCGGAGTTTCCCGGATGAAGAGCTGGAATACCGCGATCTGCTGCAGGTGCCGATCCGCATTGTCGCAGACCGCAATCACCCGCTGGCCGCGCGCGACAACATCAGCCTGGCTGAACTGACCGAATGGCTCTGGATCATTCCCGCGAGGCCCGATCCCGACCGCACGGCGCTGGACGGGCTGTTCGCGGCCGCCGGGCTGCCACTGCCCAATGCCATCTGCGAGACAACCTCATCAACTTTTCAGGTGTCGATGCAGACGGGCTCGCCCTGGCTCAGCTATCTGTCCAGCGCCAGCGCCTCCTTTGGCGGTCCGCAAGGCAAGATCGTCCCCTTGCGGCTGAACGTCCCGACCTGGAACCGCAGCATCGGGATCGTCCATCGCCGTCATCGCGTGCACCGTCCGCTGCTCGCCAGCTTCATCCGGGAGCTGGATCAGCTGGCCCAGGAGATGAACGCGGCTGCGCAGGGCTGATCGGCGCGGACAGGGGCCGCGCGGCAATCACGCGGCACGGTCATGCCATGTCCAGCCACGGCACGGCCCGTTGCAACGGCCCCGCATCCCAGCCCCGTATCCCAGCCCCGCATCCCGGTGGCATTCAGGACGGCGGGCTGAGGCATCAGCACGCCGTCCTGACCCTCAGCCAACCCATCCGGATCGCATGCTGCGGATCCGCCATCACGAGGATCAGCCCTGCGCGCCCGCGTTGCGGCCATCCCAAAGGCGGCGCTTGATCGTCGGCCCAAAGACCACGGCCACCGTCATTGCCACAAGGATCTGGCTGGTGTGATTGGCCAGCAACACGCTCCAGTCACCACGGCCGATGCGCAGGGCCAACCGCAGGTTTTCCTCCGAGAACCCCCCGAGGATCAGCCCCAGCACCACCGGCGGCAGCGGGAAACGCAACTTGTCCATGACATAGCCAATCGCGCCGAAACCCAGCATCAGATAGACATCGAACATCCGGCCGTGAATGGAATAGACCCCGATCAGCATCAGCACGATGATGATTGACCCCAGCAAGGGCCGCGGCAGTTTCAGGAGCTTGGCGAAACTGTTGGTGGCCAGCGAACCGCCCAGAAACAGCAACAGGATCGCGCCAAACAGGAACTGCCACATGAAACCAAAGACCACGTCGGGATTGTCGCGAAACAACATCGGCCCCGGCTGCAGGCCATGGATCAACAGGCCGCCCAGCATCACCGCGGCAACGGCGGTCCCGGGAATCCCCAGCGTCAGTGCCGGGATCAGCGCCGAGGCGGTATCGGCGTTGTTGGCCACTTCGGCGGCGGCCACGCCTTCTGGCTCGCCCTGCCCCCAAGTCTCGGGGGTTTTCGAGGCGCGCCGCGCTTCGTTATAGGACATGAAGGCCGCCATTGACCCGCCAGCCCCCGGCAGGATGCCGATCCAGATCCCGATCAGCGAACCGCGGATCCAGGTTTTCCAGAAACGGAACATCCGCGGCAAGGTGCGCCAGATCGGCTCGGTGCCGAGATTGTCGGCGGCGGCATTCTCGGTCTTGAGCGGGGATTCCAGCAGGTCGATCACCGGCGGCAGGGCATAGAGCCCGACCAGCAGGATCACGATGTTGATGCCGTCCAGCAGTTCCAACTGGCCGAAGGTGTACCGGTCATTGCCAAAGATGGGATCCGACCCGACGACCGAGACAAAGACCCCGAAACAGGCACTGATCAGCCCTTTGACGACATTGCCCCCCAGCAGGAAAATGATGCTGCAAAGGCCGAAAACCGCGATCCAGAACACCTCTGCGGGTCCGAAGAACAATGTAACCTTGGACAGGGGCGGTGCGAGCAACATCAAGGCGATGGCGCTGGCGATACCGCCGATGGAGGAGGAGACCACGGCCACCTGCAGGGCAAAACCGCCCTCGCCCTTTTGTGCCATCGGATAGCCGTCAAAGGTGGTGGCCACCGCCGCCGGGGTGCCGGGAATGCGCAAAAGCACGGCGGGAATGGCGCCGCCATACATGGCCCCGTTGTAGATGCCCGCCATCAGGCCCAGCGCCACCAGCGGGTCGAGGCCAAAGGTGAAGGGCACCAGCACCGAGATCGCCATCGTGGCGCTGAGGCCCGGCAGCGCGCCGACGATGATCCCGGCAATGACGCCGATGGTCACCGCGAGGATATTGGCAAGTCCGAGAACCGGCGGCAGAGCGTGCAACAAATCTGAATACATGGCGCCCTCACATCGACCAGAAGCGGCCGGTCGGGAATTCCTGAGACATCGCAAAGCTGAAGATCAGCCAGATGTCGGCGAGAACGATGAGCGTGGCGGCGGCCAGCCCCCCGGGGTGGCGAAAGCCAAAGGCATAGGCCACCAGCGGCACCGAGACCGCGGTTGCGAGGTAGAAGCCGACGAAATCGACGCCCAGCGTGTAAAGGACAATCAGCGCAAAGGCGCCCAGAACACGGCGTGGCGCCTTGGTCATGGGCTCTGCCGCCTGACCTTTGGCTGCCTTGCGCTGATCCAGGATCATCAGGGTTGCGGCCAGAACGGCCAGCGCGATCAACATGGCGGCCGGCAGCAGCGCCGACATCGGCCGCAAATCCAGCGTCGGCCGCAAGAAGGCGCCGGCCACGAGGATGGTGCCGACCGCCGTCAGCGTCTCCGGCCGCAGCCATCGGGAAGATAAAGTGTTGGACATCGGGGCTCCGTTGGATTCGAACCGGCAGGGGATCATCCCGACCGCGGGTTGTTCTGGTGCAGGCCCGTGTCCGGGGCCTGCACCATGGCATGCTCACGGCCGTGTCAGTTCCAGGGGGTGGTTTCCCAAACCTGCCGCGCCAGACCAAGCGTATCGGCATTGAGCGCCTTGAAATCCGCCCCCACCTTCAGCTCGACCGGATTGGCCGTGGCGGCCATGGCGGCGGCAAAATCTTTGTCTTCTGTCAGTTTCCCAAAGGCCTCCAGCAGTTTGGCCTCCACCTCGGCCGGCAAACCCGCCGGGGCCACGAAGCCGCGCAACGCGCCGTTCTCCAGATCAAACCCCTGCTCTTTCAAAGTCGGCACCTCCGGCGCAAATTCCGAGCGCGCGGCCTTGGCAACGCCCAGCACGTTGATCTGCTCCTGGAATTCAGCCACCTCCGAGATGTTCAGAATGCCCATGGCGACATGGCCTCCCATCAGGGCGGTGCGCGCGGGGGCTGAACCCTTGAAGGGCACGATGGTGTATTCGGTGCCGGTCAGGTTTTGCAGCTTGGTCAGCATGAAATGATCATCTCCGCCCAGGCTGGACATGCCGACGGTGATGGCGCCGGGCTCGGCCTTTGCCGCGTCCAGCAGCTTGGCGAACGTATCCAGCCCGCTGGCCTTCGAGGTGACGATCACGTTGGGATCGTTCACCACATTGGCGAGATAGGTAAAGCTGTCTGCATCATACCCCGCCTTTCGGTCCAGCGTCCGCGCCACCATTCCGGGAAGGTTGTAGGTGCCGATCGTATAGCCATCCGCCTTCGCCCCCGCGACTTCGGTGACGCCGATCTGTCCGCTGGCGCCCGGGACGTTCTTGATCACCAGACTGGCGCCCTGCCCCAGATATTTCTCGATGAACGGTGCCGCCGTGCGCGCCATCACATCGGTGCCCCCGCCGGCATCATAGCCAACGATCACCTGGATCGGCTTCTCCGGATATTCGGCCCATGCCGCGGTTGCGGCCAGCACAACGGCACCCGTCAGCGCCGCGATCTTGATCTTCTTGAGCATGTCACTCCTCCTTGTCATGCAGGTTTGTTATGCGATCCGACGCTCTGCCTCCCAAAGCAGCACCGAACCCGTTTCTCACTTGTCGGGAAAGTGGCAGCCGCGGGCGCGCAAGGCCACATCGACCCAACTGCGATCATTGCTTCCTTCGGCAATATCCTGCAGCTGCCGGGTTTCTGCCGCATGTTTGGCGGCGGCCTTGTGCAGGACCTCTTCGGCATCCTCCAGCGGCACCGACAGCACGCCATCGGAATCGCCGATCACGATATCCCCCGGCGCAATCACCATGCCGTCGATTGAGACCGGCACATTGATCTCGCCCGGGCCATCCTTGTAGGGGCCGCGATGGGTAACGCCCGCGGCAAAGGTCGGCAGGTTCACCGCCCGGAATGCGTCCAGATCGCGGATGGCACCGTTCAGGACGAACCCCGCCACCCCGCGTTTCACCGCATGCGCCAGCATCAGCTCGCCCATCAGCGCGTTCGTCAGATCGCCGCCCGCATCGCAGACGATGACATCGCCCGGTTGCGCCATGTCGATGGCCTTGTGCAGCATCAGATTGTCACCCGGCCGCGCGCGGACCGTCAGCGCCACGCCGGCCATGCCCCCCGCGCTGTGCACCGGCCGCAGCCCCGGGCCCGCGGCGGTCAGGCGGTGCATCGCGTCCGAGACATTGGCGACGGGCAGTTTGGCAAAGGCCTCGACCAGCGCTTGTGGTGCGACACGGTCGCGGTTCAGGATGCGAAAGCCAATGGACATGTCATTCCCCTTTTGTGGCGGTGGGTCTGCCTGCTGATGCCAGCAGGTTGCGGTTGATGATCCGTTCCGGAGCGACCTGTTCCCCCGCCAGCACCTGCAAAATGCCGCGTACGGCTTCGACCCCCACCCGCGCGCCCGCTTCCCGGGTGACGCCGCCGATATGGGGGGTCAGCACAATCCCCGGTTCCGTGAAGAACGGATGATCGGGCGCGGGAGGCTCAACGGCAAAGGTATCGAGCCCGGCGCCCGCCAGATGCCCCGAACGCAGCCCCGCGAGCAAGGCCGCCTCGTCGATCAGGCCCCCACGGGCGGTGTTCACCACATAGGCCCCCTGGGGCAGGCGGGCGATGGCCGCGGCATTGACGATGTTGCGCGTCTCGGGGGTCAGCGGGCAATGCAGGCTGAGCACATCGGATTGCGCAAAGAGATCCTCGATCTGCTGGCAGCGCGTGGCCGACAGCGCCGCAAAGGCGGCATCACCGGCATAGGGATCATGGCCATAAATCTCGAGGCCGAGGCCGCGGGCGATCCGGCCCGTCGCCTGCGCAATGGCGCCCATGCCCAGCAGGCCCAGCCGCGCCCCGGCCAGCTCGCGCCCCAGAAAGCCGGGTTTCTCCCACCGCCCGGCGCGCAATCCGGCATCCAGCGGCAGCAGGCCTTTGACCGTGGCCAAAAGCAGCGCGATCGTGTGCTCGGCCACCGAGACCGCATTGGCACCCGTCGCGACCAAGACCGGGATCCCCCGCGCCGCCGCCGCGGCGATGTCGATATTGTCAACACCGACGCCATGTTTGGAAATCACCCGCAGAAAGGGCGCCGCATCCATGACGGAAGCATCGATCATGCCCATGCGCGACACGATCCCCCGCGCGCCGGTTTGCACCAACAGCTCTGAAATCACCGCGCTGTCCGCATAGGGCGGCGTGTGAATCGTCTCAAAGCCATGTTCAATGACCAGCTGCGCCGCCTGAGGGTCGAGGTCCGGCCCCGTCACTAGAATCTTGTTGCTCATACATGCGTCTCCGGGCCCCCCGAAGCCGGCGGGCAATCGTCTGATGTCTAAGAAAAATGCAACTGCAGCGGCCCTCCAGCCCCCACAGATCAGTCCTCCTGCCCATCTGATAAACGCAATATTTGCTTCACAAAAGCGCATAAAACTGCGCTTTATATTAAGAAAAACTGGATATAATCATGGACACCCGCCAACTCAGATCACTTGTTGCCATTGCCACCCACGGCACTTTCGCGCGGGCGGCCGAGGCGGTGCATCTGACGCCCTCCGCCGTGAGCCAGCAAATTCAAGCGCTTGAACAGGAATTGGGCGTGCTGTTGTTCGAGCGCAGCTCACGGCCGCCCCGGCTGACGACGCAAGGGTCGCAATGTCTGGACATGGCACGCGAAATGCTGCGCCTGGCCGAAGATACCAAGGCCGGGCTGCGCGGTGACCGGATTTCGGGCACGCTGATGCTCGGATCGGTCCGCTCAAGCGCGCTCAATCTGCTGCCCGCGGCCATCGTGCAAATGCGCCACCGCTATCCGGCGTTGAAAACCAACCTGCAGGTGTCGCTGTCGGCGGCGCTGATTGCCGATGTCGCCTCCGGACGGCTGGATGCGGCGGTCGTGGCCGAACATCTGGGGATGCCGCCGTCGCTGCGCTGGAGCCCGTTCCTGCGAGAGCCGCTCTGGCTGATCGCGCCGCATGGCACACCGGCGGACAGTATTGACAGCCTGATGGCGCGGATGCCTTTCATCCGCTTTCGCAGCCCGGTTCCATTGGCCAATCTGATCGACACCGAGATCTCCCGGATGGGGATCGTGACCAATGACGTGGCCGAGATCGACACGATCGGGTCCATCGTGACCTGTGTCCGTCAGGGCATGGGGATCTCGGTTGTGCCGCATGTGGCGCTGCAAGGCGCCGAGGACGAAGCCCTGCTGCGCCTGCCCTTCGGACGGCCGCAAGTGGTGCGTCGGATCGGCATCGTCGAACGCATCGCGGCGCCGCGGGGTGAAGTCATCGCCCGTTTGCATGAGGTTCTGACACAGGTCTGTGGGGAATACGGCGTTGCGCGCGACGTCAATGCGCAAAACCCCGACGGCGGAAGCACCGCCTGATCCGCGCGGCAGGCATCCGCACCCGGCGGTGCAGGCTCTGCAGGGGCGGCCCGAGCCACCGCCGAGCCTGACGGATCTGCCCTGTCACCATCGCCGCAGAGACCCGCCGCCGGATCGCCCTTTGATCCGGCGTACCCACCGCCGGTTCGCCCTGATACGCCGCCCAAGCCCACCGGCAGAACCGGGCGACACCGGGCGCATGTGGGGCGCATGTGGGCCGAACGCGGGGCCAACGGCCGGCAATCTCCCGCCCCTTCGGAAGGCGCAATGCGCCGTGCTGCGCGCAACGCCCGCCGGGCGTTTGACGGCACTTGCCTCGCCGCTCTGCATCGTGCTAAAAATAGTTATATTATAACATAACGGAGACTCGCATGTCCGACCACCGCCTCCCCGTCACCGTTCTGTCCGGCTTTCTGGGTGCCGGAAAGACAACGCTTCTCAACCATGTCCTCAACAACCGCGAGGGCCGCCGCGTGGCGGTGATCGTCAATGACATGTCCGAGGTGAACATTGACGCCGACCTGATCCGCGAGGGGGCGGAATTGTCGCGCGCCGAGGAGAAACTGGTAGAGATGTCAAACGGTTGCATCTGCTGCACCCTGCGCGGCGATCTGCTTGAGCAGGTCCGCAACCTGTCGCAAGAGGGGCGCTTTGACTACCTGCTCATTGAATCAACGGGCATTGCCGAACCGCTGCCGGTGGCCGCCACCTTTGATTACCGCGATGCGGACGGGGCCAGCCTGTCCGACGTGGCGCGGCTCGACACGATGGTGACGGTGGTGGATGCGATCAATCTGCTCAAGGATTTTGCCAGCCATGATTTTCTGGCCGACCGGGGCGAGAGTTTGGGCGCAGAGGACACCCGCACGCTGGTCAACCTGTTGACTGAGCAGATCGAATTTGCCGATGTGGTGGTGCTGAACAAAACCACGGACGCCGGGCCCGCGCGCAGCGATGCCGCGCGCAAGATCATTCGGGCGCTGAACCCCGATGCGCGGCTGATCGAGACGGATCACGCGCGCGTGGACGCCCGCGCGATCTTTGACACCGGCCTTTTCGACTTTGATCGGGCGCATGAACACCCTTACTGGGCCAAAGAGCTGTACGGCTTTGCCCATCACATCCCCGAGACCGAGGAATACGGGATATCCTCGTTTGTCTACCGCGCCCGCGCGCCGTTTCACCCCGAGAAAATCCATGCGGTGCTGAACGGCGACCTGCCCGGCGTGATCCGCGCCAAAGGGCACTTCTGGCTGGCCTCGCGCCCGAACTGGGTGGCCGAGTTTTCGCTGGCAGGGGCAGTATCCTCGGTCACGCCGCTGGGGGGCTGGTGGGCGAGCGTGGCGAAGGAGCACTGGCCGACCCATCCCGAAGCCCTGGCCGAGGTGGCGGGGAAATGGGACGACCTCTGGGGGGACCGCCGTCAGGAATTGGTGTTCATCGGCACGGGCATGGATGAGGCGGCGCTGCGGGCCCGGCTGGATGGTGCGCTGATGCCCGCGCGCACCTTCACCCCCGCGCTCTGGGCCGGGCTGCCGGACCCGTTTCCCGTGTGGCGCAGCACGCGCGCGGCATAGGGTTCGGGCAGATGGCACGCCGCAACCTCGCCACCGCGTTGAAGCGCCGCGCCCGCGGCGATCCGATGCGGGCCTATGATGCGCTGCCCGCTGACCTGCGCCATTGGTTGGCAGGATCGGTGCTGCCCTGGAGCCCGGCCTCGGTCCGCCGCGTCTGGCTGCGGGTGCTGCGCGACGCCTGCGGCGACACCCGGGCCGCGCAGGCGGCGTTGACCGCGCTTGAACAGCGGCGGCTGCAACGGGACGTGGCCCGCATCTGGGGACAAACGCATCCGTTCCTGTCCGCCCCGGACCCGGATCAAACCGCATCCGGGCGCAGGCCGCCATGAGCCCGGATGCCCCTCGGCGTCTCGGGCGCGGGCGGCAGAACGCGTGAGACATCGCGCGGGCGGCATCGCGTGCAGAGGCCATCGGCGGCACACCGGCGCGCAGCACCGCGGGCTGAGACCACAGCTCTGCGCGTTGGGCCGATGCAGGACGCGCCGGAAATGCGCCGTGCGATGCGGTGACCCAACAGATTGGTTGAATTGCCCCGCCGGATCCGTCACGATTTTCTCACCGCCGAACGCGGCGGAGGGAGGACATGATGCAGCCACTGGTCACGCCGGTTCACAACGCTTTGCCCGTTGAACTGATTGCCGATCAGATCCGCACCGTTTGCGGCGAATTCAGCGTTGAGCCGGTCCGGGGCAACGCCGTGGTCAACGGGGGCGTGACATCCCGCAGGATCGGCCCGTTCGACGCGGCGGTTGTCAGTCTTGATGCCCTGAACGTCACCCGCGACACCAGAGCCATTCGGCAGGACCCCGGCGAGCACTTCTTTTTGCTGGTGCAGGATGCGGGGCGCTGCCGGGTTCTGCAGGGCGATCAGATGGTCGATCTTGCGCGCGGAGACATGTTTCTGGTGGATTCCGCCGCACCTTCGGTCTTTCAATTTGGCGGCGCGCATTCGCACCAGATCTCGCTGCATTTGCCGCGCGCCGAGCTGGTGCAGCGGTTCGGCACGCTCGGCACCCATGGGCAGGCAATATCGCGGCAGGATCCGCTCTGGCTGGCGCTGCGGGCGGTATTGGCCAAAATGGCGGGCACGCCGGGACCCCAAGATCCGTTGGGCGAAGTCTTTTGGGGGCTGATGGGGGCCTATCTGCACTCCGCAAACGCGCAAAGCGCACCAACACCCGCCAGCCTGCTGCTGTCACGGGCGCTGGCCTTGATCGAGCGCAACCGCACCGACCCCAGCTTTGGCCCCGGCGAACTGGCGCGGCAGTTGTCGATTTCCGAGCGGACCCTGCAACGCCAGTTCAAGGCCATTGGGGAAACGCCGGGGCACCGGCTGCTGAACCGCAGGCTGGAACTGGCGCATTCGCATCTCTCGGCCCGGGGGGGCGCCGCGCGCGCAACCAGTGTGACGGACATCGCATTGTCCTGCGGCTTCAATGATCTGTCCTATTTCTACCGTGAATTTCGCAAGAAATATGGCCTGACGCCCGGCGATGTTGCCCGCGCCTGCTGAGCGCGCCTGCTGCGGTGGAAAACCTGCAAAAAATCCACTCATTTTCGGATTTGTCCAAAAGCGCCGACGCTTTCGCCCAAGTCCGCCGCCTGCGGGCACCGTAGTCTCAAAACCCGGATGCCCCCTGAGGAGAGGGGTGCACTCCGTGGAGGAGAGACATATGAACAGCCCCGTCAACACCGCCGCAACCGGCGTTTGTGATTTTGCGGTCATCAACCCGTCGACCGGCGCCGAGATCGGTCGTGCGCCCAATATGGGGATCGCCGATCTGAACCATGCGGTGGCCACCGCCAAGGCCGCCTTTGCGCACTGGTCGCAAAGCAGCGATGCCGAGCGCCAGAACGCCTGCCGGGCGGTCGCCGCCAAACTTCAGGAACACGCGGCCGAGCTGGCCGAACTCATCACGCTGGAACAGGGCAAACCCCTCAATGGGCTTGGCTCACGCTGGGAGGTCGGCGGGGCTGCGGCCTGGGCCGCGCATACCGCGGAGCTGTCGCTGCCGGTCAAGATCTTGCAGGACAACAGCGACGGGCGGGTTGAGCTGCACCGCAAGCCTCTGGGCGTCGTGGGCTCGATCACCCCGTGGAACTTCCCGGTGATGATCGCGATCTGGCACATCATGCCGGCGCTGCGCACCGGGAATACGGTGGTGATCAAACCTTCGCCGTACACGCCCTTGTCCACGCTGCGTCTGGTGGAGTTGATGCAGGCCGTCTTGCCCGCGGGCGTCGTCACTGTGGTGACCTGCGACGACGTCACCTCCAACCTCGGGGCGGCAATGTCGGCGCATCCTGACATCCGCAAGATCGTTTTCACCGGCTCCTGCGCCACAGGCCAGAAGGTCATGCGTTCCGCCGCCGATACGATGAAACGCCTGACACTTGAACTGGGCGGCAATGATGCGGGCATCGTTCTGCCCGACGCCGATCCGGCGGCAATTGCCGAGGGTCTGTTCTGGGGTGCCTTCATCAACAACGGCCAGACCTGTGCCGCGATGAAACGGCTCTATGTGCACGACAGCATCCATGATGCGGTCTGCGCGGCGCTGGTGGCCTATGCGGCGGCCGTGCCGGTGGGCGACGGGATGCAGGAGGGCAGCGTCCTCGGGCCTGTGCAGAACAAAATGCAGTTCGACAAAGTCTCCGCGCTGGTGGATGCGGCGAGAATTAAAGGTCAGGTGTTGCTCGGCGGTGTGCCCGGCGCGGGGCTGTTCTATCCCCCGACCATCGTTGCGGGTCTGCAAAACGGCGATGCGCTGGTGGATGAGGAACAATTTGGCCCGGCGCTGCCGGTGATCCGCTACACCGATGTGGACGCCGCGATCGCGATGGCCAACGACAGCCCGAACGGGCTTGGCGGTTCGGTCTGGTCAGGCAATATCGCGGCGGCGCACGCGGTGGCCGCCCGTCTGGAATGCGGATCGGTCTGGATCAACAAACACGGTCTCGTCCAGCCCAACGCCCCCTTCGGCGGCGTCAAGGCGTCGGGCCTCGGGGTCGAATTCGGCGAAGAAGGCCTCGCGGAATATACCGACATCCAGGTCATTTTCAGCTGATCCCCCCTTCAACACAGCGCGAGGCTGACGGCTGAGCGACCCTGGCCCCCTGAGGGGTCCGGGGTCCGGCATGCGCCCGCGCGCTCCAGGACAGGAGATTTACAATGACGGCGAAACCTTCTTCTCCCATGACCCGGCGCCACTTTCTCGGCCGAACGGCCGTGGCTTCCGGCATTCTCAGCCTTGGCGGTGGCCTTTTCGGCGCCTCGGTAAACCCTGCCAATGCACAGGACAGCCAGTATGATTACATAATTTGCGGCGCCGGTTCTGCGGGCTGCGTGCTGGCCAACCGCCTGAGCGAGGACGGCGCCCGCGTCCTGCTGATTGAGGCCGGCGGCCCGGACAATACCGAGATGATCTCCACCCCGATGCGCCTGATCGAACTCTGGGGGACGGAATATGACTGGGGATATATCACTGTGCCGCAAGAGCACGCGCAGGGCCGCAACCTCTATTGGCCGCGCGGCAAGACGTTGGGCGGCTCATCCTCGCTCAACGGGATGATCTATGTGCGCGGCAATCCCTCGGACTACGATCAATGGGCCACGGAATTTGGCTGTGAGGGCTGGGACTATGCCTCGGTGCTTCCCTATTTCAAGAAGTCCGAAGATTTCTCGCGCGGGGCGGATGCGCATCACGGCGCGGGCGGGTTGCTGCATGTGACGGCCGATTACACGCCTCATCCGGTCACGAAAGCGATTGTCGAGGCGGCGCAGCAGGCGGGCTTTGCCTATAATGACGACACCAATGCCGGAGATCAGGAGGGCGTGGCCTATGTTGATCTCAACACCAAGGACGGATTGCGCCAATCCACCGCTGTGGCCTTTTTGCGACCCGCGCTTGACCGGCCCAATCTGACGCTGATCACCAATGCCCGCGTGCACCGCGTTGAGATCGACAATGGCCGCGCGACGGGCGTGACCTACATGCAGGACAACACCGTCAAAACCGTCACCGCCGCGCGGGAGGTGCTGGTCTGCGGCGGCGCGATCGAAAGCCCGCGTATCCTCATGCTCTCCGGGATTGGCGCGCGGGCCGAGCTGGAGGCCATCGGCATCGAGACCAAGGTGGATCTGCCCGGCGTGGGCAAGAACCTGCATGACCACACCCTTTGCCCGGTGATCTATGAGGGCGCCACGGAGCTGCCGCCCCCGGACGATATGGCGATCACCGTGCTGCATGCGCATCTTTTTGCCAAATCGGACCCGGCGCTGCCCGGGCCGGACATGCAGCCCTTATTCTTCAACGTCGCCTATTATGCGCCCGAGCAAGCGGCCCCGACGACGAACGCCTACAGTCTGCTCGCCTCGGGTGTGCGGCCGACCTCGCGCGGGCAGATCACGCTGACCTCAGCCGACCCGGAGGCGCTGATGGAGATCGATCCGCAGGTTCTGCAAACCCAATATGACGTCGACATTCTCGTTAAATCGATCCGGCAAATGCGCGAGATCGGCACGCAGGCCGCGCTGGACCCGTGGCGCGGGCGCGAGATTTACCCCGGCCCGCAGGTGCAGACCGATGCGGAGCTGGCCGACTATGCCCGCTCGGCGGTGATGTCCTATCACCACCAGAATGGTACCTGCAAAATGGGTGTGGATGCGATGTCGGTGGTCGATCCGCAGCTGAAAGTGCGCGGCGTCGCTGGCCTGCGGGTGGTGGATGCCTCGATCTTTCCGCAGGTGATGGCGGGAAACACCAACGCGCCCACCATCATGGTGGCCGAAAAGGCCGCCGACATGATCAAGGCCGGGTAATCCAAGCGCAGGGGGCGCCATTGCCTCCTGTCACCCCATGCCCCAAGCGCGCAAGGGCCGGTGCCCCACGGGGGGGGCCGGGCGCGTCTTTGTGCCACCGCCGGGAGGCGCCCCCGCACGCCGATGCCTGCAAAAAGCCCCCGCCCTGAATTTTGCGGGGCCCTTCGCTTACCCGTGCTGTGAGCGCCGCCGGAAGTCCGCGCTCACCGCCGCGCGGCCGCCGTGGCAAACATCGGACCGCCGCGGCGCCGCGGGAACCCATATCCATGAATTTCCACCAGGTCGATGTCGGATGGGCTGCGCGCGATGCCTTCCTGCAAAAGGGCCCGCCCTTCCGCCGCCATTTCCTGCACCAGATGCTCTGCCACCGCCTCGCGCGGCATTTCCCGGGGTGCCGCCACCAAAGGACCCAGCAGCGCCGTCACCGCGGGCGAAGGTCTGGGTTTGCGGTCATTGGCCGCATAATCATACCAGCCGCCAGCGGTTTTCTGACCCTTGCGGCCCGCGCGCACCAGAACATCGCCCAAAGTCTCGGGCACCTCCTGCCCCGCCGCCCGTGCCCCCTCGCGCTGCAGATAGGCAATGTCGAGCCCCCCCAGATCCTGCGCCTCAAACGGCCCCATCGCGAAACCATAGCCGCGCATCGCAGCATCGATCTCGGCAATCGCCACGCCCTGACGCACCAGCGCCTCGGCGGCGGCCCGGTAGCGTTTCAAAATGCGGTTGCCGATAAAACCTTCGCAGATCCCCGCCTCGACCGGCACTTTCTTCAACAACCGCGCCAGATGAAAGCTGGTGGCGAGCGTCGCGGGCGCGGTGCCCGGAAGCGGCACAATCTCCAGCAATTTCATCACATTGGCGGGACTGAAAAAATGCAGTCCGATAAAGCGCCCGGGGTATGGCACGCCCTCGGCAATCAGCTGCGGATCAAGATAGGAGGTGTTGGTGGCAAGGATCGCATCGGGTCGGCAGACACGTCCCAGCGCGTCAAAGACTGCCCGCTTGACGCTGATTTCCTCAAACACCGCTTCGATGACCAAATCGGCATCGGCCAGTGCCGCGTAATCGGTGCTGGCGATAACGCCCGCCATCCGCTCGGCGGCCTGCGCCTCGCTCAGGCGGCCCCGCGTCACCGCGCCTTCGAAGATCGCGCGCAGATTGGCCAGACCGCGCGCCACCGCGGCCGCATCCCGCTCAATCAGCACCACCGGCAGACCGGCATCGCGCAGGGCTGCGGCAATCCCCGCCCCCATCGTGCCGCCGCCGACCACCCCCACCTGCCGCAGAGGCAACACCGTCAGATCCTTCAGATGTGCCGGGCGCGGGGCTGCACGTTCGGCAAAGAACACCGCCCGCAGGGCCGCCGCCTCGGGCGTGCCCCGCAGATCAAGGAAGCACTGACGTTCAAAAGCCATTGCCTCCTCAAAGGGTTTTTCGGCCGCGTTGCGCAGGCTGGCCAAAGCGCGCAGGGGCGCCGCTGCACCACGGGCGGCCTTCGCCACCTTGGCTTCTGCCGCCGCCCAGAAGGCCGCATCGGGCGCGTCAACCGGGCGTTGCGAAACCGGCTGCGGCAAGGGGCGCCGCAGCGCCGCACGGGCAAAGGCAATGGCCTCGTCGCGCAGATCCCCCGTCACGACCGCATCGATCAGGCCCAGCGATTGCGCCGCAGCGGCCCGCACCGGCTTGCCGGTGGTGACCAGATCCACCGCCGCTTGCATGCCCACCAGACGCGGCGTGCGCACGGTGCCCGACGCGCCGGGGATGATCCCCAGCGTCACCTCAGGCAGGCCCACGGAGGCATCCGGCTGCGCCAGCCGGAACCGGCAGCCAAGCGCGATTTCAAAGCCGCCCCCCAAGGCCGATCCGTGGATCGCCGCCACCCAGGGCTTTTCGGCCGCCTCGATCCGGCCAACCAGATCCGGCAGATGCGGCGGCACCGGCGGCTTGCCGAACTCTGCGACATCCGCCCCGGCGATGAAGGTGCGCCCGTCGCAGATCAACACCACCGCCCGAACCTCGGGGTCGGCGTCCAGGGCCTCCGCCGCGTCCCACAGACCCTGGCGCAGTGATTGGCTCAGCGCGTTGACCGGCGGGTTGTTGACGGTAACAACGGCAATTTCCGCATCGCGGGTGATGGTCACAACGGACATGTCATATTCCCAGATAGGCCGCACGGATGCGGGGGTCGGCAATCAGCGCCTCGGCGGCGCCCGAAATGGTGATGCGGCCGGTTTCCATGACATAGCCGCGGTCGGCGATCTTGAGCGCGCCAAAGGCGTTCTGCTCAACCAAAAGCACGGTGACATCCAGGGCTTTCAGGCCGCGGATCACCTCGAAAATCTGGCTGACGATGATCGGGGCGAGGCCCATCGACGGCTCGTCCAGCAACAGGCAGGAGGGCCGCCCCATCAGCGCCCGCGCCATTGCCAGCATCTGCTGCTGACCGCCCGACAGGCCCCCCGCCGCCAGATTGCGCTTTTCCTTCAGGATCGGGAACATCTGGAAGGCATCTTCCATGTCCTTCCCGACCCGGTCATCGTCAAACAAGAACGCGCCCAACCGCAGGTTTTCTTCAACCGAGAGGTTGGTGAAGATCTGCCGCCCCTCGGGCGATTGCGCAAGGCCCCGGCCAAGCCGCCGATGGGCAGGCACGGGCACCAGCGCCTCACCGCGAAAGGTGATGCTGCCGCCCGAGACCGGCTGCAGGCCCGACAGACAGCGCAACAGCGTGGTTTTCCCCGCGCCATTCGCCCCCACCACGGCGACGATTTCTCCGGCATCCACCGTCAGATCGATGCCATGCAGCACCTCAATGCGCCCATAGCGCGTGCGCAATCCCTCAACCGTGAGCATGTTCGGCCCCCAGATAGGCGGCAATGACCGCCGGATTTTGACTGACCATGGCCGGATCGCCCTCGGCGATCTTTTCGCCATGGTCGAGCACCACGATATGGTTCGATATCCGCATCACCATTTTCATGTCATGCTCGACCAGCAAGATCGCCACGCCCGAGGCGGCAACCTCGGCGATCAGATGGTCGATCTCTTCGGTCTCCACCGCGTTGCAGCCCGCCGCAGGCTCATCCAGCAGCAGAACCTTCGGGTTCAGCGCCAAGGCCCGCGCAATCTCGAGCCGCTTGAGCGAGCCATAGGACAGATTCCCGGCCTCACGCTCCGCCGCGCGCTCCAGCCCGACCCGCGAAAGCAACTGCCGTGCCCCGGCTTCGGCCGCCCGCGCCCGGCGGCGGGAGGCGGGCAGACCCAGAAGATCGGCCAGGACCGCACCGCTTTCCTGCAGATGATAGCCGGTTACCGCGTTTTCCAGCACCGTCATCGACTGAAAGATCTGCAGGTTCTGAAAAGTTCGGCTCATCCCGCGGCGGGCCAGCAGATGCGGCGCCATGCCGGTCACCTCTTCGCCGTTCAGACGCACCCGCCCCGATCCCGGCTGATACACGCCGGAAATCATGTTGAACAAGGTGGTCTTTCCCGCCCCGTTCGGCCCGATGACCGAGACGATCTCGCCCGGTTTCACCGCAAAGCTGACATCATGCACGGCCTTCAGACCGCCAAAGGCAATCCCCAGCCCCTCAATCGACAGCAGGGTTTTCGTGTCGTCACGCAGGGTCATTCGCCCTTCCCCCTCAGCTTGCGCAGGATCGAGGGCAACAGGCCCTCGCCCAGGAAGATCATCACCAGCACCATCACCAGCCCCAGCACCATCTGTTCGTATTCGGCAAAGACGGTCAGGACCTGCGGCAAGAGCGTCAGGATCGCGGCGCCGAAGATGGCCCCCAGAACCGAGCCAACGCCGCCCAGAACCGCCATGGTCACCATCTCGATCGAATGCATGAAACCGGCCACATCGGGGGTGATGAACTTGTTTTGCAGCGCCAAGAGCGAGCCCGCGACCGAGGCGTAGACCGCCGAAATCACAAAGGCCTGCAGCTTCAGCCGCGCCACATCCACGCCCACCGTGCGCGCCGCCACTTCCGATCCATGCAGCGCGCGCAGCGCCCTGCCGGTCGGGCTGGCATAGAGGTTCAGCGCCAGCCAGGCGCCCAGCAGCAGACACAAGCCGCAGAAGAAATACCAGAATTCGCCATTCGACAGGTTCAGCCCCCAGTCTTTCAACAGGCCGCGCAGGCCCAGATCCGGCACGTCGATGCCATCGGGGCCGCGCGTGAGCGCGCGCTCGTTGTTCAGCACCATCGAGACCAGAATGCCAAAACCCAGCGTCGCGACGCCGAGATAATAGCCCTTCAGCCGCAGGATCGGCCGCCCCACGAGATAGGCCAGCAGCGCGGAAATACCCGCGCCCAGAAAGACCGCCAGCCCCGGATGCAGACCCAAATGCACCGGCGCCAGCGCGCAGGCATAGGCGCCGATCCCGGAAAAGCCCGCATGGCCCAGACTGATCTGCCCGGCATAACCGGTGAGGATCACAATGCCGGTCACCGCGATGGCATTGACGAAAATCAGCGCGCCGACGCGGTAGTAATAGCCGGAAGGAAACAGCAGCGGCGACAGCAGGATCAGCGCCAGCAGCACCATCAGCGTCGCGCGTTTCGGGGTCATTTTCATCATCACACCCGGTCCGTGGATTTGCGGCCAAACAGGCCCTGTGGCATGAAAAACAACACCATCAGGATCACGACAAAGGCCGCCGCATCCTTGTATTGCGAAGAGAAATAGCCTGCGGTCAGCGCCTCGATCAGCCCGATCAGGAAACCGCCGATCAGCGCCCCTTTCGGGTTGCCCATCCCGCCCAGCATCGCCCCGGCAAAGCCTTTCAACGCAAAGCCGATGCCGACGCCATAGGAGGTGAGGGTGATCGGTGTGGCCAGCACGCCCGCCAGCGCCCCGATCCCCGCCGACAGTGCGAAGGAAAGCGTCATCACAAAATTGGTGTTGATCCCCACCAATTGCGCCGCCATCCGGTTGTTCGAGGTGGCCAGCACCGCCCGGCCCATCAGCGTACGGGTGAAGAACAGCCACAGCCCGACAAACACCGCCAGCGCGCCGCCGATCACCCAAAGGCTCTGCGGCAGGATCGTGGCACCGCCAATACGGATCGGTGCATCGCCGGAGAAGGCGGGGAAGCTGTGGATCTGTTTGTCAAAGATCAGTTGCGCCGCACCTTGGATAAAGATCGAAGCGCCGATGGTGATGATGATCAGCGACACGACCGGCGCGCCCCGCGCGGGCTCGATGGTCATCTTGTACATCGCCACCCCCAATGCTGCGGTCAGCACGATCGCCAGCAGCGCCGCAAGCGGCAGCGGCAGGCCTGCGGCATGGCCAGCCCAGGTGATCATCCCGCCCAGCATGACGAATTCGCCCTGGGCAAAATTCACCACATCAGAGGCGTTGTAGATCAGCGTGAAGCCGAGGGCGACGAGCGCGTAAACCGCGCCCACGGTCACCCCGGAAAACAGGAATTGAAGAAGTTCCGACATGGGGCCTCCGGCTCGGATGCGGGACGGGATCAGCGGCGGATCGCAGCGCCTCCCCCGCCCCGGAAGGGGGGGGGAGACCTGAAAGAAGATCAGTCGACGAGGGTCCACTTCCCGTCTTTGATCTCCAGCATGCGGAAGGCCGAGAGATCGAGGCCGAGGTGATCTTCGGCACTGAAGGTGTAGATCCCGGTGGTCCCCGCGAGGCCCGAGGTGGCCTCAATCGCGTCGCGGATGGCTTTCGGATCTTCACTGCCCGCGCGTTTCATCGCATCGGTCATGATCAGGAAGGCGTCGTTGGCATAGCCGCCGAATGTGCCGACCGGGGTGCCGGTTTTCGCCTCGAACGCCGCCTTGTAGGCAGTCACTGCGGGCTTTTGCGCGTCATCATCGGCCAGAATATCCGCAACCAGCAGCGCGGTGCCCGGCAGACGCACGCCTTCGGCCGCATCTTTGCCCGCAAGGTCGATGAACCCATCCGAGGCCACACCATGCGATTGGTAGAGCGGCACTTCGATCGCCAGTTGCTTGTAGTTGCGGGTGACAATCGACGGGCCTTGGCCAAAGCCGGGGTTCAGCACGGCCTGCACGCCGTCGGTGTTGCGGATCTTGGTCAGCTGCGCCGTCATATCGGCGTCTTTCGGATCGTAGGTCTCGTCGGCGATCACCTCGATGCCGTAATCCGCCACCACCGATTTGCACTGCGCCTGCATCGAGGCGCCAAAGCCGTCGGTGCCCGAAATCATGCCGATCTTGGTATAGCCCTGCTTTTGCATGTCCTCGAAGATTTTCTGGCAGGCCATGCGGTCGGTGTGCGGGGTTTTGAACGTGTAGGGCTTCACCGGCTGGATGATGTCGATGGCCCCGGCGAGCGAGATGAACGGCACTTCGGCATCCTCGGCCACGGCCAGGATCGACATCGACGTGCCGGTGGTGGTGCCCCCGATGATCGCCACAACCTCATCATCCTCGACCAGACGGGTCGCGAAGGTGCGCGCCTTGTTCGGGTCGCCATTGTCGTCATAGAGCACCAGCTCGATCTTTTCGCCGTTGATGCCGCCCTCTGCATTCAGCGCCTCGACCAGCATCTCGAGCGTCTTTGCTTCGGGATCACCGAGGAAAGCCGCAGGGCCCGAGGCGGAAATCGACGCCCCGAGTTTGATCTCGGCCTGCGCCGCAGTGGACAGGCCCAACGCGGCCATCAGGCCAAGCGTGGTCGTCGTGAGGGTCTTTTTCATCGTATCTCCTCCCAGAGCATATGCATTCTCCTCCTCCGGCAGAATGCGGTGTTGAAATCAGGCACGCAGTTGCCGCCGCCACATCACGCGGCGAAAGCGCGGGGCGACGAAGGCGGTATCGGTCAGGCTGGCATTGCCGGCAGGATTGCCGCCGGTGACGTGAAAATCGCTGAAGGCCGCCGATTGGTTGACAAAGATATTGCCGGTCAGATTCACCGAGAGGTTCACCCCGGCACCGGCGAAGGCCTGCACCGCGCGCAGGATCCGGGCCGCATCGGTGTCATAAATTGCGCCGGTGATCGCCCCTTTCTGCGCGGCAAGGGTGCTCGCGCGGGCGATGCCCTCCTCGGCATCCTTGGTGGCCACGAAAAAGGCCACCGGACCAAAACACTCGGCTTCAGACGCAGGATCGCCCGCCTCCAGCGCCAGCAGCAAAGGCGACGCGCTGCGCCCCGCGCCCACTGGCGCGCTGTCGCGGATCATCCGGCCGAGGCCGCGCGCCGCATCAAGCCGTTGCAGCGTCGCGGGATTGGCGATGGCGCCACAAACGCCCGCCGCCCGCGCCGGATCAGACAGGAGCACGTCAATGGCATCGGCCACCCCCTGTGCCACGGCGTCAAAGCTCTTGTGCCCCTGATCGGTCTCGATCCCACCGGCGGGCACATAGAGGTTCTGCGGCGCGGTGCACATCTGGCCGGAATAGAGCGCCAGCGAGAAGGCCAGATTGCTGCACATCCCGTCGAAATCGTCGCAGGCCGCAATCACCACGCTGTTGACCCCGGCCTCTTCGGTGAAAAGATGCGCCTGCCGGGCATGATCGCGCAGCCAATCGGCAAAGGCGTTCGAGCCGGTATAGTCGATCAGCTTCACCGCCGGATCCACGGCCAGCGCCTGCGTCACTTCGGCCCCCGGTGCATCCACCGCCAAAAGCACCGCATCGGCGGGCAGGCCCGCCTCTGCCAAAACCTCCCGCGCGACGCGCACGGTCAGCGCCAACGGCAGGATCGCGGCGGGATGCGGCTTCACGATCACCGGATTGCCGGTCGCAAGGCTCGCGAAAATGCCGGGATAGCTGTTCCATGTCGGAAAGGTATTGCAACCGATGCTCAGCGCGATGCCCGCAGGCACCAGCGTCCAATGCTTCTCGAGCACCAGTGGCGCCGCTTTGCCCTGCGGCTTTTCCCAGCGCGCGGCATCGGCGAAACGGGTCATCTCGGACCAGGCCATCGCCACGGCTTCCAGCCCACGGTCCTGCGCATGGGGTCCGCCCGCCTGAAAGGCCATGGCAAATGCCTGCCCGGTGGTATGCATTGTCGCATGGCCCATCAGAAAGCTCATCCGGTTCAGCCGGACCAGAATCTCCAGACAGATCCCGACCCGCCGCTCGGGAGCCGCCGCGGCGAGGGCCGGGGCTGCCGCTTGCGATGCGGCAACCAAGGCCGCGGGCGCGGCGGCGGGATAGTCAATGCCAAGCGGAAACCCATAGGGAGACTGCTCCTGCCCCAGCCGCCGCGATTCGGGATGACCCGGCAGATCAAAGGCCCGGCCCTGCAGCGCCGCGAATGCGGCTTCGGCCTCCGCCTTGGCGGTCTCGCCATAGACCTTGCCGCTCGGAATCTCGGAAAACGGCGTCCAGAATTCACGGCTTTGGAGGGCCGCAAGAGCAGCGCGCAGCATAGGCCCGTGACGGGTGAACAGGTCGGTCATAGCATCTCCCCCATCGGGTCTCCTCTCCCGACAGGCTTTATCATTGACCGGACGGTCGGTTTATGCAACAAGATTCTGCGAGGGCCGTCGAAAACATGACGGCAAGGGAGAAACAGATGACCCGTTCGGAAACCGTTCTGTCGGCCTTGGCCGACGGTGTGCTGACACTGACGTTGAACCGCCCCGAAAAGCTGAATTCCTTCAACGAAGAGATGCATCTGGCGCTTCGCGATGGCATCCGGCGCGCGCATGATGATGCGGCCGTGCGGGCGGTGTTGTTGACCGGCGCCGGACGCGGCTTTTGCGCGGGCCAGGATCTGGGCGACCGCGACCCGCGCAAGGGCGGCCCCGCGCCGGATCTCGGCCATACGCTGGAAACCTTCTACAATCCGACATTGCGCCTGATCCGCGCGCTGGAAAAACCGGTGATCTGCGCGGTGAACGGCGTGGCAGCCGGGGCGGGCGCCAATATCGCCTTCGCCTGCGACATCGTTCTGGCGGCACGATCGGCAAAATTCATTCAGGCGTTCTCAAAGATCGGCCTGATCCCCGACGCTGGCGGCACCTGGAGCCTGACCCGCATTCTGGGCGAGCCGCGCGCCAAAGCGCTGACCCTCACCGCCGAGCCGCTGCTGGCGGAACAGGCCGCCGACTGGGGGCTGATCTGGAAAGCCGTTGAGGATGCCGAGCTGATGGCAGAGGCCTCGGCACTGGCCATGAAACTGGCCGCCGGGCCCACGCTGGGCCTCGGGATGACCAAACGGTTGATTCAGGCCGCCACGACCAACAGCCTTGACGCGCAGCTGGACATGGAGCGCGATTGCCAGCAAACCGCAGGCCGCAGCGCCGATTATGCCGAGGGCGTCACAGCCTTCCTTGAAAAGCGCAACCCGGAGTTTCGCGGAGAATGAGCACCGAAACCCTCCGATCCGCCGCCGGGATGACGCCGCAAGAGATGGCCGAGGCTTGCGCCCGCGCCATGTGGAACAATGACAGCACCAGCCAGAGACTGGGAATGACGCTGGACCACATCGGCCCCGGCACAGCCGTCTTGTCGATGACCATCACCGAGGCCATGTCCAACGGCCACGGAAATTGTCACGGCGGCTATATCTTCACCCTCGCCGACAGCACCTTTGCCTTTGCCTGCAACAGCTATAACCAACTGGCCGTCGCGCAGCACTGCAGCGTCAGCTATCTGCTTCCGGTGCGCATCGGCGACCGGCTGACCGCCACCGCCACCGAAGTGTCGCGCCGTGGCCGCTCGGGCATTTACGACATCCGCATCACCACCCAGGACGGGGCGCATGTGGCCGAATTTCGCGGCCATTCACGCAGCGTCAAGGGCACTCATCTGCCGGACTGACCGGCACCGCCATTCCAAGGGAGGAAACCATGGAAGATCTGACCCCGCGCAAACAGGATCTCGACCCGATTGAAATCGCCTCTCGCGACGAAATCGAGGCCCTGCAATTTCACCGCATGAAGCGCTCGCTGAAACATGCGTTCGAGAATTCGCCCTTTTATCGCAAGCAGTTCATCGAACATGACGTGCATCCCGAGGATCTGAAGACCCTCCGTGACATCGTCAAATTCCCCTTCACCACCAAGCAGGATCTGCGCGACACCTATCCGTTTGGCATGTTCGCCGTGCCGCAGACCAAGCTGGCGCGCATCCATGGCTCGTCCGGCACCACCGGCAAGCCGACCGTCGTGGGCTATACCGCCTCGGATATCGACAACTGGGCAAACCTCATCGCCCGCTCGATCCGCGCCGCAGGCGGCCGGCCCGGGGACATCCTGCACAATGCCTATGGCTATGGCCTGTTTACCGGCGGCCTTGGCGCGCATTATGGCGCCGAGCGGCTGGGCTGCACCGTGGTGCCGATCTCGGGCGGGATGACCGAACGGCAGGTGACCCTGATCCACGACTTCAAGCCGCGCATCATCATGGTGACGCCGTCCTACATGCTGTCGATTCTCGATGAATTCCGCCGTCAGGGCCTTGATCCGCGCCAATCCTCGCTCAAGGTCGGCATTTTCGGCGCCGAACCCTGGACCAATGCGATGCGCGAGGAAATCGAACAGGCCTTTGACATGCACGCCGTCGACATCTACGGCCTCTCCGAGGTGATGGGCCCGGGCGTGGCACAGGAATGCGTGGAGACCAAGGACGGGCTGCACATCTGGGAAGACCATTTCTACCCCGAAATCATTGATCCGGTCACCGGCGAGGCCATGCCCGACGGTCAGATGGGCGAGCTGGTCTTTACCACGCTGACCAAAGAGGGTCTGCCGATGGTGCGCTACCGCACCCGCGATCTGACGCGGCTTTTGCCCGGCACCGCCCGCAGCATGCGCCGGATCGAGAAGATCACCGGCCGCAGCGACGACATGATCATCCTGCGCGGCGTCAATGTCTTCCCCACGCAGATCGAGGAGCAGATCCTGAAATGCAGCGGCCTCGCGCCGCATTTCCAGATCGAGCTGAACCGCAGCGGCCGGATGGACAACATGACCGTCCATGTCGAATGCACCGCAGATCATGTGGATGCCGCCGCCCGCGCCCATTCGGCCAAGGAGCTGGCACATCACATCAAATCGGTGGTGGGTGTCTCGACGCGGGTTGAGGTCAAGGATCCCAATTCCGTGGCGCGCTCGGAAGGCAAGGCCAAACGCTTGGTGGACAACCGCCCGAAAGAGTAAGGCGAGAATGGCGCTGCGGGCGTGACAGGATCGCCCGCAGCCGCTAAAGCGGCAATGGCTTCGCGTGCCAGCGCGCAGCCCCGGGGGATGCAGAGCGCGCCCCTCCAAGCAGGAAAGTGACCAGATGGCTCGGACGCGGGCACAGGATTTTGAAGAAAAGCAACGCGGCATCCTGGACAAGGCGGCCGCGGTTTTCGCCGATCAGGGCATGGAAAAAGCTTCCATGTCGCAGATCGCGGCCCATGCGCAGGTCTCAAAGGCGCTGCTTTATCACTACTATCCCAGCAAGGATGCGCTGATCTTCGCGATCATCATCACGCATCTGGAAGAGCTGGATGCGGCGGTCGAAGCCGCCGATGATGCCACCCTCGCGCCGCCGGACCGCCTGCGCCATCTGGTGGGCGCGGTGCTCGAGACCTACCGGGGCGCGGACAACCAGCACAAGGTGCAGCTGAACGCCGCGGCCGCGCTGTCGGATGCGCAGAAGGCCGAGATTCTGACGATGGAACGGGGCATCGTGCGCCGGTTTGCCACCGTGCTCGATCAGATCAATCCGGGGCTGAGCAATACCGAACGGCCACTGCTGACGCCGGTCACCATGTCCCTCTTTGGGATGATGAACTGGATGTATATGTGGTTCCGTGACGGGGGCCGGATCAGCCGCGAGGATTATGCCGATGTCGCGACCACGCTGATCCTCGAAGGGATCAAGGCCGTTCGCTGAACCGCGCCCGCTCGAGAAACAGCGGGTCATAGGCGGGGGCTTCGGCCCGGCGCCGGTCAGCCTCTGGCCGGGTCAGGGCCTGCGCCGGAGCGATTTTATCGCGCCCCTCCAGCGCCAGCCGCTGATAGATGCCGGTCCCCTGCCGCTTCCAGGCGATTTCATCCGCCGACAATGCCCGCACCACTTTGGCGGGCGAACCGACCGCCAGCATCCCCGGCGGCACCTGCAGGCCCGCCTTCACAAAGGCCATCGCGGCGATGATGCTGTTTTCGCCAATCACCGCCGCATCCATCACCACGGCATTCATCCCCACCATGGCATTGCGCCCGATATGGCAGCCGTGCAGCACGGCCCCATGCCCAATGTGGCCCTCCTCCTCGATCACCACATCCTTGCCGGGAAAGGCATGCACGACACAGGTTTCCTGCACATTGCACCCTGCCCGCAGCGCGATGCGGCCAAAATCGCCCCGCAGCACCGCGCCCGGGCCGACATAGCAGGCCGCCCCGATCAGCACATCGCCGATCACCACCGCCTCCGGATGCACATAGGCACCGGGATCGATCACCGGCACGATGCCGTCATAGCTGTAGATGCGGCCCATCGCGGCTTATCCCGCCACCGGCGGCCAGACTTTGGCCACCATTGTGAGCACATCATATTGCGCCACCACCGCCCCATGCTGGTTGGTGATCTGGCTGTCCCAGCGCACTTCGCCATGCTCGGCATTGGCGCGCGGATTGATCTCCTTGCAGGTCAGGCGCACCTGCAGGCTGTCGCCGAAATAGACCGGGGTCAGAAAGCGCAGATTGTCCACCCCGTAATTGGCGAGCACCGGGCCCGGGTTCGGCTCGACAAACAGCCCCGCCGCGAAAGAGGCAATCAGATAGCCATGCGCCACCCGGTCGTCGAAGAACGGGTTCGCCTTTGCCGCCTCGGCATCCATATGCGCGTAAAAGGTGTCGCCGGTGAACTGCGCGAAATGCTCGACATCCTCCAGCGTGACCACGCGGGTGGCCGTCACCAGCTGATCGCCGATCTGCAGCTCTGCCAAGGACTTGCGGAAGGGATGCACGCCCTGTTGCGTGTCGGCACCCTCGATCCAGCGCCCGGTCACCGCCGACAGCATCCGCGGCGCGCCCTGAACGGCGGTGCGCTGCATGTAATGCCTGACACCGCGCATGCCACCCATTTCCTCGCCGCCCCCCGCGCGGCCCGGGCCGCCGTGGACAAGCCCCGCCAGCGGCGAGCCATGCCCGGTCGAGGATTTCGCTGACAGCCGGTTGCCAATCATCACCCGGCCATGGAACGGCGCGACTCCCAGCACCACCTCTTCCACCACCCGCTTGTCATCGGTGAACACCGAGGACACCAGCGAGCCCTTGCCCATCCGCGCCAGTTCGGTCGCCTCGCCCAGATCGTCATAGGGCAGCAAGGTCGCCACCGGGCCAAAGGCCTCAACCTCATGCACCGCAGCGGCAGCAAAGGGTCGGTCCGCACAGAGCAGGACCGGGTTCAAATAGGCCCCCTTCGCCGCATCGCCGGAACGCAGCGTCACCGCATCCGGATCGCCCGCCACAATCTCGGCCACGGCCTGCAATTCGCGGATACGGTCGCGCACCTCGTTGCGCTGCTCATACGAGGCAAGGGGGCCCATCCGGGTCCCCTCCGCATCGGGAAGGCCCAGGGCGGTCTTGCCCAAACGGTCGCGCAGCGCCGCGGTCAGCGCCTCCAGTTGCGCGCGCGGCGCAATCACCCGGCGGATGGCGGTGCATTTCTGCCCGGCCTTGGACGTCATCTCACGGGCGACTTCCTTGACGAAAAGGTCGAACTCCGGCGTGCCCGCCACCGCATCGGGGCCGAGGATCGCGGCGTTCAGACTGTCCGCCTCCATCGTGAAACGCACCGAATTTGCCACAATCGCCGGATGCGATTTCAGCTTGCGCCCGGTCCAGGCCGAGCCGGTAAAGGTCACCGCATCCTGCCCGGTCACATGGTCCAGAAGATCACCGACCGAGCCGCAAATCAGTTGCAGCGCACCCTCGGGCAGAATGCCGGTCTCAATGATCCGGCGCACCACCAACTCGGTCAGATACGCGGTCTGCGAGGCGGGTTTGACCACGCAGGGAACACCCGCCAGCAGCGTCGGCGCAATCTTTTCCAACATGCCCCAGACCGGGAAATTATAGGCGTTGATGTGCACGGCCACACCCTGCAGCGGCGAATATATATGCTGGGCGCTGAAGGAGTTATCCTTGGACAACAGCTCAACATCGCCATCGGTCAGCACCCGGCTGTTGGGCAGCTCACGCCGGCCCTTTGAGGCAAAGGTCAGCATGGTGCCGATGCCCCCCTCGATATCGACCCAGCCATCCGGCCTCGTGGCGCCGGTGCGGAAGCTTTCGGCGTAGAATTCCTCTTTCATCGCCATCAGCGCGAGGCCCAGCGCCTTCAGCATCCCGGCACGGTCGTGGAAGGACATCGCCCGCAACTTCGGCCCGGCCGCGCGGCGGCCATGCTCCAGCACTGCCGCAAAATCAAGGCCGGAGGAATCGACATAGGCCACCGGATCACCCGTCGCCGCATCCAGCAGTGCCGGACCTTCCTTGGCGCCAAGCGTCCAGCTGCCGCAGACATAGCTTTCAAGA
Source organism: Phaeovulum sp. W22_SRMD_FR3 (assembly GCF_052113705.1). NCBI lineage: Bacteria > Pseudomonadati > Pseudomonadota > Alphaproteobacteria > Rhodobacterales > Paracoccaceae > Phaeovulum > Phaeovulum sp. W22_SRMD_FR3. The sequence continues at coordinate 123,879 of NZ_JBGQOG010000005.1, read as the reverse complement.
CGGCGCGGGGGGCGGGCCGGAGCGTTCATGGGGTATCCTTTGTCTCTGGTGCGGCGTTGGCGGGCCTTGCGGCCCGGAACGGCCGTGTCAAAGGCCGAGTGTGGCCAGTTTTTCCGTCGCCAGCCGGTCCCAACGGGCGGCCAGCACTTCATTTTGATCATGGCGCAGGCCAAACCTGCGCAGGGTTTCATAGCGGGCCGAGCCTGCAATACCGAACCCCGCCGCCACGCGGGGCCGCCAATAGGCGACTGCCGCCTCTGCCTCGGCCCGGCCGGTGTCGGAGGCGACAATCCGCACCAGCCCGTTCAGGCCAAGCTCCGCGTGGCGCGCCTCGCGCGGGGCAATCTCGCGGAACACCTCGGCCAGCGGCCCATAGGAAAGCCGGGTCAGTTCGGTCATCTGCACACCGGTCGCCAGCCCTTGCAGGACGTTCATCACCACCGCATCGGTCCAGCCAAGGATCGGATAGTGAAAGACGGAAAGCCGCATGTCGCCGCCCGTCCGCACCGCGCCCAAGTCATCATCCCGGGCGACACGGGCCGCCCAGTCATGCTGCGCCTCATAGCGGGTGGCATCGGTGCCAAACCCGGTCATCACCGCCAGAACGCGTTCGGCATGGTCGGCCTTTTCCAGCGTGATCCGGCTGGCGGCAATCCGCGCCCGGATCCCCGGCGCCGCATTGATCGCCGAGGCAAAGCCCGCCGAGGCCGCCAGTTCGCTGTCCACGAATGATGACATCAGCCGCAGCAATTCGCCCCGATAACGGGGCGGAACATTCTCCGGCGCGCTCAGCACACCGCCCTGCGCCAGATAATCCTCGATGTTCATCGTCTCGGCCATCTTTTCCCCCTCACTCGTCATAGGTGACCACGACGCGCGCACTGACCGGTGTTGCCTGACACGACAGCACATAGCCCGCGCGCACCTCGTAATCCTCCAGCGCATGGTTCACCGCCATCTCCACCTCGCCCTCCAGCACCTTGCAGCGGCAGGTGGAGCAGACCCCCGCCTTGCAGGCATAGGGCGCGTCAAGCTTGGCCTCGATCGCCGCCTCCAGGATCGTCTGGCCACTGGGGGCCATGGTGAAATTGCGCGTGGCGCCATCCAGCGTCACCGTCGCCGCCACCCCGGTGCCGGGAGCAATGGCGGTTTTCGACACCGCCTTGGTCTTTGCCCGCCCCGGCTGACCCGAGGCGAAAAGCTCAAACTTGATCTGATCGTCGCGCAGCCCATGCGCGCGCAGGCTGCCCGCAATGGCCAGCATCATCGGCTCCGGCCCGCAGATGAAAGCGGTGTCCACCGTCTTGGCATCCAGCCAATGGCTGAACAAGGCGGTCATCTTTTCTGCATCAATCCGGCCGGTGAACAGGTCAATCTCCTGCCCCTCCTGCTCGAGCACATGGATCACCGAGAAGCGGCCCAGATGGCTGTTCTTCAGATCCTCCAGATCCTCGCGGAACATGATGCTGTTGATCTGGCGGTTGGCATAGACCAGCGTGAATTCCGATTTCGGCTCGCGTGCCAGCACGGTCTTGATGATCGACAACAGCGGAGTGATCCCCGAACCGCCGGCAAAGCCCAGATAATGTTTCACCGCCGCCGGATCGAGCGCGGTATGGAATTTGCCCATCGGCGGCATCGCCTCGATCTCATCGCCCGGTGCCAGATTTTCATTGGCCCAGGTGCTGAAGGCACCGCCATCCACCCGCTTGATGCCGATCTGCAGGCGGCCCTCGTCCTTGCCCGCGCAGATTGAATAGCTGCGGCGCAGTTCAGCGCCGTCAAAGTCGCGGCGGAAGGTCAGATACTGGCCCTGAGTAAAGTCAAACAGCGCCTTGTCCTCGTCGCGTGGCGTCAGGGTGACGACCACGGCATCGCGGGTTTCGCGGCGGACTTCGGTGACTTTCAGCGGGTGAAAACGTGCCATAGCGGGGGGTGTCCTATGCGGGGCGCATCCTCAGATGCACTTGAAATAATCAAAGGGTTCCAGACAATCCGTGCAGCGGTAGCTGGCCTTGCAGGGGGTCGAGCCGAACTGGCTGATCTTTTCGGTCTGCGCCGAGCCGCAGCGCGGACAGGCGATCACCAGGTTTGACGTGCCCGCCAGCCGCGAGATGCGCCCCACCAGCCGCCCATCCGCGGCGGTGCCGTCGATCGGCGGGGCAATTCCATACTGACGCAGCTTCTCGCGGCCCTCCTCGGTCAGCCAATCCGTGGTCCAGGGCGGCGACAGCCGACGTTCCAGCCGCAGCTTCTCGATGCCGCGCGCCCGCAGCGCCGTCCCGATGTCCAGATTGATGATGCTGGTCGCGGGGCAGCCCGAATAGGTGGGCGTGACGGTCACCACCAGCACATCCGCCTCCCAGGCAACATCGCGGATGATGCCCAGATCGGTCAGGCTGATCACCGGAATTTCCGGGTCCGGCACCTGCGACAACCAGTGCCAGACCTCTGATACCTCGGGATGGGGCGCCTGTGTCATCGCGCTTACCAGGTTGCCCCGGGATAGGCGCGCTGCAGGAATTGCATCTCGGCCAGGATAAAGCCCAGATATTCCGTGTGCACGCCCCGTTTGCCGCCCTTGTGCTGATAGGTCTCACCGGGATGCACCAACGTCGCTTCGGTCAGCACCGCGCGCAAGGTGGCATCCCAATCGGCCTTCAGGCTGCCCGGCAAAGGCGCAATGCCTGCTGCGGCCAGCGCCTGATCCACGGCATCTTCCGCGAACAACTCGCCCGTGTAGGGAAAGAGCAGATCCAACGCCTTTTGCATCCGGTCATGGCTTTCCGCCGAGCCGTCGCCCAGCCGGATCACCAGATCCGCCGAGCGTTCCAGATGATAGGCCACTTCCTTTTCCGCCTTGGCGGCGATCTCGGCCACCCGCGGATCGGCCGAGGTCTTCAGCGCCCGCATCAGCTCGATATGCCAGGCATCAAACAGGAATTGCCGCATCAGGGTCTGCGCGAAATCCACATTCGGCCGCTCGACCAAGAGCACATTGCGAAAGGCGCCTGCGTCGCGCAGATAGGCCATCGCATCGGCATTGCGTCCCTGCCCCTCAACCTCGGCGGCAAGGCCCAGCCACAGCTGGCACTGGCCAATAAGATCCAGCGCCTGATTGGCCAGTGCGATGTCTTCCTCCAGCGCCGGGCCATGCCCGCACCATTCCGACACCCGATGCCCCAGGATCAGCACATTGTCGCCAACCCGCTGCAGCCAGTCGACAAAGGCGGCCCGATCGACCGTTTCCACCGCGCTGCCCATCACATATGCCCGATTTCTTCGGGAATATCGAAGAAGGTCGGATGCCGGTAGACCTTGCTGTTCGACGGCTCGAACAGCGGGCCTTTATCCGAGGGCGACGAGGCGGTGATCGCATTCGACGGCACCGCCCAGATCGACACGCCTTCATTGCGGCGGGTATAGACGTCACGCGCGTTGCAGATCGCCATTTCGGCATCCGGCGCATGCAGGCTGCCGACGTGGCGGTGGTTCAGGCCATGCTGGCCGCGGATAAAGATTTCCCACAGGGGCCATTCGCTGGACATGTCTTGCTTCCTCCCGAAGCTGGATGCGCTGCGCGGGCACCTGCCCGCGCGAAATTCAGGGATCACTCGGCGGCAATGGCAGAGCGTTTGCGGGCCGCGGCCTTCTCAGCATGCGCCATCAACCCGTCGCGGTACCAGGCGCCGTCTTCCCAGGCCTTGACCCGGGCGCCCAGACGCTCGGCATTGCAGGGGCCATTCCCGGCGATCACCGCGAAGAACTCGGTCCAATCGGGCTCGGAGAAGTCGTAGCCGCCCTTTTCCTCATTCCAGACCAGATTTTCATCCGGCACGGTCAGGCCCAGATATTTGGCCTGCGGCACGGTCTGATCCACGAACTTCTGCCGCAGTTCATCATTGGTGTTCATCTTGATCTTCCAGGCCATCGACTGCGCGCTGTGCACCGAGTCCTTGTCAGACGGCCCGAACATCATCAGCGAGGGATACCAAAAGCGGTTCAGCGCATCCTGCGCCATCGCCTTTTGCTCGGGGCTGCCCGCGCACATCTTCATCATGATGTCGTAGCCCTGCCGCTGGTGGAAACTTTCCTCCTTGCAGATCCGGATCATCGCCCGACTGTAGGGACCATATGAGGTCCGCTGCAGCGGCACTTGATTCATGATCGCCGCTCCATCCACCAGCCAGCCCACCGCGCCCATATCGGCCCAGGTCAGCGTCGGGTAGTTGAAGATCGAGGAGTATTTCATCTTGCCGGCGTGCAACTGCGCCAACAGCTGATCGCGGGAAATCCCCAGCGTTTCAGCGGCAGAATAAAGGTAGAGGCCATGCCCCGCCTCGTCCTGCACCTTGGCCAGCAAGATCGCCTTGCGCTCCAGCGTCGGCGCGCGGGTGATCCAGTTGCCCTCGGGCAATTGCCCCACAATCTCGGAATGTGCGTGCTGACCGATCTGCCGGATCAGCGTCTTGCGATACCCCTCCGGCATCCATTCCTTCGGCTCAATCTTCTCGCCGCGGTCAATCCGGTCCTGAAACGCCGCCTCTTCGGGGGTCATTTCCGCGCGGGCCTTCGCCCCTTCAGACGTCACAAGTTGTGCATACATGGCTGATCTCCCTCAGACGCGTTCCAGAATAAGCGCGATGCCCTGCCCCACACCCACGCACATCGTGCACAATGCATAGCGGCCCCCGGTCCGGTGCAGCTGATACATCGCGGTCATCACCAGCCGGGCGCCCGACATGCCCAGCGGATGGCCAATGGCAATCGCACCCCCGTTGGGGTTCACCTGCGGCGCATCATCGGCAAGCCCCAATGCGCGCAACACAGCCAGACCCTGAGCGGCGAAAGCCTCATTCAATTCAATCACATCCATCTGATCGAGCGAGAGCCCGGCCTTGGCCAGAACCCGCCGCACTGCAGGCACGGGGCCAATGCCCATCACCCGCGGCTCAACCCCGGCCGCCGCCATCGCGACGATCCGCGCCTTCGGCGTCAGCCCCTGCGCCCGCGCCGCCTCCCCCGACAGGATCGCCAGCGCCGCCGCCCCGTCATTGACGCCGCTGGCATTGCCCGCGGTCACCGTCAGATCCGGGCCATTCACCCCCCGCAACCGCGCCAATTGCTCGGCCGTGGTACCCGGGCGCGGATGTTCATCCACCGAGATCACCAGCGGATCGCCCTTTTTCTGCGCGAGGGTCACCGGGACGATCTCATCGGCGAAAATACCCGCCGCCTGCGCCGCCGCCCACCGCGCCTGACTGCGCGCCGCGAACGCATCCTGATCGGCGCGACTGATCCCGTAATCCTCGGCGACATTGTCGGCGGTTTCCGGCATGGAATGCGTGCCAAACGCCGCTTTCAGCGCCGGGTTGGGAAAACGCCAGCCGATGGTGGTGTCATAAACCGCCGTGCTCCGGGAAAAGGCGGTTTCCGCCTTGGGCATCACGAAAGGCGCGCGCGTCATGCTTTCAACGCCACCCGCAATGACAAACTCGCAATCGCCCGCGCGGATCGCCCGCGCCGCCATCCCCACCGCATCCATCCCCGAGCCGCAGAGCCGGTTGACCGTCGTGCCCGGCACAGTGACCGGCATGCCCGCCAACAAGGCAGCCATCCGCGCGACGTTGCGGTTGTCTTCGCCCGCCTGATTGGCGCAGCCGTAGATCAGATCCTCAACCGCCGACCAATCAACCCCGGGGTTGCGCGCCATCAGCGCCTTCAACGGCAGCGCCGCCAGATCATCGGCGCGCACCGTAGCCAATGCGCCGCCATAACGCCCGACCGGTGTCCGGACCGCATCGCAGATGAATGCTTCACGCATCGCTTGCCTCCCAAAAGGTGAAAGACCGACGATTCTCCCAATTCGCCGACCGATTGGTCAGGGTATAGCATCAAAACATTACATCAAAAAGTGAAAACTTTGCATTGATGTAATGTTTAAGCGGCTGCGGAGAAACCGGCCGCCGCAGGCCGCCGTCAGGACCAACTGGCCCGACGCATCTGATCCTGAGGTGTTTGGGCGGCCAACAATCCGTCCCGCCCCTCCAGCGTCAGCCCGAGTTGCGTTTCCGCCAAGGGTGTCAGCGCGGCATAGACCTTGCGAAACAATGCCCGCGCGGCCGTGCCCTGCCAGTCTGCGGGCAACGCAGCCGTCGGCAAACAGGGATCGCGCAGCACCGCACTTCGGTAGGCCTGCACCAGCAGCAAGCGGGCGATCAATGCGTCACTCGCCGACAGCACCTGTCCCGCCAGGCTAGCGCGCTCAAGCGGCGCAAACCGGGCGATCATCGCGGCATAGCGATCCTGCAGCGGCCCCAGATCCCAATACTGAGAGACAATGTCCGGCGCAGCGGCATCCACCACCTCTGCCGCAAAGCTGATCACGCCGGGCAAAGGCGTCTGGCCGCGGCTTGACGTGATCCAGATGTCACCCCCCATCCGCGCCATGTGATGACGCCGGGCACTTTCATCGGCCAGCCCCGGCACCTGCTGGATCAGCCAGCCCTGCGGCTCCGGCAGGGTCTCGTACAACAGACGTGCTGCCTCGGCGAATTCGGCGCGCGCAGCGGCGGCCAGCCGGTAATAGCTGCGCCGCCCATTGCGCTCACCCTGCAGCCGTCCGGCGGCGACAAGGCGCGAGGTTGCGGTGCGCACCAGATTTTCGCTGATCCCGACCCGGGCGCAGATGTCAATCAGACTGCCCATCCAGAGAACTTCCCCCCGGGGCACAACCAGGTCACCATAAATCGTGATGATGAATGAGGCCGCCGTCAGCGGCAGACCATCGGTCAGGGTTTCAATCGTGCTGCTGACAATCATGGGCGCGGGCCTGTCCTTGAACGCCCCTCGGGGCTAGGCGAGCGGCACCCTCTTGTCAAACCGATCCTGCCGCCACCGCACGATCCAAGCGCGCCGGTGCACCCGCGCGCCGCAGGCTGACGCCGGCCTCTGCGCGGCCCACCCCGCGCCCCGATGGACCCCGGCGCGCCCGCGCGGGGGCCGGGGACTGGGGAGATGTCGGGGCCGGGGTCGGATGCCGCCCCACGCAACCGCTGCGGGGCGGGCGGGCGCGGGCGATCACCCTTTGGAAAGGCAGCTTTCCAACTCGGTCAGCGCGTAGAACATGCTGCCCGCCGCAACCGGCTTGCACCCTGCGTGAAACGGCACTTCGCGCTCGTTGTAGAGCATCCGCACCAGATAGCCGGAGGCGTCATTGCTGAACACATCCCATTGCACATTGGCCGCCATCGGCGTGACGAGCGCCCCGCGCCAGGGGTTGCTGGCATGGCTGTAGGGCACGGCATCGCTGGCCTGCACGGCACTGCCCGGTGCCTTGATCAACGCCGCAAAGGGCATGATCTCTTCGGCATGCGCGAACCGGAAAGTGGCAGCCGCCTGGCTTTTCCCGTCGATCCGCGCCTCGATCCGGTCAAAGAAATCCTGCAGCAACGGCGCGGCCATCCCATAGGTGATGTCACTGCCCGCAAAGCCCGGCCCCTTTTCATAGAACTGCTCGCCATCCGAGAATTCGGCCATGACCTCGGCATCGGCGGGCGGCACGAAGGCGCTCAGATCCCAGTTCTCTTCCGGCACGCCGGGGGCGATGATGTAGAGGTTGTAGAGCGAATCCGCCGCCGATGAGATGTCGTCAAGCTTGGCTTTGCCCTTGCCGTGATCGACGAAACTGATGGCACCCGACTGCAGCTTGTCGACGAAAGCCGGGGTGTAGATCCGCTCCAGCATGTCACGCCCGGCCGCCGCCACATCGGGGCGCTCGGCCAAGGCCTCCAGCGTCGCTTTCAGATGCGGATCGTCGTCGACATAGGCGTTGTAGGCCACATCCGTGTCGTGGAAATACAGCGTGCGCGGGTCAACGACCATCTCGCCGATCAGCGGTTTCAGTGCCGGATCAGCCTCGACAAGCCCGGCCACAAAGCTCTGACTGCTGTCGACGGCCCGGTCCTTGCCCGAGGACAGGATGTCGATCGGGCGGTTCTCGGCCTCGGCCGCATCGAAGAGCGGCTTCATCCGCCGGGCGGTGCGTTTCGCAATCTCGACATGCTCTTGCGCACCGAGCGTGCTGAGATTTCCGTAACCGGCCTTCTGGTGATACGTGATGATCTTTTCCAGCAAGGGCCCAAAGGCCTCGCCTGCCGGTGTCAGCGCACCCTCGGCCTTGGCCATTTCCCACAGCTGCAGCGACAGATCGTCATATTTCGCGCTGCTGAGAAGGCGTGATCCGTGGCGGGCGACATGCTCGATCATGAAGGGCGCATAGCCGGCCGGCGGCGCGCTGTAGCTTGTGTCCGCGGGCGGAATATAGGGATGCTTGCTGGACAGCGGCGCATAGGCGATCTCCTCGGCCTGCGCGGCAGTCCCTGCCATCAGCAAAATCATCAGCGGCAGCCCAAGGCGGCGCCCGGGGCTTTGGATTTCAACAGACATGGTCTTCCTCTCCTATTGCCGTCCCGCCAACCCGTCGGGGCAGGCGGCCTCCCGGCTTCTCGTCATGCTTCAGTCTTGGAATCGAGACATATTGCACAGGAATGCAACGCAGATTATCGCAGAGTCGTGTAAAGTATTTATGTAATGTCGATATATAGGCGTAGTGAGTCAATGAAATTTTACTGGCGTTGATTTTCTTCATATAAATGTTGCACAGCAGTGCATAAGCGCTCGCCCGAAAGGTCCCGTGGCACAGATTCGCCCCACAACCGGCACATCAGACGGCGATCACAGAAAGCGATGCGCGCAATGCAGCGGCCGCCGGACTGACGCCAAAGCTGGCGCGGCGGTGCCTTGTCGCCGCATCAATAGCCCAGCCGCTCCGGAAGCCATGTCACCACGCCGGGCACCAGCATGCACAGAAGCAATACCCCATACATCGCGGCGATGAACGGCCAGCTTTCGCGTACCAAAGTGCCCATCTTGACGCCGGTGATGCCGCAGACGACGAAGAGTACCACCCCCACGGGGGGCGTCAGCATCCCGATCACCAGATTGAGCACGAAGAGAAAGCCGAAATGCAGGGGATCCAGGCCATATTGCAGGGCGATGGGGTGAAACAGCGGCACCAACATGATGTAGGCGGCATTTGATTCAAGGAACATGCCCACAATCAGCAGCATGACCGCCACCAGACAGAGAAAGGTGAATGGATCATCCGTGACGCCCTGCAGCAGCGCCGCCAGCTTCATCGGCAGCATGTCGATGGTGAACAAAAAGGTGACGGTCGAGGCAAAGGCGATCATCGCCCCCACCAGCGCCGAAGTCTTGGCCGCGGTCAGCAGCACTTCGGGCAGATGATGGAGTCTCAGCTGGCGGGTCACGCAAAAGCCGAGGAAAAGCGCATAGAGAACGCCGATGGCCGCGCCCTCGGTCGGGGTGAAGGCGCCCGCCACAATGCCGCCGATGACCACGACGGGCATCAGGAACACGACAAAGGAGCGGCGGATTTCGCGCAGGATGTTGCGCAGCGTCACCGGTGTGCCCGTCAGGGGGTAGTCGCGCTTCCAGGCGATGCACCAGCACAGCGCCATGAAGGCCCCGAACAGGATCAGCCCGGGGATCACGCCCGCCATGAACAAGCCGCCGACCGAGACCGATGACCCCGCCATGAAGGCATAAACGATCATCGCGCCGGAGGGGGGAATGATCGGGCCAAGGTTTGCCGCAGCCGCAACAATGCCGGTGGAGAAGCCCAGCCCGTATTGCTTTTTCAACGAGGGAACCAGCGTCGAGGACAGCGCCGATGCATCGGCCACAGCAGCCCCCGACACCGAGGCGAGGCCCGCCCCCGAGATGATCGCCACCTGAGCAAGGCCGCCGCGCATCCGGCCGATAAAGGCATTTGCGAAATCAATGAGGCGGTCCATGATCCCGCCCTTCAGCATCAGCTCGCCCGCCACCATGAACAGCGGGATCGACATCAGCGGAAAGGAATTGACCGCATTCATCAGCCGGGGCGGCAGCACCAGCAGGTCAAACCCCGCCAACCACAGCCCCGCCAGCGCCGAGACCCCGAGCGAAAACGCCAGCGGCATCCCGAGGAAAGCCAGCACGAGAAAGGCAATGATGACAAACAGGCTCATGCCAGCGACTCCGGTTGTGGCGGGAACAGCGCCATCCGGGACAGATGCAGCGCGGAATGCAGCGCCCCCAGAATGACGGGAAAGAAAAACACGCTTGAGGTCAGGTTGATGGCGCCCAGCCGCTCCGACCAGGTGGCCAGTGCGACGACAACCGAGGTCCAGAAGATCACCAGCATCATTGCCGCGGCGAGGGCGCTCATCACGCGCGACACCATCATCCGCAGTGCCGGAGGAAACCGGTTGACCAAGAGCTCAATGCCCACATGCGTGCCATCGCGGATGCCCATCGGAACGGCCAGAAAGATGGTCCAGACAAAGGCGATGCGCGATGCCTCATCTGCCCAGTCGAACGAGCCGTTGAAGACATAGCGCATGATGACCTGCCCGGACACGATGGCGACCATCGCCGCCGCGCCCAGGATCACGAGGAAACGCGCGCCGGTATCGGCACGCGCAAGGATTGTGGTCAGCAGACGGTCCGCGCTCATCGGATCACATGCCAAGCCTGGCGATTTCTGCATCGAGCAGAGCAACCAGGTCCGGATCAAGCCGCGCCTTTGTCACGGCGGCGACACCGGCCGTCTTTTCGCGCAAGGCAGCCGCCAGATCGGGGGAAACTTCGGTGTAAGTCATGCCCTTTTCGACCAGCTGGCCCAGCCCCGCAGCATCCTGCTCGGCGGCCAGCCCGCGCTGATAGGCGACCGCGGTCGCCATGGCCTCCCGGACCATCGCCTGTTTGGCTGCGTCCAGACCGTCAAACCAGTTTTTGTTCGACACGACCGAGATGAAGTCAAAGAAATGCCCGGTGTTCGAGACGTATTTCTGCACCTCGGCATAGCCCGCCACATTGATGATCGCAAAGGGGTTTTCCTGACCGTCGATCACCCCCTGCTCCAGCGCGGAATAGAGTTCCTTGACATCCATCGCGACCGGATTGGCCCCCAATGCCCGGAAAGTGGCCAGATGGGTTTCATTCGGCTGCAGGCGGATTTTCAGGCCCTCGATATCCTCCATTTTCAGGATCGGCCGGACATTATTGGTCAGCTGACGAAAGCCGAGCTCCATATAACCCATTGAGGTCATGCCCTCGGCGGCCATCTTTGCATCCAGCGCCGCGCCCACCGGACCATCGACCACGGCAAAAGCGGTTTCGCGGTCGGGGAACTGGAACGGCAGCCCGATCACCTCAAGCTCGGGGACAGTGCGGGTCAGATAGGCGGTCCCGACCCACATCAGCTCAATCGCGCCGATTTTGACCGCCTGCACGTTTTCGGCCGCGCCGCCCAGCTGTTGCGCCGGAAAGATGTTCACGTCGATCTCGCCCCCCGAGAGACGCTCCAGCTCTTCCTCGAACTTCGCCATGGCGAGCGACGAGGAATGTTCGGCCGCAAAATTGCCGGCCACGCGGATCACGTCCTTGGCCTGCGCGGATACGGCGATCAGCGCCAGCGCAGAGGTGGTGAGCAGGGTCTTGAAGAGGGTCATGGGACGTTACTCCTGTGTGTCGAAGGATATCATCTGGGAAGGAAGGGGGGTGGCGGCGGCCCCAAAGGCCCGGGCGGTTCTGGCGCGGATCACCGAGGCAATCTCGGCCAGCGTGGTGATATGTTCTTCGATGGGCGTGGCGCCCAGGCGCCCCTCAAAGGTGGCAAACAGCGACGTCAGATCCGCAACCCGGTGCAGCGCAATGATGAACGGATGCCCAAAGCGCGCCCGATAGGCCGCATTCAGCTGCGTCAGCCGTGCCATGTCGCCCGGCGCAAGCTGCAAGAGGCCAAGGCGGCCCTGCTCTCCCTGCGAGGCGGCGGACATAGACCCCTCGATCGCTTCGCGCCCCGCGAGGTCGGGATGCACCCTGAACAGGTCAAGACGCCGGGCGGCATCGGCGGCCAGAATGGTCTCGATCAGCGCCTCGGCCAATGCCTCGTCGCTCTCGAAGGGACGCGCGTCAACGGTGGCCTCTCCCACCCAGGCCGACCGCTCGACCAGCGGTGCCAGCATCGCAACCGCCTCGCAGCGGGGCGCCTTGTTCAGAAGATCGAGGGGCTGTGTCATGGCGTCAGTGTCTCGGGTCAATGCTGCGTTGACCCCAGTTAGCCACGGGCCTCCGTTGCAATCCATGACATTATCGGCAATCATTCATTCGCAAAATCAGAATGGATACCCGAGCATCAGAAGGGATGTTCTGTGGCCCTGCACCTGACCCCGCGCGGATTGCACTATGTCGAAGCGGTGGCCGAACACGGCTCGATCCAGGCCGCCTCGCGCGCCATCGGCATCGCCGCCTCTGCCATCGACCGGCAAATCAAACTGCTCGAGGACCGGCTGGGCGTCCTGTTGTTTGACCGGATGACCACCGGCATGGCGCTGTCTCCGGCGGGCGAGATGTTCGTCGTGCTGGTCCGGCGCTGGAAAGCCGACGAAAACCGCATCTTGTCCGACGTCAAACAGATGCAGGGCGTCGACATGGGCCATATCCGGATTGTCGCGATGGACAGTCTGGTCAACGGGCTGGTGCCGCGCTTTCTGGCCTGCATGGCCGAAACCTATCCCCGGGTACGGATCGATGTGGATGTGGTCACACCGGATGACGCGCTGATGGCGCTGGAGGAGGGGCAATGCGACATCGCCCTGGCCTTCAACCTGCGCCCGCAGCGCGACGTTCATGTGCTGTGGTCTGCCGAACTGCCGCTTCTTTGCGTCGCCCGGCCGGATCACCCGCTGGCGCACAGCCCGAAAGTGGCGCTGAAGGATGTGCGCGAACATGCCCTTGTCGTCCAAAGCCGCGCCTTGCCGATCCGCCGGATATTGGAGGCGCGGCATTCGTGGATGTTTTCCGACGGCCCGCCCCCGGTGGTGACCAACTCGCTGCAATTGCTCAAGCATCTGGTGGTTGCAGGCAGCCATGTGGCGCTGACGTCAGAGATGGATGCCGCGCCGGAACTTCTGGATGGCCGGATGGTGGCCATCGCGGTGACGGGGATCAATATGCCGGCGCAGAACCTGAGTATCGCCATCAACACAAGGCGCAGCCTGCCGCGAATATCAAAAGTGGTCAGCGATCTTTTGGCGCGCGAAGCACAGGCGCTGCTGGACAATGTGCGCCAACATGCCGCGCGCACTGAAAACCGCGCGTGACATCCGGGCGCAGCGGTGACGGCATCGCGCCTCACCCGGCCCCGGGGCTCTGTCGGCTTCAGCGGCGTCTCTGGGCCGGGTTCTGCACGGCGGATGCGGGCACGGTAACCCCAGGAGGATTAAAATACCCTCGCCCGCAAACGCCCGCCCCCAGGCAGATCCCGCGCGGCCGGCAGATGCGATTTCTAGTAAAGCGCAACCATCTCATAGCCGCTGACATGATAGAGCCGCGCATTGGTCACCGCCTGCCCGGAAATCCAGGTGGTCCGGTCCACGGTGAACAGCGGTGCGTTCGGGCTGACCGACAAGAAGCGCCCCAGGGCTTCGGTCGCGGCGGTGGCTGAAAAGCGCACGGCGGCATCGGTGAACGGCACGGCGCGCACCAGCCATTCATTGGGATTGTCGACGGTGAAATCCGCCGTCTCCGCCTCTGGCACCGCCGCGAGGTTGATCCAGCGATCCTCGAATTGAAACGGCGCATTGTCCGCGTAATGCATGCATTCCAAATGCAGCAGACGCGCGCCCGGCTTCAGCGCCAACCGCGCGCGCAGCCAATCGGGCGCATCCACCACCGCGCGCGACACGAGCGCGTAGCGATAGGCGGCACCCATGGATTCGATTTCCACCCGCAACAGCGGAATCTCGAATTTGATCTGGCGCACCGGCGCGATCTTGACCCGCGTGCCCGCCTTGCGTCGCCGCTCGATGATACCCTCATCGCTCAGCTCGCGCATCGCGCGGCTGATGGTGGCGCGCGCGCAGCCAAATTCCGTCGCCAGATCCACCTCGCCGGGCAGCAAGGCGCCCGGCGCCCAGACATTCGCGCGGATCCGCGCCAGGACTTCCTGCTTCACCTGACGAAAAGTGACTTTCTGGTCCACGATAATTACCATACTCTTATTTTCTATATGTCAGTGCATATTCCGGCACCATACGGCAAGATACCCGAGCACAGAAGAGGCGGGAAATGAATATTATCCACCTATCCGATCTTGTTGAACGGCCTTGGCGCAACGGCGGCGGAATCACCCGCGAGATTTGCGAACGGCACCACGGCACAGAGCTTCTCTGGCGGCTGAGCATGGCCGATGTTGCCGCGGACGGGCCGTTCTCTGATTTCAGCGGGCTGATGCGGGTGCTGACCGTCATTGATGGCGGCGCGATGGAGCTGATCACCCCGGAGGGGCGCCTGATGGCGCACCCCCGAACGCCGGTCCGCTTTGATGGCGGCGTGCCGGTCACCTCAAAGCTCTGCGACGGGCCGTTGCGCGACCTCAATCTGATGTTCGACCCGCGGCGCATCGCGGGCGAGGTGACACTGATCGAGGGGCCGGGACGGCACCGGCTGACCGCAACCGACCGCCAAAGCCATGCACTGCATCAGCTTTCCGGCATGGCAGATCTTGGCGCGAACGGGACGCTGAGCCCGGGCGATACGCTGCTGCTGGAAGCCGCCGCCAGCGCCGACGTGGCACTGGCAGCGGGCAGCGCCGCCGTGTTGATCGCGCTGACGCGGCTTCCCTGACACGATCGCGCAGCATGGCCCCGGCCCATGTGGCCGGAGCCGGTTGCGTCAGCCCGCCAGCAGCGCCGCCACCGCCTGCCGGTAGGCCGGAACGATCTGATCGCGCGCGATATGGCGCCCGCCGCGCACCGCATGGCGGCCCGCCGACCACAGATCGGTCACCACCCCGTCCTTGGCGGCAAAAACCAGCCCATCCAGCAGCTGGGCACGGGTCAGCGCGCAGAGCGCCGGGCTCGTGCTGTCGATCGCCACCAGATCCGCCAGCATCCCCGTGCGAATGGCACCCGCCGCGCGGCCCAGGGCCTGCGCCCCGCCTGTGGCCGCCCCCTGATAGAGCGTGGCCCCCACCGACCCCTCGCCCGCAACCATCACATTGCGGGCCACATCCCGCAGCCGCTGCGAATATTCCAGTGTCCGCAACTCTTCGGTCAGCGAAATCAGCACATTGGAATCCGACCCCACGCCAAAGGCACCCCCCGCCGCAAGATAGCCGGGGCCGTTGAACGGGCCATCGCCCAGATTGGCCTCGGTCACCGGACACAGACCCGCCACCGCCCCCGAGCGCGCCATGGCCAGGGTTTCCGCCTCGGTCATATGCGTCGCATGGATCAGACACCAATCGGCATTGACCGGCGCATGCGCCAAGAGCCACTCCACCGGCCGCGCGCCCAGCCATGCCTCAATATCGCGTACCTCCTGGGGCTGCTCGGCAATGTGGATATGCACCGGCCCCGCCGCATGTGTCGCCAGAACCGCGGCCAGATCCGCAGGGCTGGTGGACCGCAAGGAATGCGGCGCGATGCCCAGGCGCGCGTCAGGCGGCAGATCGGCCAGACCCGCGCGACAATCCTCGACCAGACGAGCAAACCGGTCCACGTCATTGCCGAACCTTTGCTGCCCCGCGCCCAGCGGCACCGCCCCCGCCCCGCCATAGGTATAGAGGACCGGCAAATGCGTCAGCCCGATCTGTGTGGCGGACGCGGCGGCATAGATCCGCTTGCTCAGTTCGGCCAGATCGGCATAGGGCGCGCCGCCCGGTTGGTGGTGCACATAGTGGAACTCGGCCACCGCCGCATAGCCCGCCTCCTGCATCTCCATGAAGACCAGGGCGGCAATCGCCTCCATCTGCTCCGGCGTCAGGCGATTGACGAAAGCATACATCAGGTCGCGCCAGGTCCAGAAACTGTCACGCCCCGCCGCGCGATATTCCGTCATCCCGGCCATGGCGCGCTGGAAGCTGTGGCTGTGCAAATTGCTCAGCGCGGGCAAGAGCGTATCCACCCGCACATCACCCGCCTGCGCCTGCGCCTGCACCGCAATATGGCTGATTTTGCCGTCAGAAACCGTGAGGCGGACGTTTTCGGCCCATCCCGCCTCCAGCAACGCGTGTTTTGCAAAGATCACTTGCGCTTCCTTGTTCTGGCATTATGTCTGGACATAAGAATTATATAAACATACAAGTTGAGTCGAGCGAATTCTTCCCGACCTGCTGAGCTGAGGACCGAATGACCCGTTCCGACCATCTTCTGACCGAACTTGCCGCCGCCACGATGACCGAAGGCGCCACCGCCTATGGGCTGATCGAAGATGCGGCGATTGCGGTGGTGGGGGGACAGATTGCCTGGGTGGGCCCGCGGGCCCAGCGCCCCGCAGTTTTCGCCGACCTGCCGGAAACCGCGCTCGGCGGACGGCTGGTGACCCCTGCCCTGATTGATTGCCACACCCATGTGGTCTTTGGCGGCGACCGGGCGCGCGAGTTCGAGATGCGCCTGAACGGTGCCAGCTATGAAGAGGTGTCGCGGGCGGGCGGCGGCATTATCTCAACCGTTGCGGCCACCCGGGGCGCGTCGGAGGCGGAACTTTTGGCGCAGGCGCTGCCGCGCGTGGATGCGATGCTGGCCGAGGGGCTGGGCACGATCGAGGTGAAATCCGGCTATGGGCTGAACCGGGAGGCCGAACTGGCCATGCTGCGGGTGGCGCGCCGCATCGAAGATCACCGCCCGGTGCGGATTGTGACCACCTATCTGGGGGCACATGCGACCCCGCCCGAATACAGCGGCCGCGTGGATGCCTATCTCGAGGAAATCTGCATTCCCACGATGCACGCCGCCCATGCCGAAGGGCTGATCGACGCGGTGGACGGCTTTTGCGAAGGCATCGCCTTCTCGCCCGCCCAGATCGCGCGGGTGTTTGACGCCGCCAAGGCGCTTGGCCTGCCGGTGAAACTCCATGCCGAACAACTCTCCAATCTGGGCGGGGCCCAACTGGCAGCCAGCTATGGCGCGCTCTCGGCCGACCATATCGAATATCTGGACGCGGCGGGTGTCGCGGCGATGGCGGCGGCAGGCACGGTGGCGGTGCTGCTGCCCGGTGCCTTCTACACCCTGCGCGAAACCCAATTGCCGCCGGTGGATGCCCTGCGCCGTCACGGCGTGCCGATGGCGCTGGCCACCGATTGCAACCCCGGCACCTCGCCGCTGACCTCGCCTTTGCTGACCCTGAACATGGGCTGCACCCTGTTCCGGATGACACCCGAGGAAGCGCTGACCGGCATGACCCGCCACGCCGCCCGCGCCCTCGGCCTGACCGACCGCGGCACCATCGCCGCCGGACAACGCGCTGATCTGGCGGTCTGGTCGGTGCAACACCCCGCCGAGCTGGCCTATCGCATCGGCTTCAATCCGCTTCATTCCCGCATCTTCGGAGGCTCGCTTTGACCACCCTCACCCTCACGCCCGGCGCCGTCACGCTGGCCGACCTCGCCCGGATTTATTGGGAGGAAGCCAATCTGGTGCTGGACCCCGCCTGCCGCCCGGCGATCCAGCTTGCGGCAGACCGGATTGCCACGGCGGCGGCGGGCAATGCGGCTATTTATGGCGTGAACACCGGCTTTGGCAAACTCGCCAGCGTCAAGATCGAGAGCAAAGACACCGCCACCCTGCAGCGCAACCTGATCCTGTCGCATTGCTGCGGCGTCGGCCCCGCGATCCCGCGCCGCCACACACGGCTGCTGATGGCGCTGAAACTCCTCAGCCTCGGGCGCGGTGCCTCCGGCGTGCGTCTTTCGCTGATCGACCTGTTGCAGGATATGCTCGCCAAAGGCGTGACGCCGGTCATTCCCGCGCAAGGCTCGGTCGGCGCCTCGGGCGATCTGGCGCCGCTCGCGCATATGGCCGCGGTGATGATGGGCGCGGGTGAAGCCGAGTTTGACGGCAAGATCCTGCCCGGGGCCGAGGCTTTGGCCGCCGCAGGCCTGACCCCGATCCCGCTCGGGGCGAAAGAGGGCCTCGCGCTGATCAACGGCACCCAGTTCAGCACCGCCTTTGCACTGGCGGGCCTGTTCGGGGCCTGGCGCGCGGCGCAATCGGCACTGGTCACCTCGGCGCTCTCGACCGATGCGATCATGGGTTCCACCGCGCCCTTGCAGCCCGAAATCCACATCCTGCGCGGCCATCGCGGCCAGATCGAGGCCGCCAGCGCCATGCGCGACCTGCTCGCAGGCTCCGCGATCCGCGAGAGCCACCGCGACGATGATGCCCGCGTGCAAGACCCCTATTGCATCCGCTGTCAGCCGCAGGTGACGGGCGCTGCGATGGACATGCTGCGCATGGCCGCCCAGACGCTCGAGATCGAGGCCAATGCCGCCACCGACAATCCGCTGGTGCTGATCGGCGCCGACATGATCGTCTCGGGCGGCAACTTCCATGCGGAACCCGTGGGCTTTGCCGCCGATATGATCGCGCTGGCGATTGCCGAGATCGGCGCCATCGCGCAGCGCCGCGTGGCCCTGATCGTCGATCCGGTGCTCAGCCACAACCTGCCGCCCTTCCTGACCCCCAATCCCGGCCTCAGCTCCGGCTTCATGATCGCCGAAGTGACCACCGCCGCGCTGATGAGCGAGAACAAACATCTCGCCAACCCCTGCGTGACCGACAGCACGCCGACCAGCGCCAACCAGGAGGATCATGTCAGCATGGCCGCCCACGGCGCGCGACGCCTTGGGCAAATGACCGAGAACCTTGAGCGTATTCTGGGGGTTGAGCTGCTCTGCGCCGCGCAGGGCATTGAGTTTCGCGCGCCGCTGACCACCAGCGCGCCGATGGAACGGGTGATCGCCCGCGTCCGCGAAGAGGTGGCGACGATGGGCGAAGACCGTTACCTCGCCCCCGATCTGGAGGCGGCAGCGCAGATGATCCGCTCTGGCGCGGTGGTCGTGGCGACGGGCAGCCCCCTGCCGGAGCTGGGCGCATGACCCCGGTCGAGGTCCATCAGGGCGACAGCCCGGTCGTGCTCGGCCTGCCCCATACCGGCACCTATGTGCCGCCGGACATTTTTGCCCGGCTGAATGCGCGTGGCCAGACGCTCGAGGACACCGACTGGCACATCCACCAGCTCTATGACGGGCTGTTGCCGGGGGCGACCACGGTGCGCGCCACCTTCCACCGCTATGTGATCGACGCCAATCGTGACCCCGAAGGCAACAGCCTCTATCCCGGGCAAAACACCACCGGCCTTGTGCCGCTGACCAATTTCGACGGTGACGACATCTGGACCCAAACGCCGGATGACGCCGAGGTCGCGACGCGCCGGGCCGCTTTTCACGCCCCCTATCACGCGGCGCTGGCGGCGGAACTGGACCGGGTGCGCGCCCGCCACGGCGTGGCGATCCTCTATGACTGCCACTCGATCCGCTCGCAGATTCCGTTTCTGTTCGAGGGCACCCTGCCCGATTTCAACATCGGCACCAATATGGGCACCACCTGCGCCCCTGAGATCGAAACCGCCGTGCACGACATCTGCGCCGAAGCCCGGGGCTATCGCTCGGTGCTGAACGGCCGCTTCAAGGGCGGCTGGACCACGCGGCATTATGGCCGCCCGGCCGAGGGGCTGCACGCGATCCAGATGGAGCTGGCCCAGTCCACGCATCTGCAAACGCAATCGCCCCCCTTTGCTTATGACACCGCGCGCGCCGGGGCACTTCGCCCGATCCTCGCGCGCCTTCTGACCACTTTGGCCGATCTGGCCCCAACCCTTCGAGGCTTGTCATGACCAACCCCATCTCCACCGATCCGCGCAAGAACGCCCGTGACATCTATCCGCCCACCGGCAGCAAACTGACGGCGAAAAGCTGGATGACCGAAGCGCCGCTGCGGATGCTGATGAACAACCTGCATCCCGATGTGGCCGAAAACCCGCATGAGCTGGTGGTCTACGGCGGCATTGGCCGCGCGGCGCGCACCTGGCGCGACTTTGACCTGATCGTGGAGAGCCTGACCAATCTTGAGGAAGACGAAACACTGGTGGTGCAATCGGGCAAGCCGGTGGCCGTAGTGAAAACCCACCGCGATGCGCCGCGCGTGCTGATCGCCAACTCCAACCTCGTGCCGCATTGGGCGACCTGGGACCATTTCAACGAACTCGATAAGAAAGGTCTGGCGATGTACGGCCAGATGACGGCGGGGTCCTGGATCTACATTGGCAGCCAGGGCATCGTGCAGGGCACCTATGAGACCTTCATGGAGGCTGGTCGTCAGCATTACGGCGGCAGCCTGAAGGGCAAATGGATCCTGACCGGCGGCCTCGGTGGTATGGGCGGCGCGCAACCGCTCGCTGCGGTGATGGCCGGGGCCTGTTGCCTCGCGGTGGAATGCAATCCCGACAGCATCGATTTCCGGCTGCGCACCCGCTACGTCGATGAAAAGACGGACTCGCTGGACGAGGCGCTGGAGATGATCGCGCGCTGGACGGCGGCGGGCGAGGCGAAATCCGTGGCGCTTCTGGGCAATGCGGCGGATGTCTTCCCCGAGCTCTATCGCCGTGGTATCCGCCCCGATATCGTCACCGATCAAACCTCGGCGCATGACCCGGTGAACGGCTATCTGCCGCAGGGCTGGACCATGGGCGAGTGGAAGGCCAAGCGCGACAGCGATCCCAAAGCCGTGGCCCGCGCCGCGCGCGCCAGCATGAAAATCCATGTCGCCGCGATGGTGGATTTTTGGAACGCCGGGGTGCCGACCCTCGATTATGGCAACAATATCCGGCAGATGGCGCTGGAAGAGGGGCTCGAAGACGCCTTCGCCTTCCCCGGTTTCGTGCCCGCCTATATCCGCCCGCTGTTTTGCCGGGGGATCGGCCCGTTCCGCTGGGTCGCCCTCTCCGGCGATCCGGAGGACATCTATAAAACCGACCAGAAGATGAAAGAGCTGTTCCCCGAGAACAAGGATCTGCACAACTGGCTGGACATGGCGCGCGACCGTATCGCGTTTCAGGGCCTGCCCGCGCGGATCTGCTGGATCGGCCTCGGCGACCGGCACCGCGCGGGGCTTGCCTTCAACGAGATGGTCGCGAATGGCGAGCTGAAAGCCCCGGTCGTCATTGGCCGCGATCACCTCGATTCCGGCTCCGTCGCCTCGCCCAACCGCGAGACGGAGGCGATGCGCGACGGCTCGGATGCCGTGTCGGATTGGCCGCTGCTGAACGCGCTGGTCAACACCGCCTCGGGCGCGACCTGGGTCAGCATTCACCATGGCGGCGGCGTCGGTATGGGGTTCAGCCAGCATTCCGGTGTGGTGATCTGCGCCGATGGCACGCCCGAGGCCGCCAAACGGCTGGAGCGGGTCCTGTGGAACGATCCGGCCTCCGGCGTCTGGCGCCATGCAGATGCCGGCTACGAGATCGCGCTCGATTGCGCGCGCGAACACGGGCTGAAACTGCCCGCCATTCTGTAACCAAAAAAACCAACCGGGAGACTACCATGACCAATCTTAACGTGAAGGGCACCGCCATGGCCGTGTTGCTGGGGCTGGGGCTGACCGCCCCGGCACTGGCGGACCAATTGGCCGACATCAAGGCCAAGGGCACGATCACGGCGGCCACCGAAATGCACTATGCCCCCTTCGACATGCTGGTGGACGGGGAATATCAGGGCATCGGCCGCGACCTCTTTGACGAGGTGGCCAAGGAACTGGGCGTGAAGGCCGAATATATCGACCTGCCCTGGGCCTCGATCCTGCCGGGCCTGGAGGCGGGCAAGTTCGACATCGTCAACGCCCCGGTGACGATCACCGCCGAGCGGATGGCGCGCTACAGCTTTACCCTGCCCATCGGCAATGCCACCGTTGCGCTGGCGAAACGGGCGGGCGACAGCGCGATTTCCAAGCCGGAAGACATCGCCGGAATGCCGGTCGGCTCGCAAAAGGGCTCGGCGCAGCTCGAGCAGCTCAAGGCGCTCTCGGCCTCGCTGGCGACCCCGGCAGATGTGCGTGAATATGTGAACATCGACGAGGCGCTGGCCGATCTGGCGGCGGGCCGGATCAAGGCGGTGGCCAATTCGATGCCGCTCATGGGCTATGCCGCGATCGAGCGCCCCGAATTGTTCGAGCTGGTGATGCCGCCCTTTGGCGACCCGAAATATTTCGGCTGGGTGGCGCAGCCGGGCGATGACAGCGCAACTCTGGTGGCCGCGATCAACGAGGCTTTGCTGAAAATGCACGCCGATGGCCGTCTGGATGCGATCAACAAGAAATGGCTGGGCGCGGCACCGGAGCTGCCCTCGACCATGCCGGACGTGAAATAAGGCCCCTGTTTCAGGCGGGTCCGGCGTCCGGCCGGGCCCGCCCTCATGATACGCATTCAGGGGCCTGAACCGTGAATTTCTCTTTTGACACCATTCTCCACAACCTGCCCTATCTCCTCGGCGCGGCGAAATGGACCATCTTGATCTCGCTTGCCGGAATGGCGATCAGCATCGTGCTGGGCGTGTTCATCTGCGCCGCCCGGATCTCGAAAAGCGACCTGCTCAGCCGGGGTGCTGCGGTCTACATCAGCTTTTTCCGGGGCGTGCCGCTCTTGGTGCAATTGCTGATGTTCTTTTACATGCTGCCCCATATCGGGCTGGATCTGCCCGCCATTCTGGCCGCGATCCTGTCGGTGGGGCTCTGCTCGGCGGCCTATACCGCTGAAATCCTGCGCGGTGCCTTGCAGACCATTCCCGCCGGACAGACCGAGGCCGCCCATGCGCTGGGGATGCCGCCGCTCTCGCTCTGGCGCCGCATTCTCGTGCCGCAGGCGCTGCGCCTCGGCATGCCCTCGCTGATCAATGAGCTGATCCTGCTGGTCAAGGTCTCCTCGCTGGCCTCGGTGGTGGGCATCGGAGAGCTGACGCGCGTGGCGCAGAACATCACCGGCCAGACCTACCGCCCGCTCGAAATCTATCTGGCGGCGGCGGCACTGTATTTCGTGATCAATTTCGCCATCGCGCAGCTGGGCCGTCTGGCCGAGCGCCGCCTGCAACTGCGCTGAGGAGACCGCCATGGAATTCGATCTTTTCCTGCGCTACGGCCCCGCGCTCTTGCACGGGTTCGGCGTCACCATCCTGTGCTGGATCGTCGGTTCTCTCGGCGGCGCGGTGCTGGGCTTTGCCATCGCCTGCCTTTACCGCTGGGCGGGGCGACCGCTGCGCGCGGTCTTGCAGACCTATATCGAGCTGATCCGCGGCACGCCCTTCATGATCCAGCTCTTCATTCTCTACTACGGTGGCCCCAATGTCGGGCTTCTCCTGACACCGGTTCAGGCCGGGATCACCAGCTTCATCATCTACGGCAGCCCCTATTTCGCCGAGATCTTCCGCTCTGGCTTCAACGCGATCCCGAAAGGCCAGATCGAGGCCGCGCGCTGCATGGGCTTTTCCGAGGCCACCATCATGCGCCGGATCATCCTGCCGCAAACTCTGGTGCTGATCACCGCGCCGTTGACCAATTTCGTGATCATCCTGACCAAGGAAACCGCGATCCTCTCGGTCGTGACGGTGCCGGAACTGCTCTATCAGACGCAGACGATGGCGGCGGAAACCTTCACCTATGTCGAACCCTTCCTCGTGCTGTCGCTCTTCTATTGGCTGCTTGTCGTCCTGACCTCGGGCCTCGGCAAGAAGGTCGAAGCCCGCGCGATGCGCCATCTGAAACGCGCCTGAACCCGCCTTTGAAAGGATCATGGCCATGACCAGCCCTGTCTCAATCCGCCCTGCCCCGCCTGAAGCGCAGGAACCGATCATCACCGTGCGCAACATGTCCAAGACCTTTGGCACGTTTCAGGCGCTGACGGACGTCTCGCTTGATGTGCGCCGCTCCGAGGTGCTGTGCCTGATCGGCCCTTCGGGCTCGGGCAAAAGCACGCTGCTGCGCTGCCTGAACTTCCTTGAGGAATATGACGCGGGCGAGGTGCGGATGAACGGCAACCTGATCGGCTGGCAAGATGCGCCGGGCCTGCCGCGCAAACCGCTGCCCGCAGCGGCCCTGCGTGAGCAGCGCCACCACATCGGGATGGTGTTTCAGCAGTTCAACCTCTGGCCGCATATGTCCGCCCTCGACAATGTCGCCGAGGCCCTGATCCGGGTGCGCAAGCTGCCGAAAGCAGAGGCGCAGGCCCGGGCCCGGGCGGCATTGGAAAAGGTGAACCTTGGCGACAAGGTGGCCAATTATCCCTCGGGCCTCTCGGGCGGTCAGCAACAGCGTGTGGCCATCGCCCGCGCCATTGCCATGGAACCCGATGTGATGCTCTTTGATGAGCCGACCTCGGCGCTGGACCCCGAACTGGTGGGCGAGGTGCTGAATGTGATGAAGCAACTGGCCGCCGAAGGCATGACGATGGTGGTGGTGACGCATGAAATGGGTTTTGCCGCCCATGCGGCGGACCGGGTGGCCTTTTTGGAAAAGGGGCGGCTCGTGGCCTGCCTGCCGCCCGCCGAGATCTTTTGCGAAGCACCGGCAGATCCGCGCATCCGCAGCTTCTTGCAAACCTACCGAGAGCGGAATGTCGTCTGAGCGCCCGCGCCCCCACGGGCACCACCTGCGCTCTGTTGCCCCAGCCTGCGACAGACGCAGGCGACCGGGCCCATATGCGCCAGGCCGTCTGACCAGGACCGGGTGAACCGCCGCCTCCCACCCGGCCCCTCTGACCCGCCCCCTCTGACCCGGGCCCTCCGACCCGGCCCGCATGACCCGGCCCCCGTGCCCCCGCCCGCCCGATCTGAGACCACCCGTCGCGACGGGTGGCCCTGCCCCCGCCTGTCCGGCCCCCAAGCGAGATGAGCCATGACCCAAACCACGCTTCCGTCCCCTGCTGCTGCCCCGCTGGCCACCCCGCATCCGATTCCAGTGCCCCATATCGCCGCCATCGCCTTTCCGGCCTTGCCGATGATGCCCGAGGAAAACGGCGCACCTGCCGCGTCCGTCACCCGGCTGAACCTGAACGAATCCGCCACGCCACCGTCGCCAAAGGCACTGGCGGCGGCACAGGCGGCGCTGGAGGCCGCGCATCGTTACCCCGACCATCATGCGCTTGCGCTGACCACCGAAATCACGGCCCGTACCGGGGTTGCGCGCGACCGGATCGTTCTGGGCAACGGCAGCGGCGAATTGCTGGTGCAATCTGCCCTCGTCGCGCTGAGCGCGGGCGATGCGGCGGTGATGCCCAGCCCGACGTTCCCCACCTGCGGCAAGGGCGTGCAAATGGCGGGCGCGCGGATCATCAACGTGCCGCTGCGGGCGGATGGCGCCAATGACGTGCCCGCGATGCTGGCCGCGCTCACCCCGGACACGCGGCTCTTCTACCTCTGCACGCCCAACAACCCCACCGGCGGACTCCTGAACGCTGCCGATGTGGCGCAGGCCATCGCCGAGGTGCCCGACAGCTGTCTGTTGGTCATCGACGAGGCCTATCACGAATTTGCCGCACAAGAGGGCGGCGATGCGGTGCTGCCAATGCTGGCCGCGCGCAAGGGACCCTGGGTGATCACCCGCACCTTCTCCAAGGCCTATTGCCTTGCGGGGCTGCGCATCGGTTACGCCCTGGTCAGCGACCCCGGGCTGGCCGCGGGTTTCGCGCGGCTGCGGCATAATTTCAACGTCAGCCGCCCCTCTCTCGCGGCGGCCCTCGCCGCGTTGCAAGACGATGCCCATGTCGCGCAATCCATCGCGCGGACGGTGCAGGAACGCCAGCGTCTGGCCGCGGCCCTCGCCCCCCATTGCGCGCAGATCCTGCCGAGTTTCGCCAATTTCCTGACCGTCCGGCTGCACCAGCCCGCCGCGCCCATCGTGGCGGCGTTGCAGGCCGGGGGCATCGCCGTGCAATATCTGGGCTGGCCCGACACCCAGGGCGCGATCCGCATCTCGATCGGCGATGCTGCCGAGAGCGACCGGCTGCTGGCGGCACTGATCGCGGCGGTGGCGGCATGACCATGCAGGCACTACAAGCACTTCAGGCGCAATTGGGCGACAAGGGGCTGATCACCGATCCGGCCGAGATGGCGCGCTATCTGGACGATCCGCTGGGCACGCCCGCCACCTTGCCGCGCATGGTGCTGCGTCCCGCCACGACCGTCGAGGTACAGGCCGCGATGCGCTGGTGTCATGCCCAAGCCATCGCGGTGATCCCGCAGGGCGGCCTGACCGGCCTGACCCGCGGGGCGGCACCACATGATCTGGAACACACGGCGATCTTGTCGCTGTCCAGAATGACCCGCATCCGCGCGCTCGATGCAGCAGGCGCCACGATGAGCGTGGATGCGGGGGCTGTTCTGGGCACGATCCGCGCCACGGCAGAGGCGGCGGACCTGTATTTCCCCCTGTTCCACGGCGCCGTCGGCTCCTCGCAGATCGGAGGCAATCTCTCGACCAATGCGGGCGGCAACAATGCGCTGCGCTATGGCACGGCGCGCGATCAGGTGCTGGGGCTGGAGGTGGTGCTGCCCGATGGCACGCTCTGGGACGGGATGCGCGCCCTGCGCAAGAACACGGCCGGCTATGACCTGCGCCAGATGTTCATCGGCGCCGAAGGGACTTTGGGCATCATCACCGGCGCCGTCCTGAAGCTGCGGCCCGCCCCCCGCAACCGTGCCACCGCCTTTGTCGCGGTGGACAGCCCCACCGCCGCCTTGCAGTTGCTGCACCTGCTCTCACGGCATCTGGGCGAAACCATCGCCGCGTTCGAGCTGATGTCCGAGGGCGCGCTTGCGGCGGCATTGGCGCTGGAGGGCTGCCGCTATCCGCTTGCGGCCCCGGCGCCCTGGGCCGTGCTGATGGAGGCCGAAACCCCGGCGATGCGCCATGATCTGGCGGCCGCCCTTGAGGACGGTCTGGCCGAAGCCTTTGAGGCCGCGCTCGTGCAAGATGCGGTGATCAGCCAGAATGACACCCAGCGCGCCGCCTTCTGGGATCTGCGCGAGGGGATCGCCGGTGCGCTGATTGAGGACAAAAGCTGCCTGAAAAGCGATACGGCCGTGCCCGTCAGTCAGGTGCCCGCCTATATGGAAAACACCGCCCGCGCGGTCTCGGGGTTTCTGCCCGGCATCCGTCCGGTCCCCTTCGGACATCTGGGCGACGGCAACGTGCATTTCAATCTGCTGCGCCCCGAGGATATGGCCCCCGACATCTTCCGCGGCCATTGGCATGCGCTGACGGTCATCCTTGCGCAAGAAGCGATGAAACTCGGCGGCACGCTGAGCGCCGAGCATGGCATCGGGCGGCTGAAGCGGGCGGAGTTTGAGGCGCTGGCCGATCCCGTTGCGCTGGATCTGATGCGGCGGCTGCGGCGGGCGATGGACCCGGCGGGCCGGATGAATCCGGGGGCGATATTCTCCTCGTGAACAGGCCCGCAGGGCTGCCGCGAAAGCCGGGCCGCGTCAGGGCCTGCTGGCTCCCGCGCCCGGATGCGGGGGACGCGTGGTTCCCCCGCCCCCCCATCCGGGCGCGGGCAATCGTCTGGTGCAGCCCCTAGATGCCGTCGCCGCACCAAGGCGCTTTGGTCACCCCTGAGGCTGTCTGTTGTGCGATTTTCGCGCCTGGCGCAGCAGCCAGGACTTGAATTGCATCGTCGCCGGACGGTCCGAGCCACGTTCGGAATGCACCAGCCAATAGCTGTCTTCGCTGGCGACGGGCGGCCCGAACGGCAACCACAGGTCACCACGGCGCAGCTCTGCCTCGACATATTGCACCGGCACCACCGCAAGCCCGAGGCCGGACACCGCCGCCGAAATCAGCATTTCGCTGTGCGGCAGCCGCGGCCCGCGGATCGCACCGGAATGCGGCAATCCCGTGCGCCGCAACCAGGTCAGCCACAAATCGGCGCGGCTGGCATTCTGCAACGTCGGGATCTGATCAAAATCGAGATGCTGCAAAGCGACGCCCCGGGGCAGCAGTTTCGGCGCGGCCACCACCGCCAGTTCCTCCGGGAACAGTTCATAGGACACCGCATCCTTCCAGGAGCCCCTGCCGCGCAAGATGGCCATGTCGATCCTGGTGGTGTCAAAATTGATCTCCTGCGTGGCTGTGGTGACTTCGATCATCACCCCGGGATGCGCCGTCATGAAGCCCTGCAGCCTTGGCGCGAGCCAGCGCGTGGCCAGCGTCGGATGCGCGCAGACCATCAGCGCCTCGTCCAGTTTGCGCCCGCGCACCGTGTCGATCGACGCCTGCTCGATATGGTCCAGAGACTTGGAAACCTCTTGCAGATAGGCGCTGCCCGCATCGGTCAGCACGATCCGGGAGCCGATGCGCTCAAAAAGCCGGGTGCCGAGGAACACTTCCAGATTGCCGATCTGACGGCTGACCCCGCTCTGCGTGATCGACAGATCCTCCGCAGCCTTGGTGAAACTCGCGTGCCGTCCGGCGGATTCGAATGCCAGCAAAGCGGATAGTGACGGTAAATATCTGCGCATCATGCCCTCCATCATGACCAAAAGTCATGCCGGAGTGAGGATTTCAAGAGTTCGCAGCCGCCCCGGTCTCTGTCAGGAGTACGAAGACGGACGACGCAGTGGTTTGGCGCGACGAAAACCGGTCACGCGACGCAGGCAGGCGCACTGGAAATGCATCCTGATAAGGCGGGCGTGTGATCTGATGTCACATGGTTGGCTGCCCATGCGAAAACGTCATTGGACGGCGAGGTCGAAACGAAGATGGCAGTGGACGCGAAACATATCGTGGTGATTGGCGCAGGCGTGATCGGGGCAACGGTTGCGCTGGCCTTGCAGCGCGACGGTCATCGCGTGACAATCGTTGAGCCCTCAACGCCCGGCGGCATTCAGGCCGCCAGCCATGGCAATGGTGCCTTTCTGAGCCCGGCATCAATCATCCCGATGTCGATACCCGGTCTGTGGAAAAAGGTACCCGGCTATCTGCTGGATCCGACCGGCGCGCTGACCATCCGCTGGCGGCATCTGCTGCGATTGTCCCCCTGGCTCATGCGTTTTTTGCTGTCTGGCTGGACCCCTGCCCGGGTCGGGAAAACGGCGGCGGCGCTGGCCGCGCTGCTGGCCGGGGCGCAGGCCAGACATCGCGCCCTCGCGGAGGGCATCGGCCGCCCGGAACTGATCGTGCAAAAGGGGCTGATCTATGCCTTTGCCGACAAAACCGCCTTTGAGAATGACAGCGCGAGCTGGGCATTGCGCCGCAGGTTCGGTGTCCGCATGCAGGAACTGGACGGCACTGAACTGCATGCCCTGCTGCCCGACCTGTCGCAGGCCTATCAATTCGCCATCCTGCTGACCGATGGCGCGCATTGCACCAATCCCGGTGGCTATGTTGCGGCGCTGGTGGCGGCGGCGGTCGCGCAAGGGGCCGACATGCACCGGGCGCGCGCAACCGGCTTTTCGCTGCGCAACGGCAGGTTGATCGCGGTTGAAACCGATGCGGGCGCCCTTGCCTGCGACGGCGCGGTGATTGCCTCCGGGGCCCGCTCGAAGGCCCTGGCCCGTGCAGCGGGCGACCGGATTTCACTGGAAAGCGAGCGCGGCTATTATGTGGAGATCGCGGATCCGGCGGTGCGCCCCGCCATTCCGGTGATGCCGCAGGATGGCAAGATGGCCAATGTCCTGACCGAGACGGGTCTGCGCGCCTCGGGTCAGGTCGAGCTGGCCTCGGCAGATGCCGCGCCCGACTGGCGGCGGGCCGATATCTTGCTCGGTCATCTGAAACGCGCCTGGCCCGCGCTGGACCGGCCCGAAACCGATGCCAAGGTCAGCCGCTGGCAGGGGAACCGCCCCTCGACGCCGGATGGTCGCCCGGTCATTTGCGTCGCAAGCGGCTGCCGCCAGATCATCCATGCTTTCGGACATGGGCATATCGGGCTGGCATCTGCGCCGATGACCGCCGAGATCGTGGCGGATCTGATCGCGGACCGGCCCCCCGCCATCGACATCGCCCCCTTTGCCGCAACGCGTTTCTGACCAACGCGCGGTGGCTCCCCACTTTCACCCCCTCCCCCCAATGCTCATCCCGAAGGGTCGTCGGCATCCATGCTTCGGGTCTTTGCCCTGATCCGGGTGACGCGGGATAATCACCACGCGCGCGCGGGTTAACAGGCGTTTGGGGTCGGCCCTGACCGCAGAAGGCCACAAAGCGGCGGACCCTCGGCTTTGCCGCAATGGTCCTGTCCCGGGCTGTTCTTGCCAACAGCCTTGGCTATAATGCGGGGTATCGAGCGGGCCGCAGGGCCAAACAGGTACTTCCGGCATGACTTTTTGTCATGGATGCGCAATTATTCCAAGGTAGGCGGCCAGCCGACCATCTGGCATCAATGTCCAAGAGGGCGATGAAATGCTCCAGACTGCCCGTCACCGGGTACAAACGCGTCACCAACAGAGAGAATGCACATGAAAACAACCGTCTCCTTTGTCGCCTTGCTCAGCACCCTGTCCGCGGGTGCCGTTTGCGCCGAAACCTGGGATATGCCGGTGGCCTACCCGGCCAACAATTATCACACCGAAAATGCCGTGGCTTTTGCCAATGACGTGAAAACCTGCTCGAACGGCGCGCTGGAGATCACCGTGCATCCGGGCGGTTCGCTGTTCAAAGGCGATGAGATCAAACGCGCCGTGCAACTGGGCGAAGCGCAGATCGGCGAGCGGCTGCTCTCGGCGCATGCCAATGAAAACCCGATCTTTGCCTATGACTCGATCCCCTTCCTTGCCAGCTCGTTCGAGGCCTCGGACAAGCTGCGCGATGCGGCGAAACCGGTGTTGGCGAAGGTTCTCGCGGCGCAGGGCGTGACCTTGCTCTATTCGGTGCCCTGGCCGGCGCAGGGGATGTATTTCGACAAGGAAGTGAACAGCGTCGCTGATATGAAAGGCGTCAAGTTCCGCGCCTACAATGCCACCACCGCCCGCGTGGCCGAGCTGTCGGGCATGGTGCCGACGCAGATCGAAGCGGCCGAGCTGAAGCAGGCGCTGGCCACCGGCGTTGTTGAATCGATGATTTCCTCCGGCTCGACCGGTGTCGACGAGAAGGTCTGGGAGGACATGAGCCACTTTTACGATGTGAAAGCCTGGCTCCCGCGCAACACAGTCTTCGTGAACACCGAAGCCATGGCCGCGCTGCCCGATGAGGTGCAGGACTGCGTGACCAAATCCGCAGAGGTCGCGCAAACCCGTGGCACGGAAGTGGCCGCCTCGCTCGCCGATGGCTTTGTCAAAACGCTGGGCGACAATGGCATGAGCATCGGGATGCCCTCCGAAACGCTGGCCGCCGACCTGTCGGCGATCGGCGCCACGATGACGACCGAATGGCTTGCCGCGACAGGTGATGACGGCAAGGCGATCATCGACGCCTATAAAGCACAGTAAGG
This sequence comes from Phaeovulum sp. W22_SRMD_FR3, assembly GCF_052113705.1. Taxonomy (NCBI): domain Bacteria; kingdom Pseudomonadati; phylum Pseudomonadota; class Alphaproteobacteria; order Rhodobacterales; family Paracoccaceae; genus Phaeovulum; species Phaeovulum sp. W22_SRMD_FR3. The sequence continues at coordinate 92,502 of NZ_JBGQOG010000005.1, read as the reverse complement.
TCCCTGGCCCCCGCAGCGACCGCGGGGGCCTTGCCTTGGCATGCCCATTCCTCCCCCTTCCCGTCGCGTCTTTCTGCGCGCCGCCACAGAAAGCTGACCATGAGATTTGCCCTCGACACGCTCTACAAAATGACCGGCTATGGGGCGGCCCTCGCCCTGTTGGCAATCCTCGGTCTTGTCATTGCGCAAATGGTGGCCCGCTGGCTGGGCCTGTTGTTGCCCGGTGGCGCGGCCTATGCCGGGTATGCCATGGCCTCGGCCTCGTTCCTCGGGCTGGGCTATGCCTTCACCCGGAACGAACATATCCGCGTCAGCCTGTTTGTTGAGCGCAGCGGCACCTGGCGCCGCGGGGCCGAAATCTGGTGCTATACGGTGGCCTCGGTCGTGGGGGTCTTCTTTGCCTGGTATGCGCTGCGCACCCCCTGGCTCAGCCACAAGCTGAACGATGTCTCGCAGGGGCAAGACGGCACGCCGCTGTGGATTCCACAAATTCCGATGGCGGTCGGGGCCACGGTGCTGGCCATCGCCTTGCTCGACAACCTGCGGCAGGTGCTCTTTACCAACAGTCTCGGCGTTGACAGCCCGGCGCAATCGCCGCTGCGCGACATCTTTGCCCATCGCAAATTCCGCCTCGCGCTGTTCGGGGCGTTTTTGCTGGTGATCTACGGCGCGGTGCATCTGATGACCGGCTTTGACCGCGATGCGACCGGGCTGAAGATTGGCATTTTCCTCTTCGTGATGTTCTTCTTGCTGGGCTCCGGCCTCTGGGTGGGGCTGGCGCTGATGGGGGTGGCCTATATCGGGATGATCGGATTCACCTCGCGCAACCCCGGCAGCTCGATGTCGATCACCATCTGGACGAGCGCTTCCAGCTGGACGCTGACCTCGCTGCCGCTGTTCATCTGGATGGGCGAGATCCTCTATCGCACCCGCCTGTCCGAGGACATGTTCAAAGGGCTGGCGCCCTGGCTCGCGCGGTTTCCCGGCGGGCTGTTGCACACCAATGTCGTGGGCTGCACCGTTTTCGCCGCCGTCTCCGGCTCGTCCGCGGCCACGCTGACCACGGTGGGCAAGATGTCGATTCCTGAGTTGCGCAAACGCGGCTATCCGGAGTTCATGATCATCGGCACCCTTGCCGGGGCGGCAACGCTCGGCCTGATGATCCCGCCCTCGCTGACCCTGATCGTTTACGGCGTCAGCGTCCGCGAAAGCATCACCAGCCTGTTCATGGCCGGGGTGTTTCCGGGCCTGGTGCTCGCAGGCATGTTCATGGCCTATATCGCCCTCTGGTCGGTGCTGCGCCCAAAGGAGGCGCCGCCGCCCGAGCCGAAAATCGGCTTTGTCCGCGCGCTGAAAAACTCGGTGCTGCTGCTGCCGGTGATCGCGCTGATCGTGATGGTCATCGGCTCGATGTATTCCGGCATTGCCACCGCGACCGAGGCCGCGGCCTTTGGCGTCGTCGGGTCCATCGTGCTGGCGCTGGGGCAAGGCTCGCTCTCGCGCAAAAGCTTCACCGAGAGCCTGCTGGGCGCCACCCGCACCTCGGCGATGATCGCGCTGATCCTGATGGGGGCCAGCTTCCTGACGCTGTCGATGGGCTTTACCGGGGTGCCGCGCGCGCTGGCGGAGTGGATCGGCTCGATGAACCTGTCGCCGATCGCGCTGATCGCGGCGCTGACGGTCTTCTATATCGTCATCGGGATGTTCCTCGACGGGATCTCGGCGGTGGTGCTGACCATGGCGATCATCGAGCCGATGATCCGCGCGGCGGGGATCGATCTGATCTGGTTTGGCATTTTCATCGTGGTGGTGGTCGAGATGGCGCAGATCACGCCGCCGGTGGGGTTCAACCTCTTTGTGCTGCAGGGGATGACCAAGCATGACATGGGCTATATCGCGCGCACCGCGCTGCCGATGTTCCTGATCATGGTGCTGATGGTGGCGGTGCTGATCGCCTTTCCGGGTCTGGCCACCTGGCTGCCCGAGGTCCTGAAACAGGCCGCGCCGTGATCTTGCGCGACGGGCTGGCCTGGGTGGGCCTGAACGCCCGCACGGTCCTGTTGGGGGGGCTCATTGTCGTGCCCTTCCTGCCCGGGACAGAGGGCGCATTGACCCCGGCGCTGCCGGTGCTGGTGGCCTTGCTGCTGGCGCTGGCCGTGGCGCGGCTCGATCTGTCCGAGATCCTGTCGGCGCTGGCCACGCCGCGCGTGCTCTTGCCCATTCTGGCGGCGATCCTGCTGTTCCAGCCCCTCGCGGGGCTTGGGTTGCACAGCTTTGGCCTGGGGCTTGGCCTGGCGCCCGGATTTCTCCTCATTCTGGCGGGTTTTGCGGCTGCCCCGCCGCTGAGTTCCGCGCCCAATATCGCGCTGATGCTCGGCTATGACGCGCGTCTGGCGCTGCTGGTCACGCTGACTGGTACTTTTCTCTCGCCGCTGATGGTGCCTGCGACGCTCTGGCTGGTCGGCGGCAGCCCCTTGCTTGATCCGCAAGAGATCGCCCTCAAAGTATCGGCAATGCTCTTCGGCGGCCTGCTGCTGGGCAGCTTGATCCGGCGGACCACCGGCCCGGCCCGCATCGCGCGCAACGCCCCGGTCTTCGACGGTATCGCGGCGCTGGTGATGCTGACCTTTCTGTTCCCCTTGCTGGACGGCGTCCTCGCGCAGGTTCAGGCCGATCCCGCCCGGGCGCTGGCGCTGGCCCTGCTGGCGCTGGTGCTGAACATCGGCAGCAATCTGCTGCTCCGGCAGGGGATGCGCATGGTCACCGATCGCGCCACGGCGGGTGCAGGCGGCCTGCTGATGGGCAACCGCAATCTCTCGGTCCTGCTGGCCGCGCTGCCGCATGACCCGACGTTCAGCCTGTTCGTCGGAGTGTCGCAAATCCCGATCTACGTCACCCCTTTGGTTTTCTCCCTTCTCGACGGACACCGCACACCATGTCTGCCTTCATCGGAATCCTGAGCCTGGACACCCGCTTCCCGCGCATTCCGGGCGATGCGGGCCATCCTGACAGCTACCATCTGCCCGCCCGCATCCGCGTGGTCGCGGGCGCGGGCAGCCCCGACATTGTGCGCGATGGCCGCCCCGCGCCCGCTTTGGTTGCCGCTTTCATCGCCGCCGCGCAGGCGCTGGAGCGCGAGGGGGCGGTGATGCTCACCTCAACCTGCGGTTTCCTGATCACCGTGCAGGCCGAAATCGCGGCGGCGGTCCGCATTCCAGTGGTGCTCTCGGGGCTGGCGCTGGTGCCGTTGGTGCGCCTCATGACGGGCAATCGCCCGGTGGGCATTCTCACCGCTTCACGCCCAAGCCTTGGCACGGCCGCGCTGCAGGCGGCGGGCTGCACCGCCGAGGCGGTGCGCATCGCCGGGCTGGAGCATGAGGCCGCCTTTGCCGAGACATTTCTCACGGCCAAAGAGCTGCAGCGGCAGAGACTTGATCCGGGCGAGATCGAAGCGGCGGTCACCCGGGCGGCACGCGGGCTGGTGGCCGCGCATCCGGAGATCGGCGCACTCGTTCTGGAATGCGGCAACCTGCCCCCCTATGCCGCCGCGGTGCGCAGGGCCGTCGGGCGCCCGGTGTTTTCGATCCTCGATGCCGCGCGGCTGCTGGACCTCTGAGCGGCGGCGTCCGGTCTAGCGCGGCTGCGGTTGGTGGCCCGCGTGAGGGGGGCCCTTCTGTCCAGGGGGGGCGAAATTTCGGCACCGCCCACCCGTTCTGCAACGGGTGGGCGTCAGACCGGAACAGGCTCAGGAACGGCTCAAGAGATCCGATCGGAACGAGGCATCGAGCCGCCGCATATAGCTTTCGGCGCAGCACATGTGATCGTGCATGATCGCCGCAACCGCATCGGCGTTCTCGGCCCGCAGCGCGGTCAGCAACTGCTTGTGGCTTTCGATATTCTCTTCGCCAAAAATCTCATGCTCTTGCATGCTCTCGCTGCGATAGCTGACGAGATCGCGCAGCATACTGTTGAGAAATCTGCAGAAAAACACCAAAAGCACATTGTCGGACGCGTCGCAGAGTATGTCGTGGAACTCGGTCTCGACCCGGCGCACCACCGGACGGTCGCGCACCGCATTCGCCTCTTCGCACAGGCGGATGTTCTCCTCGAGCCTGCGGAAATGATCCTCGGTCAGCTTGCCGATGACATTGCGGGCCAGGCTCACCTCCAGCGACTGCCGCAACTCATAGACATGCGCGAAATCGAGCTGCTGGAAATGCAGATATTGCCGCAAATGCTGCGTCGCAATCTCGATTGACGCGTCCTGGATCTCCGGCCCGCCGTTGGGCCCCGAGAGCATCCGCACCATCCCCTCGACCTCGAGCGCCTTGAGCGCCTCGCGCATGGTGCCTTTCGAGCAGCCGTAATGCTCCATCAGCGTGCGCTCGTTGGGCAGCCGGTCGCCTGGTTTCAGCCCCTCACGCGCGATCCGGCGACGGATGTCCTCCGCAACCTGATCCGACAGCTTGATCCGTGAAATCTTGCGCTCTTTGCTCGTCGACGCATCCAGATCCATCGCGGTGCCTTAGCTTTCCAAGTCCATGTCGGGGTCCAAGGGGTATATGGGACGCGCGAGTTTTTTGAAAGAGAATAGATCGTAATCAGAGCCTGTTACACCCGAACTGGCGCATTCGATCGTCGCTTTGGCCAAGGGTTCAAACACCGGACGGCAATACATCCGCGATTTCAGATGCAGAAAACGCGCGGCGGTGGCGTCAATCCCGAGCGAGGTGAAAACCCCCAGATCGAGCGGTTCATGCGGCTGCTCACAAATCACGATCCGCGCGGCACCGGTATCCAGCGCCGCCGCGCGTCCCATCGAGAGCACCTGCCCGGTGTAGATCGGCCCCGTGACACGGTAGCGCCCATCGGAGAGCGCGGTGACCGTACCGCGCAGGCGCAGCGGCGGTTGCGGCGCGGGCAGGCCCTCGGCGGGGGTCTTGTTGCCCAGCGCCACCGCGACCTCGGCCCCTTCTCCCGCGGCGAAAAGCTGCGCGACGGTTTGCGGATCGGCAATCGGGCCGACGACGATGCCCTTCTGCCCGGCCTCCAGCAATGCGGCAAGCACATCCATCACATCGCATGATCCGCCCGAATTGCAATTGTCCCCGTGATCGAGCATCAGGATCGGCGCGCTGCCATCTGCCAGCGCCATCGCACGGGCGACAGATTGCGCCAGAGGCTCTTCCGCGTAGACATATTCCGCCCGGCGTTTCCAGGCCTCTTTCCCAAGGTCGGCGGCGACATCCCGCGCCAGCTCCGGGGTCTGCGCAACCACCAGGATCGACAGCCCCGTCTCGTGCAGGTCGGCCAGCGGAAACCCCCCGAAGACGGTGACGGCCTGCACGCCTGCGCGTGTCTCGGCCTGCCGCGCCATCGCGATCAGATCCGTCATCGCGCAATCGGTCGTGGTGTTCATCCGCAGCGTTGCCGCCAGCATCGGCGGATGGTTGAGCGCCATCGCCGGACGCGCGCCCCCGGCAAGCAGCGGCGCGAATATCCGCGCGACATGTGCGCCGGTTTCGACCATGTCGATATGGGGATAGGTCTTGAACCCGACGATGACATCGCATTGGTCCAGCAGACTTTGACTGATGTTGCCGTGCAGGTCCAAAGCCACCCCAATCGGCACATCTGGGGCCGCGGCGCGCACCCGCGCGAGCAGGGCAGCCTCGCCGTCATCATGGCTGCGCGTCACCATGGCCCCATGCAGATCCAGCAAGATCCCGTCACATCCCCCGGCCACGGCCGCCACAATCGCCTGCGCCATCGCCTCGAAGGCCGCGTCCTCCACCGGCCCCGACGGATTGGCGTGGGCGATCAGCGGCACCGCGATCTGTGCCCCGATGCTCCGCGCGAAGGCATGGAACGCGCCCAGCGCCGTCGGATGGCCCTCGGCGGCGGCAAGCGCCTCGGCCCCATAGATCGGATTGAAGACGCTCAGCGGGGTTTTCACCGGAGAGAAGGTATTCGTCTCGTGGTTCAACCGGGCAAGAACCAGACGCGTCACGCGGTCACCCCGCGGCGCGTCTCGGCGCGCTGGCGGTCGTAGTGCAGCACCGCCTCCAGCAAGACCTGCGCGCCCGCCGCGCATTCCTCCGGCAGGGTGGATTCCGCCGGATTGTGGCTCAGCCCGCCCGCACTGGGCACAAAGATCATCGTTGTCGGCACCACGGCGGCAGTATGCGCCGCGTCATGGCCCGCGCCGGAGATGATGTCGCGCATGCTGAAGCCCGCCGCCTGCGCCCCCGCGCGCACCGCCGCGATGCAGGCGGCGTCAAACACCACGGATGCGGTGCGAGAGATTTGATCCAACCGGTGCTCCAGCCCGATCTCGGCCGCCGCTGCGCGCACCAGCGCCTGGGTTTGCTGCTCCATCTGATCCAGAACCGCATCCGAGGGATGGCGCAGATCAATCGTCGCGCGCACTTCGCCGGGAATCACATTATGCGAATTGGGATGGACCTCCAAAAAGCCGATCGTGCCCACCGCATCCGCATGCGATCTGGCAATCCCGTCGATCCCCTCAATCACCTTTGCCATGCCCAAAAGCGCGTTCCGGCGCATGTTCATCGGGGTTGAGCCGGTATGCGCCGCCGTGCCCCGCAGGACCAGCTCGAACCACCGCATCCCCTGCACGCCCTGAACAACCCCGATCTGAACGCCCTCTGCCTCAAGGATCGGGCCTTGCTCGATATGCAGCTCGAACATCGCGCCGATCTTGACCGCGCCCGCTTTTGCCGCGCCGCGATAGCCGATGCGATCAAGGCTGGCCCCGAAGGTGTCCCCCGCAACATCGCTGCGTGCATCGCCGTAGTCGGGCGCATAGACCCCCGCCCAGATCCCCGAGCCGAGCATGGCGGGCGAAAAGCGCGAGCCCTCCTCGTTGGTCCAGTTCACCAGCATCAGCGGCGCCTCGCTCTCATAGCCCGCCGCCTCCAGCGTGCGCAGCACCTCCAGCCCCGCGAGCACGCCCAGAACCCCGTCGAACTTGCCGCCCGTCGGCTGCGTGTCAAGATGGCTGCCCATCGCAATCGGCGGCAGATCGGGGCGCTTTCCGGCGCGCAGCGCGAACATATTGCCCGCCTCGTCCACCGTCAGCTTCATGCCCAATGCGGCGCATTCGGCGCTCAGCCAATCGCGGATGCGCTTGTCATCCTCACTCAGGGTCAGCCGCGCAATCCCGCCATCTGACGTGCCGCCGATCTGTGCCGTCTCCATCAGACTGGCCCAAAGCCGGTCTTGGTTGATCGTCAAGTTGGACATGGTCTCTTCTTTCTGCCGAAGGTCTTTCAGGCCTCAGGCCTTCACGCCGAGGTAGCGGTCAATCGTCTCGGGATCGGAGCGGAATTGTGCCGCACTCGCCTCATGGACGATCTGACCGAGTTCGAGAATGTAATGCCGGTCAGCAAGCTGGCTGCAGACCGCAAGGTTCTGTTCGACCAAAAGGATCGGCACACCGGCATCGCGGATCAGCCGGATCTGCGTGACAATTTCCTCAACAATGATCGGCGCCAGCCCCTCGACGGGTTCATCCAGCATCAGCACTTTCGGGCCGTTCAGCAGCGCCCGCGCGATGGACAGCATCTGCTGCTCGCCGCCCGAAAGCTGCCCGCCACCATTGCTGCGGCGCTCTTCAAGGCGCGGGAAGATCCTGTAGATGTCGCGGATCGACCAGGGCGAGCCCTTGCGCACCGCGATGCGCAGGTTTTCCTCGACCGTGAGCAACTGAAAGATCCCGCGATCCTCCGGCACGAGCGAGAGGCCCGCCGCCGCGATCTGATAGGGCGCGCGGCCCGTCACATCGCGGCCTTCCAGCTCCACCACGCCGCGCTCAGGCGTCACAAGCCCCACCGCCGCCTTCAGCGTGGTGCTTTTGCCGGCCCCGTTGCGGCCCAGCAAGGTGACGATCTCCCCCTGCCCGACCTCAAGGGTGACGCCCTGCAAAATATGACTTTTTCCGTAATATCCGTGCAGATTTTGCAAACGCAAAGCGGGGGTCATGCGATGTCTCCCGTGATCATATTGCCCAGATAGGCGCGCTGCACTTCCGGATCTTCACGGATCACGGCGGGCGTGCCCTCCACCAGTTTGCGCCCCAGACGCATCACCGTGATCGTGTCGGAAATGTTCATCACGATGCCCATGTTATGCTCGATGAACAGCACCGTGTGATCCTGAGCAAGATCGCGGATCAGGGTCTTCATCGCGTCGATGTCATCAATGCCCATGCCCGATGTCGGCTCATCGAGCAGGATCAGGCGCGGACGTGCCGCCATCGCCATGCCCACTTCAAGCCGCCGCTGCTGACCATGCGACAACTCTCCCGCCAGCCTGTCGGACACGGCCGACAGTTCCAGACGCTCGGTCACCTGATCGGCAAGCTCGAGCGCGGCCCGGTTGCTCTGTGCGCGGCGCCACGGTGCCAAAGCCTGCCAAGGCGTGCGCCCCTGTGCCGCCAGCCGCAGGTTTTCGCGCAGGCTGAGATTGGCAAACAGGCTGGTCACCTGAAACGACCGCGCAATCCCCAGCCGCACCCGGTCATCATCCGAGGCTTGCGTGATGTCGCGCCCCTCCAGCACAACCCGGCCGGACGAGGCCGGAACCCGCCCCGTCAGCGCATGGAACAGCGTGGTTTTGCCCGCGCCATTCGGCCCGATGATCGAATGCACCGAGTTGCGGCGGATATCGAGGTCAACCTCCGCCAAAGCGTGAAAGGTGCCGTATTTCACCCCGAGCCCACGGGTCTGCAATGCGATATCGCTCATCTCAATGCTCCTTTGCCGGGGGATTTGGCGCGCGTGCACGGCCCGTTGCCGCGTCATAAAGGCGCTCCACCAGGCCCCAGAGCCCGCGTTGCAGGAACAACCCCGTCGCGACGAGAGCCAGCCCCAGGAGCAGCAACCAGCGCGGCCAGATCGACGAGAGCAAATCGGCGAGCACCAGGTAGAACCCCGCGCCCAGCACCGAGCCAAACAGGCTGGAACTGCCGCCGATGATGGTCATGATCAGGATCAGCTCGCTGGTGTGGTATTCAATGTTTGACAGGGGCGCGACACCGATCAGCATCGCATGCAAGGCACCACCGAGAGCCGTGACCGCGCCCGAGATCGCAAAGGCCTCGATCTTGAACAATTTGGTCGGAAAGCCGATTGCCGCGGCGCGGCTTTCATTCTCGCGGATCGCGATCAAGGTGCGGCCGAAGGTGGATTGCGTGACCATGATCAGCAGCGCAAAGATCACCAGAAAGCAAACCGCGACATAGCTGTAATAGGCCCAGGGCGCGTTCAGCTCTTGTCCGCCAAGGCTGGGGCGCGGCACGCCCAAAAGCCCGTTGTCACCGCCCGTCAGGCCGCTGAACGTATAGGCGAGAAAGTAGAACAGCTGCGAAAAGGCGAGCGTCAGCATCACGAAATAAACGCCCTGCCGCCGGATCGACAGCCAACCCACCAGGCTCGCGACAACCGCGCCCAGAAACGCCGCCCCCGCCAGCACCAAAGGCACCGGAACCGACCAGCGCGTCAGGCAAATCCCTGCGACATAGGTGCCGATCCCGAAGAAAATCCCCTGCCCGAACGAGAGCAGGCCCGTATAGCCCAGCAGCAGATTGCAGGCGGCGACAACCATCGCAAAGATCAAGATCTCGGTGGCCAGAATCCCCGACTGCAGCACCAGCGGCAGGATCAGAATGCTCAGCACCACAAGGCCGAACTGGACGACAGGTCTATCGATTGCACGCATCGGTCACGCCCTCCCCAGCAAGCCACGGGGCATCAGCGCGATGACCAGCGCCATGCCGACATAAATCATCAGCCGCGCACCTTCAGGCCAAAGCGTCGCCATGACGCTCTGCACGATCCCGATCAGCAACCCCGCCACCAGCGCGCCGGTGTAGCTGCCCATGCCGCCAATCACCACGACGACAAAGGCGATCGAGAGCGCCTCGACCCCCATGAAAGGCTCAACCCCCCGGATCGGTGCCGCCAACGCGCCCGCCAAAGCCGCGAGGCCCGCGCCAAAGCCAAACACCAAGGTGTTGATCCGCATGGTGTTGTAGCCCAAGAGCGCCATGTTCGAAGGCGATTCAGACCCCGCCCGAACAATCGCGCCCAGCCGCGTGCCTTCCAGCAGCCACCACAACAGCCCCGCCAGCACGGCCGTGAAGACGATGGTGAACAGCCGGTATTGCGGATAGATGAAATCACCGAGGATCACGATGCCCTGCAGGCTGGCCGGGGCCGGAACCGAGCCGCCCAGCGGACCCCAGATGATGATGGTGACTTCCTGAATGACGAGCGCGAGCCCGACCGTCACCAGAATGTGGAACGTGTGGGGCAGCTTGTAGATCCGATGCAGCAGCAGCGCCTCAATCAGGATCGCCAACCCCGCGACGATCATCGTCGCCATCGGCATCGCGGCCCAGAAGTTGAACCCGCGCATCGTCAGATCATAGGTGAGATAGGCGCCAAGCAAGTAGAATGCGCCATGCGCGAAATTGACGAACTGCAAGAGGCCGAAAATGATACTCAGGCCGACCGCCAGCAGAAAATACAGCATCCCCAAGCCGATGCCGTTCATAACCTGGAAGAGGTAGATCAAGGAGATTCTCCCGAAACTGTGCAAAGATCCCCGCGCAGCCTGCACCACGCGGGGCGGCGAAAGGCCTCAGCCCGCCATTTTGCAGCCCGCCTGCTCCGGCGACAGGAAGGATTTCCCGGAGCTGATGATCTCGGCGTAATCGTCCTTGTCGGCCATATCGGCCTTGGATTTGCCCTTGAGCAGATAGTAATCCTTGATCACCTGATGGTCCGCCGCGCGCACTTCTTCCGGGCCGGTCAACCCTTCATAGGTCATCCCTTCCAATGCCGCCGCGACACCCGTCCCCTCCGGTGAGCCCGCCGTGACGGCGGCCTCCAGCAGCAACTTGCTGATGATGTAGGACCCGGCGAAGGAATAGTTCGGGTTGACGCCGTGCTTTTGCTGCACCTTCGCCACCAATTCGCGGTTCAGCGCAGTATCGGCCCCGTGCCAGTATTGCGCGCCGAAATAGACGCCCTCGCACACATCCGGCCCCAGCGCCTCGAATTGCTCCAGCCCCGACGCCCAGGCGACGATGATCGTCATCCGTTGCTTCAGCCCGAAGCTGACCGCCTGGCGCAAGGTGTCCGAGCTTTGGCTGCCAAAGTTCAGCAACAGCAAGACATCGGGCTTGGCCGCGATGGCATTGGTCAGATAGCCACTGAATTCCTTGTCGGTCAGCGCGTGATAGCTGTTGCCGACATGCTCGATCCCTTTCTCGGCAAACACATCTTTCGCCGCGTTCAGCAGACCGTCGCCGAACACATATTGCGGCGTGATCGTGTACCATTTCTTCGCATCCGGCAGCGCGTCGATGATCGGGCGGATGGCCTCATTGATGGCGCCATAGGTCGGGACCGACCAGCGGAAGGTGGCCTTGTTGCAATCGGCGCCCGTGATCTCATCCGCGCCTGCGGTCGTCATGAATGCGCCGCCGCCCCGGAGTATCTCATTGCCCATGGCGAGCGATTCAGAGGAGAGGATGCCGCCCGCGAACAGCTTGACACCATTCTGGGTCAGCGCCTCCTGCACCTTGCGCACGGCCGTTGCCGGTTTGCCTTCGGTGTCGAGATCGAGCGTGGACACCTCGATGCCATGCGCGGCCGCGATCTCTTCGGCAGCCATCTGCGCGCCAAGCGTTGCAAACTGGCCATTGGCGGCAAAGGCCCCCGAAATCGGCACGGGAACGCCGATGGTCAGCGCCTCCCCTGCGGCAAGCGCGCGCGAGACGATGCCGGGCGCGGCGAGAGAAACGGCAGCGAGCGAGGTGCTGCTCAGGAATGTGCGGCGAGTGATCATGTTGAGCCCTGTTGTTGAGGTCGCATCTTTATTCATGCTTACTATACAAACTATACGTATAGATTTTTTGGGCTGTCAATAATTTCCGCCCACCTCCCGGCGCGCGTTCCGCGGAGGGGGGAGGGCTTTCACAGTAACGCTGCATGAATTTTCGCGGCGCGACGCCCCGGCGGCGCCAGCCCCGGGCTGAGAGCGCCCAGAGATCTTGCGGAACGAACGGCGGATTCCCGGCCTTGGCGTCAGATGGTTTCAGCCATCCCCCGGCGACCAGAATGCCGGAGTTACGCGCTCAGGCGCGTTCGGGCATCGGCATCAATGCGCCGCGATGACCGATCACGCGCATCGCCAGGGCATGCCCCGCCGCCACCGCGGCCGGAACCCCGGCACCGCAGAGCCGCGCCGCGAGATAGCCCGCGTTGAAGCTGTCGCCCGCGCCGGTGGTGTCCACCGGTTCGCGGCGCTCCATCGGGGGCAGCGCTGCCACCGGCGCGCCGCGGAGCGCATAGACCATCGGCCCGCCGCCGTTTTTCACCACCACCTCACCCACACCCGCCGCCAGATAGCGCTCTGCGGTGGCCTGCGGTGATGCGTCTTTGAAATGCTTGGCTTCGTCTTCATGGCTGGGCAGGACGATGTCTGACACCGCCGCCAACGCCATGATCTGCGCGCACATTTCCGCTTCGGACACCCAAAGCCTCGGGCGGAGATTGGGGTCAAACACCACCCGTTTGCCGCTGACCCGCATCTCGGCCAGCGTGGCAAGCAGCACCGCCCGCGCGTCGGGCGTCAGAATGGCGAGCGTGATCCCCGAGACATAGATCACCTCCGCCGTCTGCAGCGCCGCGCGCAGCCGGACCGGATCATCGGCCAGGGTTCGCGCCGCCGACCGGTCGCGCCAATAGGTGAAGGACCGCTCGCCTTCTGCGAGCGCGATCATGTACAGGCCGGGCATCCGGTCCGGATGGCGCCAGATGGCCGTGCTCTCCAGCCCGGCCGCCTCGATGAAACGCACCATCTCATCAGAGAGCCGGTCCTGCCCCAGAACGGTGGCATAGCCCACGGCCCATTCGGCGGGCAGTTGCATCCGCGCGTACCAGGCGGTGTTCAGCGTGTCGCCGGCGATGCCCTGCTGCCAATGCCCCGCCTGCGGCAATGCCGACAGCTCGACCATACATTCACCGAGGGAGAGAAAGCGCATTCACGCGGCCCCTTTGATCCAGAAAGACAGGGTCGCGACACCGCATCGGGTGGCGCGACCCGGGTGGCCCCCGCGCGGGGGTCAGTACATGGCGATGCCCGGGAAGAAGATCATCACCGCGACCGCCAGGATCTGCAGACCGATGAAGGGCAGCAACGAGCTGAAAATATCCCCAAGCGAGATGTCGGCGGGCGCCACCGATTTCAGATAAAAGGCGGCGGGGCCGAAAGGCGGCGACAGAAAGCTGATCTGCATGTTCATGCAGAAAAGCACGCCAAACCAGACCGGGTCCAGCCCGAGGGTTTTGATGATCGGCACGAAAATCGGCATCGTCAGCAGCGCGATCCCCACCCAGTCGAGAAACGCCCCCAGCACGAACAGAATGGCCATCATCACCAGCACTATCACCGTCGGATTGTCGGAAATGCCGGTCAGCAAACCGCCGACGAAATGAATGCCGCCCATCAGGTTGTAGACGCCCACGAGGGCGGTCGCGCCAATGCCGATCCAGACGATCATCCCCACCGTGGCAAGGGTCTGCATCGCGCTGTCGCGCAGGAAGGGCCAGGTGAATTCGCCCCGAATGATCGCGGAAAGCGCCACGCCTGCCACGCCGACCGCCGAGGCCTCCGTCACCGAGGCAATCCCGAGGTAGATGGAGCCGAGCACGAAGATCACCACCATGATCGGCAGGATCAACCCCTTCAGAAGGCGAAGCTTTTCCGCCGTGGGCACATGCTCGCGGTCGGGGACGGGTGCGGTGCCATCCACAAAATACGACATGATCAGCACATAGATCACATAGAAAGTGGCCAGCATGAAGCCCGGCACGAAGGAGGCGGTGAAGAGATCGCCAATCGAGACATTGGCCGTCAGCCCATAGATGATCAGCACGATCGACGGCGGGATCATCGCGCCGAGCGAGCCGCCCGCGCAGATCACCCCGATGGCCAGTTTGCGGTTATACCCCTGCCGCAACATCTGCGGCAAAGCGATCAGGCCCAGCAGCACGATCTCGCCGCCGATGATCCCCGACATCGCCGCCAGGATGACCGAGACGAAAATCGTCTGTACCGCCACGCCGCCACGGATGCGGCCGCCGATCAGTTTCAGCGCATCAAAGAGGTCGCGTGCCACGCCGGAGCGGTCGAGCATCGCCGCCATCAGCACGAACATCGGCACAGAGACAAAGACGAAACTGTTGACGAAAGTGTAGATCCGGCTGGTGATCAGCCCGACCGCCATCGAGCCATAGCCCCCCAGCGCAAAAACCAGCGCCACCAAGAGCGTCACAAAGGCGAGCGGCATCCCGGTCAGCAAAAGCAGCACCAAGAGCCCGAACATCAGCAGTGTCGCCGGACCGATCCCGATGGCGGCCAGATCGAATAGCGCGTTCATGCGGCGCCCTTCCCGAGTTTTCTGAGATAGTTGACGGTGAAGATCACGAATTGCAGGCACATGATGATCATCATCACAAACAGCGCGATCTTGAGATAGGCGGGCATCGCCGGGTTCCAGGCACTGCCCGACCGCTCCAGCCGGACCTCGCCGCCCGGCGTCCAGACGCTCTTGGTCACCATCAGCCAGGCCGCATAGGCGAAGAAGGCCGAAGCAATCGCCGAAATGATCGAAATCACCACATCGAACACCTGACGGGCCCGGCGCGGCAGGGCGTCATAGATCATCACCACCCGGATGTGACTGTCGCGCGCCACGCAGAACAGCCCGCCATAGAGGAAGGCAATCGCACAGAGGAAGGTGCTGGTTTCATGCGCCCAGATCGTCGGCTTGTTCAGCACATAGCGCAGAAAAACCTCCATCAGCAGCATCACCGCGGCGATGACGATACCGGCGGCAAAAAGATAACCGCCCTGATGAATGAAACGGCCCAAACGGCCGGATTCCGGTGGCAGCATCGCCCCGGCTCTCGCGTCACTTTCCGCCCCGGAGGGCAGCACCGTGTGATCTGGTGGTGTCATGATTTCCTCCCCCGCCTGGCGCGGCCCGTCCTTCGCCCGCAAATTGGCCGGGAGCGCGGAACGCCCCCGGCCAAATGATTATTGCATCAGGCCTTTGTCGGTCAGATAGGCGGTCAGCTGGTCATAGACCTTTTGCGCCATCGGCGATTTGGTGGCCACTTTTTCCCATTCGCCGCGCGCGATACCGCGGAATTTGGCGCGCTCTTCCGGCGACCAGTTGTGAATGGTGACGCCATCGGCCTTGGCGACTTCCACCGCCGCCAGATCACGTTCTTTCAGCGTGTTGATCTGGGTTTGCTGGAACACTTTCAGCGCATCGCGCATCTGGCCCTGAATTTCCGGCGGCAGCGCGTCCCATTTCTCCTTGTTCATCGAGACTTCGACCAGCGGCAGCGAGTGGAAGCCCGGGTAGACCGGGTTCTTGCCGATGCTGTTCATCCCGGTCTCCTGATTGACCGAAAAGACCGAGTAATCGGCGGCATCGATCACGCCTTTGTCGAGCGAGGTATAGACCTCGGAGGCCGGCAGGTTGACCGGATTGGCACCTGCGGCGGCAAAGACATTGGCGATCAGGCCTTCGGGCGAGCGCACCTTGACGCCCTGCAGATCGGCAACGCTGTCGAGCGGCACTTTCGAGACAAAGGCTTCCAGCCCCGGGGTCGAGACGCCGATGAATTCCAGCCCATAGGGGTTGATCAGCTCGTTCATCAGCTCTTTTCCGCCGCCATTTTCGACAAAGTCGATCATCTGCGCCGGATCGGCCCAGGCGCCGACCGGGTTGGCGATCAGGCCAAAGGCCGGGTCGCGGCCCGCGAAATAGGAGGTGTCGGTGATATGGCCATCCAACAGCCCCGCCGCGATGGCATCCGGGGTTTCCTTGTAATCCACGATCGTGCCCACCGGCAGCAGCTCAATCGCCACTTTGCCACCGGTCATTTCCTTGACGGTCTCGGTCCAGCCCTGCTGGAAGATGAAGTTGGGGTTGCCCGCCGGGTCCGAGGACTGAAAGCGGAAGCTGTATTCCTGCGCGCCAGCGGCACCGCAGAATGCGACCGAGCCGAGAATGAGCGCGGCGGTGGTGTTCAGGATCTTCATGAGGTCTCCTCCCTTATTGATATCCGTTCGTGGTGTTTCGCCGCCGGTTACGGCGACGGAAATGCGATCTGCACCTTCATGGCGCGGGCCTTGTCCGAGGCGAGGTCAAAGGCGGCGACCGCCTCGGCCACCGGCAGCACCCGGGTCAGCAGCGGGCGCAGGTCCACCCGCCCGGCGTCGATCAGACGCGCGGCGCTGGCGAATTCGGGGTCAAAGCGGAAGCTGCCCTGCAGGCGCAGCTCTTTCGCGACGATGCTGGTCATCGGCAGGCTGGTGTCGGGGCCAAGCCCCACGGTCACCAAAAGCCCGCCCGCGCGCAGAAATCCACAGGCCGCAAGCAGGGCGGGCGGCGCGCCGGAGCATTCAAAGGCCACATCAACCTGCCCCTTGTTGATGGCGTAAGGGGCCAGCGCCTCAGGCTCTGCCGCCAGATTGAGCGTGCGGTCCGCCCCCATCCGCGCGGCAATCGCCAGCGCCGGGGCGGCGATGTCGGTGGCGATGATCTCTTCGGCACCGGCCAGTCGCGCGGCGGCAATGGTCAGGCAGCCGATGGGGCCACAGCCCGAGACCACCACGCGTTTGCCGATCAGGCTGCCCGCCTGCCGCACCGCATGCAGGCACACCGCCAGCGGCTCGGCCATCGCCGCCCCCGCCAGATCGGCCCCCGGCGAGAGGCGGATGGCCTGCGCGGCGGGCAGCGTGACTTCGGCGCGAAACAGCCCCTGTTCATGCGGGAACCGCATGGCCGAGCCGTTGAAGCGCATGTCGAGGCATTGGTTCGCCATGCCCCGGCGGCAATAATCGCAGGTGCCACAGGGGCGCGAGGGGTTCACCGCCACCTTATCGCCCTCGGCCAGCCCGCTGACCCCGGCGCCCAGGGCAGTGATGATGCCCGAGACCTCATGCCCCAGCGCCATCGGCTCGCGCAGCCGTACCGCGCCAAAGCCGCCGTGGTGGTAATAATGCAGATCCGAACCGCAGATGCCGCCATGGCTGACCGCAATCCGCACCTCGCCCGGCCCCGGCACCGGGGCGGCGGCGATCTCGTCCAGCCGCAGGTCATGCGGGGCGTGGATGACAAGGGCCTGCATCAGAGCACCGAAATCATGCCGCCATCGGCATAGATGATCTGGCCCGAGATGTAATTCGACGCATCCGAGGCAAGGTAGATCGCGGTGCCCGCCAGCTCCTCGGGCAGGCCCCAGCGGCGCATCGGCGTACGGGCCTTGACCCAGCCGTCAAAGGCCGGATTGCTGATCAGCGCCTCGTTCATGTCGGTGACCATATAGCCCGGGCCGATGGCGTTGGACTGAATGCCCAGCTCGCCCCATTCCGCCGCCATCGCCTTGGTCAGCATCTTGATGCCGCCCTTGGCCACCGTATAGGGCGCCACCGTCGCCCGGGCGAGTTCCGAGGTGAGCGAGCCGATGTTGATCACCTTGCCGCGCCCGCGCACCGCCATCCGTTTGGCCGCCTCGCGCCCGACCACAAAGGCCGAGGTCAGATTGATGTCGATGACCCGCTGCCAATCGGCGGTGGCCAGCTCCAGCATCGGTTTGCGGAACTGGATCCCGGCGTTGTTCACCAGAATATCGACGGCAATCCCCGCCGCATCGAACCCCTCAAAGGCCGCGACAATCGCCGCCTCATCGGCCACGTCAAAGGCGGCGGTGAGAACATCGTAGCCCTGCGCACGCATCTCGGCGGCGGCTTCCTCCAGCCGCGCGGCATTGACCCCGTTCAGGATCACCCGCGCACCAGCCCCCGCCAGCCCCTCGGCCATCGCCCGGCCCAGGCCGCGTGACGAGCCAGTGATCAGGGCGGTTTTCCCGGTGAGATCAAAGAGTTTCAGCGACATGGTTCAGAGCTCCGAAAGGCGGGTGGTCAGATCGGCGCGGTCAAAGAAACCCGGCACCAGTTCGGTGCCCAGACCCGGGCCCTCCATCGGATAGATATAGCCACCCTCGATGCGCGGGACTTCGGTCACCAGCTCGCGGTACCAGCCCTTGTAAAAGGCGCGCACGGATTCCTGGATCAGCGTGTTCGGCTGACTGACCGACATATGCACCGCCGCCGCAAAGCCCACCGGGCCGATGCAATCATGCGGCGCGAAGGGGCGGTGATAGGTATCGGCCATCGCCGCAATCTTGCGCCCCTCGGTCAGGCCGCCGGTCCAGCACAGATCCGCCATCACCACATGCGCCGCGTCGCGGTCCATGTATTCCTTGTAGGCAAAGCGCGAGCCGAGCGTCTCGGAGGCGCAAGTCCAGACATGGGTCGAACGGGCAAATTCCGCCAAAGCCTGCGGCGAATTCATCCGGATCGGATCTTCGTACCAGCGCGGGGTATAGGGTTCGATCGCGCGGGCGATCTCTTTCGCGGTGGGCAGGTTCCACAGCGAATGCATCTCGACCATGATCTCCATCTTGTCGCCCACCGCGCGGCGGATCAGCTCAAAGGGTTTCAGCGCGGTCTTCATCTGCTCGGCGCTGATGAACATCCCCTTGTTCTCGATCCCCGCCGGGTCAAACGGCCAGATCTTCATGGCGCTGATGCCATTGTCCAACAGATCCTCGGCCAGATCGCCCGCGCGGGTCATGAACCCGTCCAGATCCTCATAGGGCGAAGGGGCGGCATCAAGGTTCCAGGTGTCCACCGGCTTGATCTTGTTGGTGCGCACATAGCGGGTGCCCGCACAGGTGTTATAGGTACGCACCCGGTCCCAGCTCTGGCCGCCCAGCATCACATGCACCGGCTGGCCGCAGACCTTGCCGAAGAGATCCCAGAGCGCAATGTCGATCGCCGAGGCCGCCCGGTATTCCACCCCGGTCGAGGCCTGCGCATTGGGCAGCGAGACCATCTCTTTGTGCAAAAGCTCAATGTTCAGCGGGTTCTGCCCCAGGAGCCGCACGGCGAGCGTGTTGTGGATATGCGCCTCGCAGGCTTCGGCGCCATAAAACGTCTCACCCAGACCGGTGATCCCGGCATCGGTCTCCACATGCACCCAAAGCACATTGGCAAATTCTTCCACCCGATAGGTGCGCAACGCAGTGATTTTCATCTCAGATCCTCCGGGCCAGCCCGCCAGCCCCGCCACTCCCATGCCGCAGAATATGCATCTCCGATCGCGCCGGATGCGGCGCGGTGCAGGGATACAAAGCCTTCGGCAAATTCCTCTTGGTCGGTACTTAAACGGGGTGCTAGGATTCGATCAACAGGAAAATGCCATTTGGTGCTACAGAATGTCAAAACCTATACTACAGGTCAGCGAAAGCGATCCCGAGAAGGATGTGGGTCTGGTCGAGCGCACAATCCGCGATGTGCGCGACCTCATCCGGAACAGCAAATTGAAGGTCGGCGATGCGCTGCCCAGCGAGAGCGCGCTGGCGGCGCAACTCGGGGTGTCGCGGACGGTCGCGCGCGAGGCGCTGCGGGCGCTGGCGGCGATGCGGGTGCTCGAGGTGGGCAACGGGCGCCGCGCGCGGGTGGCGGCGGCCAATGCCGAGGCGCTGTCGATCCTTCTCGATCACACGATCTACACCGGGCAGTTGTCGTTCCAGCAGGTGCTGGATGTGCGCCGCACGCTGGAGATGCGCACCGCCAGCCTGGCCGCCCTGCGCCGCAGCGACGCGCAGGCGCGCGAAATGCTGGATGTGGTCGATCAGATGTTTGCCGCCCTCGACAATGACCAGACGGCGATCATGGAGCTGGACATCAAGCTGCATGCGCTGATTGCCCGCGCCACCGGCAACGCCCTTTATGCGATCTTGCTGGACAGTTACGGCGTGATCACGCGGCAGACCTGGGATATCGGCTGGCGGTCGCGTGGGACCTATGAGAACCGGCTGGAGAACATCCGCTGCCATGAGCGGCTGGCGACCGCCATCATGATGCAGGACAGCCTGCGGGCAGAGAACGCGATGTCCGAACATTTCGATTCCGCCGTGGCGGTGCTGATCCGTGCCGGCATCACCTGAAACGCCGCCCGCCGCCCGCCCCTATTGTCCCGACGCCGCATCATCGAGATCAGACTGCGGCGCGGACACATGCAGTGGCGCTGATGAATCCGATGGGCGCAAAGCGCTCTCAGCGGCGCCACCGCGCCATCAGGATCTCGTAAAACCGGCTGGCCGAGGGCGACAGCGTGGTACGGCTGCGGCTGACCACCCCCACCTGACGCGTCACCACCGGCTCGACCAGCCGTTTGGTGGCGATCACCGGATGCGGACCGCTGGGCAGGGACATCCGCGGCAGCGCCGCCACCCCCAGCCCCGCCCCGACCAGCCCGAGCGGGGTGGACAGATGCTGCACCTCATAAAACCAGCGCGGGCGGATGCCATGCCCGGCCAGCCCGAGATCGATGATCATCCGATACCGGCCCGAACTGCGGCCATATGCTGACCGCTGTCGGGCCCTCCGCGATCGAGGCGGGGCTGGTGGCCGCCACCGATCCCCTGACACGGGTGGTGATCCACAATGTGAACACCGGCAAGCTGATAGAGGCGCTGGTGGAAACGCCCGGCGGCCGGGTAACCTGTGACGGCGACGCGCCGATTGCCGGGGCGCCGGGCACAGCCGCGCCGGTGCGGGTGGCGTTTCTGGACGCGGCCGGCTCGAAAACCGGCCAGCCGTTTCCCACCGGCCAACGCAGCGAGGTCATTGAGGGTGTCGAGGTGACGTTGATCGACATGTCGGTGCCCGCGATGATCGTGGCCGCGTCCTCACTGGGCCTGACGGGCGGCGAAACCCCGGCGGAGCTTGACGCAAACACGGATTTCATGGCGCGCCTTGAGAGGCTGCGCCAGCAGGCCGGGTAGCGCAAGGGCCTTGGCGATGTGACGGGGTCGGTGATCCCGAAACCGATCCTGCTGTCGGCTCCGGCGGCGGGAGGCACGATCCGTGCGCGCTATGTCATGCCGCACAGCTGCCATACCGCCGTGGCGATCACCGGCGCGGTCCGCATTGCCACGGCCTGCTCGGTCACGGACACCGTCGCGCGGCGTCTGGCGGACCTGCCGCCGCTGACCATCGAGCATCCGGCCGGAACCACGGCGACGGAACTTGAGCAAGACCCGGAAACCGGGGAGGTGACCCGGGTCTCGCTGGTGCGAACGGCACGGCTGCTCTTTGACGGGCGGGTGCACGTCACCGGCACTGCGGCGTAAACAGACCATAACGGCGGAGGACACCATGTAACATACCCTGAAAGCCTGCAACGCAGCGGCGCTGATGGCGATTAGCCTGCTGACACCCCCGGCAACTGCCGCCGATCTCGCGGGCGAGACGGTGGTTTAGACCATTCCCTTTGGCGTCGGCGGTGGCACCGATGTCCGGGCGTGCTTCTTCGCGCCGCAACGGGCCGAGGCCCTGCCGGGGAGCCCGACGGTCGTCGTGCTGAACGTGCCGGGGGCGGCTCGATCACCCGGGCGAACCAATGCGCCGTGCGCGCCAAGCCGACCGGGCCGGAAGTGCCGGGCACCTCGGCCTCGACGCAATATCCGGCGATCCGCGCGTGCGCTATGATTACGGCAACTGGACGCCGGTGCTCGCCTCGCCCACCGGCGGCGTGGTCTACATCAATCTGCAATATGGCATCGACGGCGCCGATGACATCGGGGCGCTGCGTCAGACCGAGATGCGCTTTGCGAGCCAGGGCCCGACCCAGCTGGAACTGCCCGCGCGTCTGGCATTCAAAATCCTCGGGATGCAGGTCAAGCCGGTGTTTGGCATGGACAGCCGTGGCCAGGGACGCCTGGCGTTCAAGCGCGGCGAAGCGGGCATCGATTTCCAGACCACCACCGCCTATCTCTCCAGCGTCATCCCGCTGATCGAAGGGGGCAAGGCCGCGCCCCTCTTCGCGCTCGACGTGGTGAATTCCGATGGCACCGTCTCGCGCGATCCGTCCTATCCGGATCTGCCCTCCTTCCCGGAGTTCTTTGAGCAGGCAACCGGCGGCGCCCCTGCGGGCGAGGCCTGTGAAGCCTGGAAGGCGATGATGCTCGCGGGCTTTGCGCTGCAAAAGATGATCGTTGTCCCGGCGGATGCGCCGGAAGAGACGAAGCAGATGTGGCGGGATGCGGTGCAGACCGTGGTGGACGCGCCATCGTGCCGGACATGGATCCGGCGGCGAAAGATTGGCTGAAAAACTGGCTGACCACGGAATACGACGTCCGCTTCTGACGGGTTCCACTGAGAGGAGGCCCTTGGAAATGGGTCTCCGGGGGGAGGAAAGATAATGTGGGACATTGCGCGCTCGGCGCTGGGACAGGCGCTGTCTCTGTCGCATCTGGGTTTTTTGGGGCTCGAGGTACTCGTCGGGCTGATGGTCGGGATCTTGCCCGGACTGGGCGGCATCGCGGGCATGTCGATCCTGCTCCCGTTTCTCTACGGAATGGAGACGACCGCCGCCCTCGGGATGCTGATCGGCATGGTGGCGGTGATCGTCATGGGGGCGGTGGGTCTCAACATGCGCCGCTTTGGCTGGCCACGTCCGGCCCTGCTGATTGGCTTCGTGCTGGCGCCGGGGGCAGAAAACTACCTCTATCAGGCGGTGCAATTCTACGATTGGAGTTGGGTCAGCCGTCCGGGCGTGCTGATCGTCGGGGCGATCACGCTGGTCTCGCTGTTCCTCGGGTTGCGCTCGGGTGCGGTGATCGAAAGCGAGGGGATGGCCAGTGCCGAGGCACAGCACACCCGCGGCTGGCAGATCGGCTTTGCGGCACTGTTGCTGGCCGTGGGGGCCTATTGCGCGGCGGATGCACTGAAGCTCAGCTTTCTGGCGCGGATCTTTCCGCTGGCGGCGGGCACGATCACCCTGATCGCGGTGACCATTGTTGCCGGGCAGATCCGGCGGGGCAGCCCGAAGGTGCTGCATGATGACGACGCCACCGCCCGCAACCCGGGAACCTTCCGCGCCGAGACCTATCTGATGCTCTTTGCGCTGGTGACCGTCGGCATCTGGCTGATTGGTTTTCTGCCTGCCATGGCGATCTTCTGCCCGCTCCTCCTCGTCTAAATCGGCGGTGCGGGCTGGATGCGCAGCCTGATCATGGCCGCCAGCGCCATCGGGTTTCTCGCCCTGCTGACCCGGGCGATGACCCTGCGGTTGCCCCAGCGCCTCGTCTGGAGCCTGCTGCGCTGATCTCTGACCTTCCCTGCCCATCAGGCGCCCCCGGATCGGGGGCGCCTTTTTGGGTGGCATGGACTTTGGCCGGACCAGCGCCTGCCGGAACACATGCCGACAGCACCGCCGCTGATGCGCTGCCGGACCCGCACCGGCACGAAATCAGCGGTCGCGGCTGCGACGCCGCCTTGTGGCGATAAACCCACGCCGCTACAGGTTATTGCGGCGGGGTCCGGGCCGGGGCCCTGTCACCACGTCATCCGCGCAGGTGATACGGCGCGCGAAAACTGCAACCCATGTGAGGACGCACAGCAATGGCGCAAACACCGAGTTCCCGCCTCGACAAGCTGCTGTCCTCCATGGGCTATGGATCGCGCAGCGAAATGGCGCGCCTGGCCAAGGCTGGCGGCATCACGCTGGACGGTGCCGTGCTCGCAGACGCGGGTCAGCGCATTCCTGTCACGCCGGATTTGCCGATGCGGATGAAGATCGACGGCGCGGCGCTCGATCCCATCGCGGGCCTCGTCCTCCTGCTGAACAAGCCTTTGGGCATGACCTGTTCGCACAAGGAAGCCGGGGCGCTTGTCTATGATATCCTGCCTGAACGCTGGAAGCGGCGAAGCCCGGCAATCTCCACCATCGGCCGGTTGGACAAGCAGACTTCCGGCCTTTTGTTGCTGACCGATGATGGCCGTTTGCTGCACCGTGTCATCAGCCCCAAACGCCATGTCAAAAAGATTTATCGCGCCACTTTGGCCCGGCCGCTCACCGGCACCGAGGGCGATCTGTTCGCCTCGGGCCGCATGATGCTGGACGGCGAGGACAAGCCGCTGGCCCCGGCGGAGTTGCAGGTGATCTCGGAAACCGAAGCCCTGCTGACGGTCACCGAAGGCCGGTATCATCAGGTGCGCCGCATGTTTGCTGCCGCCGGAAATCACGTCGAGGCACTGCACCGCGAACGTCTTGGCGGTCTGCTGCTGCCCGCGGATCTGGCCCCCGGGCAGTGGAAGCTGCTGGGTGAGGAAGAGATCGCCCTGATCTTTCAGGACAGCGTTGGCAGCCTGGGTGATTGACACGCCTGCCGGTGGCCCGCGCCTTATCATGGCGCGCGCCACCGGATCACGACAGCGCCCCCAAGCAAACTCTCCGCGGGCAGTGACGTCCTCAATGCCTCACCTGACGCGCCAGCTTTGTGTGCGGCGCAGAAGGCTGTGCGACAGCGCCATGTGCAAAAGCCGCGCCAGGACGTTGGTGTAAAAGATCATCATCCCCATCGCTGCCGCCGGGGCAATATCCCCCGCGTCATCCATGTTCAGCACCGCGACAGAGGCAAGCGCCGTCTGGCTCGAATAGATGAACACCACCGCCGAAACCGTCGTCATCGCGTTCACGAAGAGGTAGATCATGATGTCGAGGATTGCCGGCAGACAGATCGGCACCGTCACCCGACCAAACAGCCGCCAGAACGGCTGCCGCATCGAGGTTGCGACCGATTCAAACTCAGGGTCGATCTGTTTCAGCGCGGTCAGGGCAGTCAGATGGCCGACCGTGTAGAAATGCGTCACCGTCGAGACGACAAGGATCGCCATCGTGCCATAGATGGCATTCAACGGGTTCGACGGGTTGTTGAAGAAAAAGATATAGGCAAGGCCCAGAACCATGCCGGGAACCGCCATCGGCAGCATGGCCAGAAACTGGAACAAACCGCGCGCAAAATGCGACCCGTCCAGCTTTTCCACCATATAGGCGCCGGTGAACACCACGGCTGTGCCGATCACCGCCGTCAGCGCCGCCAGCCGGATCGAGTTCCAATAGGCCGACCAGCCGCCGCCATCCATCTTGTCAAAGGCAAAGTTCTTCAGGCTCAGGCTCATGTCATAGGGCCAGAAATTCACCAGCGCGGCCAGTTGACAGGTGCCGATCATCAGAAGGATGAACCCCGCCACCAGTCCGCACCAGATAAGGCAAAGCGCATCAAATCCCGCGCGGGGCTTGGGTTCATAGGGCACCGAGCGCGCCGAGAGCTGCGAGACCTGTTTCTTCTGGATCTGCCGGTCGATCACGAAAGCCAGAATGGCAGGGATCAGCAGGATGACGGAAACCACCGCGCCCATCTCGAAATTCTGCTGGCCGATCACTTGTTTATAGATGTCGAGGGCCAGCACGCTGTACTGCCCGCCAATCACTTTCGGCAGGCCGAAATCGGTGATCACCAGCGTGAAGGTCACAAAAGCCGCCGAGATCAGGCCATAGCGCGCGCCCGGGATCGTGACCGTCCAGAAGGTGCGCCAGCGCGAGGCGCGCAGCGCTTCTGCAGCCTCATATTGGCGCTGATCGGCGATGGCGAGCGCGGTTGAAATGATGATCAACGCATGCGGAAAGGTGAAGAACACCGACCCGATCACGATGCCCAGCGGGCCATAGATCGACTGGCCCATCAGCAGGGCCTTCAGCAAGCCCTGATTGCCGAACAGATAGATCAGCGCGATCCCCGGCAACAGCGAGGGCACGAGAATGGGCATCATCGCGATCAGCTTCATCGCGCCCTTGAACCGCATGCAGCTGCGGCTGATCGCATAGGCAAATCCGAAGGCAATGCTGACGGTCAGAACCGTGCTGACCAGAGCAATGAACAGCGAATTCTCGATTGATCGGAACAGTGTCGGGTTCGAGAAATAGGCGAGGTAGTTTTGCACACCGACCGTCGTGACCGGGCGCAGATTGATGCGGCGAAAGGTGTTGCTGTCATATTCCTGCCAGTCCCGGGCCGCGACCGGATCAAGACCCACCAGCCAAGACGCCTCGCCCAGCGCCCGCATCCGGTATTTCACCGCGCTCCGGAAACTGAAGTCGGGGAAGAGATCAATCACCGACAATCTGCCTTCCGAGGAGCTGTGCAGATCTTCCGCGCCAAAACGCTCCAGCGTGCTGTTCAGCGCGGCCGCGGTGACCGGCGGACCGAATGTCGTGCCCGTCGCATCGCTGACCTGAAATTCGTATCGGGCGAGGTCAAACCCATAGGTCACAAAGGATTTTGTCAGCATCGTATAGAGCGGCAGTGCCAGCGCCACGATCAGGTAGAGCGCGATCACCAGCATGAAGCCCCGCTTGATCACGCCATCGCGATCAATCTTCAGCGTGACGGTGCGGCGCGGCAAAATCCATTCAGCAAGGCTCATCTCAGGATCCCTTCGGAAAAACGAGGACACGTTCGGCCGGAAGTTCCACCGTCAATCTGCTGCCTTCGGACAGATCAAGCCGCCGCACGGCGTTCATCGAGAAATTGGCGACAAGTGGCGCCTCGCCCAGCGCGTCACTGCGCAGATGCATCCGCCAGGACGACCCGAGGAACTCCTGCGCCGAGATCGTCACCGGCAGGCGGTTGGGCTTTGACGCGGCATCGTGTCCGGCAGAATGCGGCAGAATATCTTCCGGACGGATCGCCACCATCACGGCTGTCCCGTCGGTCTGCCCCGGCACATCGGTGTTCAGGACCACGCTGCCCAGCTTGACCGCGCCCTGCTGATACTGGCTGGCGAAGCGATTGGTTTCGCCGATGAAATCAGCGACGAACAGCGATGCAGGGTGGCGGTAAATCTCGGTCGGGGTGCCGATCTGCTCGATCCTGCCGTGGTTCATCACCACAATACGGTCGGCCATCGACAACGCTTCTTCCTGATCATGCGTCACCATGATCGTGGTCACGCCCAGCTTGCGCTGCAATTCCTTGATCTCATGCCGCAGATGCACGCGCACCTTGGCATCCAGTGCGGACAGCGGCTCATCCAGCAGCAAGAGCCCCGGATTGATGGCAATGGAGCGCGCCAAGGCGATGCGTTGCTGCTGGCCGCCGGACAGTTGCGCCGGATAGCGATCCGCCTTGTCCGGCAAACCGATCAGCGCCAACAATTCCGCAACCCGCCGGGTGATCTCTGCCTTGGGCCGCCCGGTGTTTTCCAACCCGAAGGCAACGTTGCGCACCACCGTCAGGTTGGGAAACAGCGCGTAGGATTGAAAGACGATGCCATAATCGCGCTGCGAGGCGGGCAAGTTCGAGATGTCACGCCCCCCTTGCGAGATCTGTCCGCCTGTCTGTGGCTCAAGCCCGGCGATGGCGCGCAAAAGCGTGGTCTTGCCGCACCCCGAGGGGCCAAGGAAACAGATGAATTCGCCCCTTGCGATCCGCAGCGAGACATCCTGAAGCGCCACGAAATCGCCGTAGGTCTTCCAGAGATTTGTAATGCGGAGATAATCGTCGGTCACGGGCATGGTCTCCGACACATTGGACAGGTTCGGTGAAGTCATGGCATTCATGATGCGGCTCCATTCGGCTGGAGCGTGGGCCCGTCGCGGCCCACGCCGTGTCAGATGCTCAGGATTTCGGCTCGCTCTTGTTGTCGTAGCGACTGGACCATTCCGCGAGGATCTTGGCGCGGTTGTTGGCGGCCCATTCGAAATCGTTCTTGATCATCTTGCCTTCGGCATCGGCCGGGTAGTTTTCAACGGCCCTGGCCACGCCGGGCATCGCGAGGACGGCATAGCCTTCGTTGTATTCCTTCATCGCGGCTTCAGAAACCGACCAGTCGACCAGCACCTTCGCCGCCTCAAGCTTGTCGGTGCCGGCGATGATCGCCGCCGCTTCGGCATCCCACCCCAACCCTTCTGTCGGGGTGATCACCTCGATCGGCGCGCCATCCGATTTGGAGTTTGCCCCCCGGAAGGCAAAAGACACGCCGACCACGGTTTCCCCCGCGGCGGCCATTTTGCAGGGCTTTGAGCCGGAATGGGTGTAGCTGGCCACATTGCTGTGCAGGCGGTCCATATAGTCCCAGCCCTTGTCCTCGCCAAAGGTTTGCAGCCATGCCGAGACATCCAGGAACCCCGTGCCGGAGGAGGCCGGGTTCGGCATGACAATATGGCCCGCATATTCCGGCCTGGTCAGGTCTTCCCAGCTGGTCGGCGCCGTCAGACCCAGTTTCGTGCCTTCGACCGTGTTGTAGCAGATCGCGGCCAGCCAGGCGTCCAGGCCAACCCAGGACGGCGGCGTGTCTGTATCCACAAACCGGGCATCGAGTTTCTCGACACCGGCGGGGGCATAGGGCTCCAGCATGCCTTCGGTTTTCAGCACCAGAAGCGAGGTCGCGGCCAGGCCCCAGACCACATCCGCGCTGGGATTGTTCTTTTCGGCCAGCAATTTCGCGGTGACCACACCGGTGGAATCGCGCACCCAGTTGACCTTGATCTCAGGGTGCTCCGCATGGAAGGCTGCGGCGTAGCGCTCGAGAAATTCGGCCTCGAATGCGGTATAGACGGTCAGCTCGGTTTCGGCATGGGCGGCAAAGGCGCCACAGAGCGCCAAGGCCGATGAAAGCAAAAACGTTTTTCCGGTCATGTCTGGTTTCCCCGTTGGATAGTCGCTGGATTGAGCGGCGGCCTTGAGTGGCCGCACGTGAATTTGCTGAGGTCACCGCCCGGCTTCTGGCAGGCGCTGAACGTCATGACTTAGGGTGCGGTGAAGGCGTAAAATTAGTAAAATCTATTATTTTTATGAAAGTATCGACCATGTCGATATGTTGGCGTTCAGCTGACCGCGATGGCCATTACGCCTGCCGCCACCACGGCCGCGGCGAGCAATCTGCCCGTCACGGGACGCTCCCCAAACCACAAAATCCCGATCAGCGCGGCAAAGACGACACTGGTTTCCCGCACGGCGGACACCGCCCCAAGCGGCGCTATCGTCTTGACATACAAAACAATTCCATAGGCACTGACCGCCGCGATACCGCCGGTGGCGCCCATGGCCAGCACGCGCGGGCCAAAGCGCCCCCCTGCCCTGCGGCGCATCAGGCCAATGGTCAGGGGCACGGGAAATTCCAGCACGAACAGCCAGCCCATATAGGAGAAAGCATTGCCCGATCTTCGCACGCCGATGCCATCGGCTACAGAATAGGCAGCAATGAGCAGACCAAGGCAAATGGCGAACACGACCGCGGCGTGCGAGGCCTGCGCCGCCCCCCGTTGCAGCGCCAGAATAAGCACTCCGGCAGAGACGCAAGCAACCCCAAACCAGCCCAGCGGCGCAAGGGATTCGCCGATCAGCACCATGGCAGAGAGCGCCACCACCGCCGGGGCCAGACCGCGCGAAATCGGATAGACCTGGCTCAGGTCTCCCATGCGATAGGCGCGGAACAGCAAGATGTAATAGCCATAATGCAGCAGCGCCGAGGCCGCGATCGAGGGCCAGCTTGCGCGGGCCGGCAGCGGAAAATTCAGCACAAGGATCAGGCCCAGAACGGCATGTGCCGCCGAGACCGCCGCAAGCACCCCCGCGCGGTCATCCACCGCCTTGACCATCGCGTTCCACCCGGCATGCAGCAAGGCCGCAAACAACACCAAAGCGAGGGCAGAAAGGGTCATGTCATGCACCCGGAGCAGGCCTGAGGCCAAAATTCTGAAGGCCAGGGCCTTGTGGGTCCCCGCATGGTGGGCCGGGCCGTTGAGGGGAGCGGCCTTGTGGAGCGGGGCGCTGAGAGGCGGGATTTGCTGCGCAAGTCAGTCAAACATTTCTGCGACGGTTTCCTCGCCAATGGCAAAGCCAGTCGAGGCACCTGTGCCGCTTGTCACCATCGCCAGGGCCAGATCCGCGCCGGGCCGGTCGATGAAGGCCGCCCCTTTCGACGAAGAATAACTGCCCGTCCAGCGCTCGACCACGGTCACCGGCCGATGCCCGAACAGGCGCGCAAATTCCGACAGGATCAGCGCGTCGATATACGCTGAGCCAAAGGGGTCCGGTGTGGGGCCGTAGTGATGGGAGTCGCCCAGCACCAGCGATCCGTCCGCGCTTTGCACCACGATCAGATGCACGCCGTTTTCAAGCATCTCCGGCTGTTCGCGGATCAGCCGCGCCCGCAGCGCCGCGGCCTCGGGCAGCTGCGCATAGCCGTCATAGCGCAGCAGGCTGAGGTCCGAGGCCAGCGCCCCCGCGAGGCGGAAACCCGGATCGGCCAGCCGCAGCATCTGCAACCTGCACCGCGTGACATCGCGCGCGGCGATACGCTCGGCCAGAAGGCCGGTCAGATCATCGCCCGGGCAGACCACGATCTTGCGCGCCCGCACCGGACCCGCGCTGGTTTCCACAACCGGCGGGGAAACGGCAGTCACCGTAGTGGAAAACCGGAATTCCACGCCCTGCCCGCGCAGCCAGGTCACGATCTTTGGCAGCGCCAGACGGGATTCCACCCGGATTTCCTCGGGACTGAAGAGCCCGCCCAGCACCGCCTGCGGATCAAGCTCCGGCTGGCGGGCCAGGAGTTCGGCCCGGCTCAGCAGCTGACAGCCCACGCCCGAGGGGCTCCGGGCAAAGGCTTCGGCCAGCGCCATCGCCTCGGGGCGTTGCGCGGCCACCAGCATGCCGCGCTGTTCGACCGCGATCCCCGCCGCACCCGCCAGCTCCAGCCAGATCTTGCGGGAAGCGGCTGCGCGGCTGCGGGCAATGCCCGGTTCCTGTCCGGACACCACCACAAGGCCAAAGTTGCGCACCGAGGCGCCATTGGGCTGCGCATCACGGTCGATCACGACGACCCGCAACCCCCGCTTGACGGCAGCAAGGGCATGGGCGAGGCCGATGATCCCGGCCCCGACCACCGCGAGGTCATATTGCGCGCTCACCATGGCAGCGAGAAGGTCTTGACGTTGGTGAAAGACTTCATCGCCTCGATCACGCCTTCCTTATAGCCGTTGCCGCTGTCCTTGATGCCGCCGAAGGGGGACATTTCGATGCGGTAGCCGGGCACTTCCCAGATGTTCACGGTGCCGACCACGAGGCCCTTGATATAGGCCTGCATCCGGCGGAAGTCGTTGGTGCAGACCCCCGAGGAGAGGCCGAAGGCGGTGGAGTTCGAGATCCGCATCGTCTCGACATCGTCATCGGGCACCCGCACGATCGGGATGATCGGGCCGAAGGTTTCCTCAAGCACCAGCTCGCTTTCGTGGCGGACATGATCCACCACGATGGGCGGCAACAGCGCCCCCTTGCGGCCCGGGTGATACAGGATTTTTGCTCCCTCCGCCTCGGCCAGATGCACGCGGTTTTCAAAGACTTCCGCCGCGCGGGCATGGACGACACAGCCAAGCTCGGTCGCAGGGTCCATCGGGTCGCCAAAGCGTAAAGCCTTGGCGCGCGCCAGAACCATCGGCACGAAGCGGTCGGCGACGCTTTCCTGCACCAGAATCCGCTTCACCGCCGTGCAGCGCTGACCCGAGTTCCTGGTGGCCCCCGCCACCGCCAGATCTGCCGCCTTGGCCAAATCGGCATCGCTGAGGTCGTTGCAGATGATCAAAGGATCATTGCCGCCGAGTTCCAGCACCTGACGTTTGTAGACCGCTTTGGCCGCGATCATCTTGCCCACCGGCACACCGCCGGTGAAGGTGATCAGATCGAAGTCCGGGTTGGTGATCATCTCATCGCCGATGTCACCGGGCCAGCCGGTGACCACCGAGAGCATCTCGGGCGGCAGTCCCGCTTCATAAATCGCATCGGCCAGCCAGAGCGCGGTCAGCGGTGTCAGCTCCGTCGGTTTGACCACGATGCAATTGTTGGTGGCAATCGCCGGGGCGATCTTGTGGCTGACCATGTTCAGCGGATGGTTGAACGGCGTGATCGCCGAGATCGACCGCAACGGCTCGCGCGTGGTGAAGATCTTGCGCGCCTTGCCATGCGGGGTCAGATCGCAAGAGAAAATCTCGCCGTCATCATGGATGCACATCTGCCCGGCCAGCGTGTAGACATCATAGGCCCGGCCGCATTCATAAAGTGCATCAGCCAGCGAAATGCCCAGCTCTGCCGTGATGATCGGCGCGAGTTCCGCCTTCCGCTCGCTGATGATGCGGGCGATGTTCAGAAGGATTTTCTGCCGCTCGTAGCGGGTCAGGGTCGGCTGATAGGCGGCGGCGATGGCAAAGGCTTCGCGCGCATGTTCGGCGGTGCCCGCAGGCACCGTGCCGATCAGCTCATCCGTCCAGGGGTAGTGGACCGGCACCCGGTCCGGCGTGTCAACCTTGCGTCCCGCGATGCGCATGCTCTCATGCCGGATCGCGATGGGGGGGGAACGTTTCAACATCTCACACCTCAGAGTGCCGCAGCGGTACAGGCGACGTAGAAGGCGTCAAAGTTGCGCAGCACCGGCGCCGTCGGCAAATCCACCACCCGGTTGACGATGAAGGGCACCACCTGCTCGGTCAGCCCGCCGTGGCTGCGCAAGGGCTCGTTCAGCGCCGCAAGATCGTGGCGGTGCGCCGAAGTGCCCAGCGTCATGTTCTCGCCCGAGATCATCACGATATCGCCGATCCGGTCGCCGGGCAGTTCAAAGCGGCGGATGGCTTCGGCTTTGTCGACCACCAGAGTCATCTCGGGAATGGCGGCAAGCTCGGCGATCACCGCCGCCTGATCGGCGCTTTCGGGCAGATAGGCGGTGGCGAAAGAGCCGAGTGCACCATGGTGCACCACATAGGGGTCGGTGATCGGCAAGATCACCCGCGCGGCATCCTTGCCCAGCATGTCATCCAGCTTGTCCTGCACATAGATCACCGCAGGCGCGCCATCGGCCAGATGTTTCGGCTTCATCCCATGGTCGGCGGTCACCACAATCGCCGCGCCCAGCGCATCAAGTTCGGCCAGATAGGCGTCGAACATCTTGTAGAAGCTTTGCGCCTGCGCATCTTCCGGCGCGTATTTGTGCTGCACGTAATCGGTGGTGGTCAGATACATCACGTCCGGCCTCCAGTCGCGCAGAAGCTTGACCCCGGCGGCAAAGACGAACTCCGACAGATCGGCGGAATAAACCTCGGGCACCGGCATCCCAAGCCAGGCGCTGGCATCGCTGATGCCGTTCTGGGCAAGGGTCGCCTTGTCCGAGCGCTCGGCCGAAAAGCAGATCGCGCGGTCTTCGTCAAAGCGCAGGCCCGCCCCCAACAGGGCGCGCAGCTTGTCTTTCGCCGTCACCACGGCGACGCGGGCGCCCGCCTCGTAGAACTGGCCGAAGACGGTGGGCGCGCGCAGAAAACGCACGTCGTTCATCATCACCTCTGTGCCGGTTTCCCGTTCATAGAGGTAATTGCCGCAGATGCCGTGCACGGCGGGCGGGCGGCCGGTGGCAATGGACAGATTGTTCGGGTTGGTGAAGGAGGGGATCACCGAATGCGCCAGCCGGTCAGTGCCAATCTCGCGCATCTTCTTCAGCGTCGGCATCAGGCCTTTGGCAATGGCCACCTCAAGATAGGCGGGTTCGCAGCCGTCAAGGCAGATCGCAATCGCGGGCACCTTCGGCCAGGGATAGCTGCGGTCATTGGCGATGACGGGAAGGCGGGTATGGGCGTTCATGAGAGGGTCCGTTCTGTAAAGAGGAGATCAGGCGGCGAGTTTCGCGCGCTCGGCAATCGCGGCGGCGGGCGGGGCGGCGGTATCGACACCCATTTCGGCCAGGCATTCGGCGGCGGCAGCCACCACCCGGCGCATGATGGTTTCATCCATCCGGCCGATGCAGCCGACGCGGAAGCTGTCCACCACGGTCAGCTTGCCGGGATAGATGATGAAACCCTTGGCCTTCATCAGATCGTAGAAGGTCGAAAAGACGAAACTCGGATGCGCGGGGTTGAAGAAAGTCACGATGATGGGCGAGAGCCAAGCATCGGCGAGCAGGGTTTCAAACCCCAGGGCCCGCATCCCCGCCACCATCACATCGCGGTTGCGGGTGTAGCGCGCACCCCGGCCCGCCACGCCGCCCTCCAGCGCGTGCAGCCGCAGCGCCTCGAGGAAGGCCGCGATGGTATGGGTCGGCGGCGTAAAGCGCCATTGCCCGGTTTTCACCATCGCCGCCCATTGCGCATGCACATCCAGGCTGAGCGAATGCGCATTGCCCTTTGCGGCCTCCAGCGCCGTCTTGCGGGCGATGACAAAGCCGAAGCCCGGCACGCCTTCGATGCATTTGTTGGCCGAGGAAACCATCGCGTCATATTGAATGCGGTTCACATCCAGCTCGACCGCGCCAAAGGCCGACATCGAGTCAATGAGCAGGCGGCGGCCCTTTGCGGCGACCACATCGGCAATCTCGGCGATCGGGTTCAGGATCCCCGACGAGGTTTCGCAATGGATCGCGATGACATGGGTGATGGCCGGATCGGCATCCAGCGCCTGACCAACCTCATCGCCGCGCGGCGGCAGATAGTCGCCCTTGTCGATCAGCGTATAGGCCCGCCCCATCACCCGCAGCGTTTCCGCCGCGCGCAAGCCGTAAGCACCGTTTGCGAGCACCAGAACCTTGCCATCCTGCGGCACCATCGAGCCCAGCATCGCCTCGCAGCAAAACGAGCCCGAGCCCTGGATCGGCACGCAAGCGAACGCGCCCCTGGTATCACCCGCCAGCGCAACCAGCTGATCGCACATGGATTTCGTCATTGCGCGGAAGTCACCATCCCACGATCCCCAGTCGCGCAGCATCGCTTCCTTGACGCTGAATGCCGTGGTCAGCGGCCCCGGCGTCAGCAAGAATGGCTCACCCAGACGCGGGTCGGCAAAGGCGGTATCGGTAGCGGTCATCGAGGGCCTCTTTGGATTGATTGCGAAGATCTGAGGTCAGTTTTCCACGGCGAAAATCATATGTAAAATCGTTATTTAAGATCAGAACATCGACTAAATCGATACTAAGGCCGGTTTGGCCAGGCGGCTTTCCAGCAGCAGGCCAGAGTCGGACAGGATGGGATAGGCGACCTTGACGAGGAGGGAATTCACCTCCTTCAACGCGCGCACCACTTCGATGTGAATGTCGCTGGTGTCGATGCTGCGCAGATTGCCGGACCGTAGCCGCGCGATATGGCGGTCATGAAAGTCGCGCTCCAACTGCCGCAGCACCGCCTTTTCAGCCACCAGCAGCCGGGCGCTCTCCAGATCGCCCGAGACCAGCACGTTCAGCGCGATCTGCATATTGGCCATCACCCGCGCGTGCAGGCTGATCAACTCGCGCCAGCCTTCATCGGAAAAGCGCAGCTTCAGCCGGGCCTTGTCCGCCGCCTGTGACACCAGCGTTTTGGCGATGATATCGCCCATCGCCTCGAAATCATTTGCCAGACCCGCCAGTTCCAGCCCGCGGCGGGCCTCGTCCTCGGTCAGGACGCCGCGGTTCAATTCGGCCACGAACAGTTTGATGTCGCTGTGACGCTTGTTGATCTCATCGTCCATTTCGCGCAGGCGGCGGATACCGCGGTCATCCCCCAGCTCCAGCACCTCCATCACCGGGCGCAGCATCGCCTCCAGCGTCTCGCCCATGCGCAGCAATTCGCGCTGCGCGCTGGCGAGCGCCAGATTGGGCCGCGCGAGGGCACTGCGGTCGAGCGCACTGCGCCAGGTGGTGCTGGTCACGGCATCCTCGGGCAGGGGCCAGAGCGTGGCGGTAAGCCGGTCCATCAGCCCGGTGAAGGGCAAGGACAGGATCAGCAGGCAGAGGTTGAAGAGCACATGAAAGTTCACCAGTTGCGCACCCGCCCCGGCCCCCAGATGCGCCAGGGGATGCGGCAGCAGCTGAAGGAGCAGCAAGGCGATCACCGAGCCTGCGCCGCGAAAGATCAGGTTTGCCAGCGGGATGCGACGCGCAGGCAGCCCGGCGCCGCGCGTCAGCCAAACCGCCACCAGCGCCCCCCCGAGGTTGGCCCCCAGCACCATCGGTGCCGCCGCCTCCACCGGCAGCACGCCGCTTGCCGCGAAATTGGCAAAGATCAACA
The DNA here is from genome assembly GCF_052113705.1 of Phaeovulum sp. W22_SRMD_FR3. Taxonomy (NCBI): domain Bacteria; kingdom Pseudomonadati; phylum Pseudomonadota; class Alphaproteobacteria; order Rhodobacterales; family Paracoccaceae; genus Phaeovulum; species Phaeovulum sp. W22_SRMD_FR3. The sequence continues at coordinate 56,459 of NZ_JBGQOG010000005.1, read as the reverse complement.
GCGTCGCAACCGAGGAATGCAGCCCCCAGGCCAGCAGCGCCGCCACCCCAAACGCCGTCAGCGGATCGCCTGCCAGCCATCCGGCCAGCTGCGGCAGCACAGCGCTTTCCCGCAGCGGCTCGGTCGCGGCACCCACCATGCGCAGGGACAAGAGGATGAAGGCCACGCCCAGGATCACCCGCCCGATCTGCCGCACCTGCCGGTGTTCAAACTTCAGGAACAGCGTGGCCCCCGCCAACAGCAGGACCGGGATCAACTCGCTCAGGTCAAACGACAGCAGTTTGACCACCAATGCCGAGCCGAAATCGGCCCCGAGCAGTGCCGCGATGCCCGCGCCAATGCTGATGATACCCGAGGTCGCAAAGCCTGCGGCCAATATCCCCACCGCCGTGGCGCTTTGCAGGATAACCGCCAGGGCCGCCCCGGCACATGCCATGCCCAGAACCCCGCCACCGGTGGTGCGCAGCACCGACCGCAAACCGCTGCCCCAGGCGCGCTCCACCCCGGTTCGGACCATGCGAACGGCCCATAACAACAGCATGACCGCGGCGGCCAGATGGATCAGGATCAAAATCGGGTGCATGGGCGGGCTCCTTGGGATGATCCCACAGCAGAGCCCATTGCCACCTATTGATCAAATCGTTACTTTTAATCCTATCATAAGTTTCACAGGTGATTCATGCGCTATGTCCAGCTTCGGGCTTTTCACTATGTCGCCACCAGCGGCGGCTTTTCGCGGGCCGCTGAAGCCCTGTTTCTGACCCAGCCCGCGATTTCCGATCAGGTCAGCAAGCTGGAGGAAGAATATGACGTGCTGCTGTTCAACCGGATGCGCAAGCAGGTGGTGCTGACGGCGGCGGGGCAGGAATTGCTGCAGATCACGCGCAGGCTGTTTGACAACGAGCAACAGGCGCTGGCGCTGTTGTCCGAAAGCCGCGCGTTGCAATCGGGCAATCTGCGCATCGTGGCAGACAGCGCGCATCACCTGCTGCATATCCTTGCCGCCTTTCGCCAACGCTATCCCGGCGTGAAAATCTCGGTTCGCTCCGGCAATACGGAAACCGTTGTTGCCAGCCTGCACAATTACGAAGCCGATCTCGGTATTCTGGGTGAAATGCCGACGTTGAAGAACTTCGACTGCGAATTGCTGAGCTCTTCCCCGATCATCGCCTTTGTCGCGGCGCAACATCCTCTGGCGCGCGCCAAGCGGCTGACATTTGCGCAACTGGCCCATGAGGCGCTGGTGCTGCGGGAGCGCGGGTCGAAAACGCGGGTGAAACTGGAGGAAGCCGCGCGCGCCGAAGGCATAGAGCTGAAGCCGACCATTGAAGCCGAAGGCCGCGAGGCGGTGCGCGAGATCGTCGCTTCGGGCGTGGGCATAGGCTTTGTGTCATTGGCCGAATTTGGGGATGACAACCGCCTTGTGCCCATCCGGCTGGATCCGGATGACCGGATGATGATGGATGAGGCACTGATCTGTCTGCACGAAAGACGCAGTTCCAAACTGGTTCAGGCCTTTTTTGAGATCGCACGGCAGGGACGTACCGCCAGCGCGTGAAGACCGCCTGCCCCGGGGCGGAAGGCGGCTTTGCAGCGTTGCAAGGTGGCCCTGCGGACAGCTGGGGCGGTTCCACAGGTGGCCCGCGCCTTGGCGCAGATGGCCGGACTTCGGGCGTCAACGGCGGTCTGCGCGGCACCCGGTCTTGCCCCCGGTTGCCCTGCTGTTGGCCTCCCCCCATCTTGCGTGGTGTGGTGCGGGCATGGGCGCATGATCCCCTCCCCCGGATCACAGGAGGCCACCCGCCCATTTCCCGCCGGGCAGGCCCATCACCACCCCGACATCACCTGCGGCAACCAGAGCGCCATGGCGGGAAACGCCAGGATCAGGGCAACCCGGATCATCTCCGCCCCGAAGAACGGCAGGACGCCCTTGAAGGTCTCGGACATGGGCACATCCCGCGCCATCGAGGAGATCACGAAGACATTCATCCCCACCGGCGGCGTGATCAGGCCAAGTTCCACCACGATCAACGCGAGGATCCCGAACCAGATCTTGAGATCCTCGGTGCTCATGCCAAATCCGGCGCCCTCTGCCCCCATGTAGAGCCCGCCGTTCAGCTCGACCAGCACCGGCCAAAAAAACGGAATGACCAGCAGGATCATCGACAGGCTGTCCATCAGGCAGCCCAGCAGGATCAGCGCCACCAGCAGCACGACCATCACAAGCATCGGCGCCATGCCGGAGGCAAGGATCCACTCTGCCGTGGCCTGCGGCAGGCCGATCCGGGACATGAAGATCTTCATCAGCTCCGCCCCGAGCAGGATCAGATAGATCATGCCGGTGCTGGAGGCGGTTTCCTTCAGGGCATCGACCACATCGGGAAAGCGGATCTCCCGCGTGACAGCGCCATAGATCCAGACCAGCGCGACGCCAATCGCCGCGGCGGGGGTCGGGTTGTAAAAGCCGCCATAGATGCCGCCCAGCACGATGCCAAAGATCGCCAGCACCGGGATCAGCCCGATGGTCGCGGCGCGGAATTCCGCGCGGTCCACGCCGCCATGCGCGGGGCCGCTCTCGGGCCGCACGCGGACGTAGATGGCGATGGTCAGCAGGAACAAGAGCACCGCCAACAGGCCGGGCAGCAGCGCCGCCGCGAACATGGTGACGATGTTCGCCTCGACGATGATGGCATAGATGATCAGCACGACCGAGGGCGGGATCAGGATGCCCAACACGCCCCCCGCCGCCAGCGTCCCTGTGGCCAAAGCGCCGGAGTATTTGTAGCGCGCCAGTTCCGGCAGGGCGACGCGGCCCATGGTCGATGCGGTGGCCAGCGACGAGCCGCAGACCGCCCCGAAGCCCGCGCAGCCGGCGATGGCCGCCATCGCCGTGCCGCCACGAAAGCCGCCAAGCCAGGCGTTGGCCCCCCGGAACAGCGCCCGGCTGAGACCCGCCTTGGCGGCCAGCGCCCCCATCAGGATGAACATCGGCACGACCGACAGGTCGTAGACCGAGAACTGCCCATAGGCCAAGGTCTTGAGTTGGTTGAACACCGGTGCGATGCCGTTCACCAGCGCGATCCCGACGCCGCCGACAAGGATCATCGCATAGGCGATCGGCATGCGGACGGCGATCAGGCCGACGAGCGCCACCAGCGCGATGATGCCGAGAGTGATGGTGTCCAGCATGTCAGTCTTTCCGGGACAAATCGCGCAGGTCCTGCGCCAGGGTGATGGCCGCCGAGACGGATAGCAGGGCGAGCGAAACGAGGATCGGCACAAAGGCCATCCAGATCGGCAGCTGCAGGATCGAGGTCTCGTAATTGTATTGCTTCTGGTCCAGCAGGCCCGCATACATCCGCCACAGCAAGAGCAGCCCGAACAGCAGCGCCACAAGCGACGACATCAGCCGCAGGCTTGCCAGCATCCGCGGACCGGCGTTCTGGGTGAAGATGTCAGCGGTCACGTTCGACCGCGTCAGCTGGCAATAGGGCAGAAAGGCGAAGGCCGCATTGGCCACGCCCATCTCCGTCAGTTCAAAGTCTCCGGGGAATGGCGCACCGAAGATGGCACCGACCACCGACACCACATTGACCGCGACCACGGCGAGCAACATTGCTCCGCCCAGCAGCGCCCACCCCGTGATCAGGGTGGGCACCAGCCCCGCCGGCGGCGGGGCGGCGGGACCGGCATCGGCAGCCATTTATCCGGCCGCCGCGTTTTGCGCCACGAGTGCCCGGGCGCGTTCAACCAGGCCCGCACCATCAATGCCCTGCCCGCTGACCTCGGCGACCCATTGATCGACAACCGGCGCCATGGCATCCCGGAAAGCAACCGTTTCGGCTTCGGTCAGGACGGTATGGGTATTGCCCGCATCCGTCGCGACCTTGATGCCGAAATCGTCCGAAGCCCGCCAGATCGCGCCGACCTCTGCCCGCCAGTCGCGGCCCGAGGCGTCGCGGAACGCCTTCTGGATGTCCTCCGGCAAACCGGCCCAGCGGTCGGCGTTCATCGAGACCTGGAAAGTCGTGTTGCCAAAACGCTCCCGCTCGAAACCTTCGATCTGAAACTTGGTTTGCTCCTGAATCTTCAGCGGCGGGATGATCTCCCAGGGGATCAGCGCGCCATCGACAACGCCCTTTTGCAGCGCGGGCGGCAGCTCCGGCACGGGCATGGCGATCGGTGCCGCGCCCAGCGCTTCGATCACCCAGGCCCCGGTCCGGGTCGGAATCCGCAGCTTCTTGCCCACCAGATCGGCGGGCGAATGCACATCGGTGTCGCGCATGTGAAATGCCTGCCCGGCATGCACATGCAGGAACATGACCTCAAGCCCGGCATATTCGGATTTCAGATCGTCCTCGAACATGTCGAACAGCGCCAGGTTCGCGGCCGCCGGATCGTTCTTGTAAACGGTCGGCAGTTCCATCACCTCGGTCCGCGGGAACAGGCCCGCCGTATAGCCATTCGCCGTCCAGATCAGGTCCACGATGCCGTCGCGGGCCTGCTGCACCAGCTCTGGCGGACGCCCCCCGAGGGTCATCGCCGGAAAAATCTCGATGGCCACACGCCCGCCGGATTTTTCCGCCACCGCCTTCGCCCAGGGCTCCAGCATCTTGGTCTGCGCCGGGGCCTGCTGGCCCAGAAAATGGTGCAGGCGGAACGTAAATTCCGCCGTCTGTGCCCGGACAAGGCCGGGCATGGCCAGTGTGGACGCGGCAGCCGCCATCGTCCCGATCATCTCGCGTCTGTTCATTGGTCTCTCCTCCTGCGCTCTTCACAAGTGCCGGACGGAAGCCGCGGCACCCTCTCCCTATGAAAAGATCACTGGCAGGTTCAGGCGCATCCGGCTTAAAGTCAAACTGATAAAGATGATAAAGAGTATTCAGATAGATGATAAACCTCCATCGCATCGACCTTAACCTGCTGTCGCTGCTGGTCGCGGTGCATGACACGGGGTCGGTGTCACTGGCGGGCCGGACGCTCGGGCTCAGCCAGCCTGCCACGTCGAACGCGCTGGGGCGGCTGCGCGACGCGCTGCAGGACAAGCTGTTCGTGCGCGGCCCGGGCGGGATGGAGCCCACCGCCCTGACGGCGCGCATCGTGCCCGAGATCCGCCTGCATCTGGCCGGCATCGCTGACACGCTGACGCGCGCGCCGGTCTTTGACCCGGCCACCACGCGCCGCACCTTCCGCATGGCGCTGTCGGGCCTCGGAGAGCAGATCTTCCTGACGCCGCTGGTCGAGCGGGTTTTCGCGCTGGCCCCCGGCGTGCGGCTGGGCAATGTCGCGTCTCCCTTCGAGGATCTGAAGCTGACCCTGCAGCAGCGGCAGGCTGACGTGGCGATGGGCCTGTTGCCGCCCGATGGCGCCAACCTGATGCAGACCCATCTTTTCAACGAGGATTACAGGGTCATCGGCCCGCCGGGAAAGCGCGCGACCACGGCAGTGGACCTCTCCCGGGCGCGGCTGATCCTGGTTTCCGGGGCGACATATGCCGAAGATATCGAGCAGGTCGTGGCGGATCACGGGCTGACGGAGAATGTCTGCCTGCGGCTGCGCCACTTCGGTGCCCTGCCCGACCTGTTGGGCACCGTCGACGCGCTGGCCATCGTGCCGGGCCAGTTCGGGCGCCGTCTGGCCGCTGCGGGCAAGGCGCGTCTGCTGGACATCGTGCTGCCGCGCGGCCGCCAGAAGGTTCTGATGGTCTGGCATGCGAACACGGATGCCGATCCCGGCTGCATCTGGCTGCGCGGCGTGATCCGCGACCTGTTTCAGGAGACGGATCGTGACGGCTGACCCGACACCGGCACACAGCGCCGCGACCGGACAGGAAGGGACAGGACAGGACAGCACCGGCAGATGATCGGCACCACGCCCCCGGAAGGATCATCAAAGGAGCGCGGTCAGGCGTGCGGATCGCCCGGCACGGCGGTCCCGCGCCATGGTCTGGCCCCGGCCCCGCAGCCCGGGGATATGCTGCCAGGGCAACCGCAGTCAGGGCGTCTCCGCCCTCGGTCCGGATGGCGATCGGGCATGGCTCAGGGGCGACCTGACCGGCGCAGGGCAAGGTTTGTCCGGCGCGACAGCCTGCCGCCCCCCTCGCGGTGCGGGAGGCCCACACCGCGGCGGGAGATCGCGACGGCTTTTGTGGGTGCGGCATCATCCGCGTTTGCCAGCGAGGCGTTGCCGGGAACCTGAGCAATCTGCACGTTGATCCCGCCGAGGCGGCGGCCAAGGCAGCCGCTGTATTGCCCGGCTAATCCGCGCCGCGCCAGGCCCGGGCGGTCATGCCAAACTGCTTGCGGAAGGCACGGCTGAACTGCGACGGATCGGTCATCCCCCAGGAGAGCGCCAGATCGGTGATCGACCGCCGCCGCTGGGCGGGGTCGCGCAGGTCCCCCGCGATGCCGCGCAATCGCTGGTCGGCGATCCACTGCGACGGCGTCGTCCCCGCCGCCTGAAAGAGGCGTTGCAGCCCGCGCAGGCTGATCCCCTCGCGCGCGGCAATGGCCGCGAGGTTGATCGCCGGATCGCGCAACCCGCGCTCTATGCTCCGCTTGATCCGCTCCAGCCGCAGTGTCTCTTCGGTGCTGTCGCCCGCCAGACCCTGCCGGATGGCATTGGCCAGCAGGCGGGCGGTGACATCCTCGGCCTCCTCCAGATCGGCATCGGACAAGAGCGGACCGTTCTCGGCCATCTGCTGCAAAAAGCCGCGCACCAGCAGCCCTGCCCCCCGCTGCCCGTCGAAACGGCGCGCCGTCACGCCGCCGAGGCCGGTGATCTGGCAGGCCAGCCGCTCTTGCGGCAGCCGCAGGATGATTTGCCGGAACGGCCCGTCAAAGGCCAGACGATAGGGCCGGTCCGTGAGGTAACAGGCAAAGTCGCCGGGACGCAGCCGCGTCTGGCGGCCCCCCTGTTCGATCCCGCCCTGTCCTTCGATCTGCAGCGCGAAGAGCACGTCGTCCTGCGGATCGCCGCGCAGATGTGCCGCCGTGCGCTCGGTCACCTGCACCGTGGAATGCACCCGCGTGAGGCGGTTTGACCCAGGCACGACCGGGTCGATATGGCCAAAGAACCCATCGTCCTGCGATGCGCTGTCGAGCCGCAGAAACCGCGACCAGAGCGCGCTGCGCCAGGCCTCCCAGACGTCATTCGATCCGCGTGTCATGCCACCCTCACCCCGGGGCCACCCTGTCGGGACAGGCCATGATCGGCCTTTGTCGCGTGGTGTCAAACGGTTTGTCGCCCGGCGCCAAGACGCGCAGGGCGCCATGTGCACAGATACCTGTCACCGCACGGTCACAAGGCAAGAACGCCCAGAGGTTCACCCGACCGCGCCCCCCTGTCCACAGGAAGGACCCGCCCATGCAACCGATCAAAGCCGCCTGCGTCCAGGCCGCCCCCGTCTTTCTCGACCTCGAAGCCTCCATCGACAAGGCCCAGACCCTGACCGAAACCGCCGCGGCGCAAGGGGCCAAGCTGATCGCTTTTCCCGAGACCTGGCTGCCCGGCTATCCGTGGTGGATCTGGACCGGATCGCCCGCCGAAAGCGTCCCTTTCCTGCCCGAATATCACGCGCAGAGCATGGCGTTGACCTCGCCGCAGATGACGCGGTTGCAGCGCATCTGCCACGCAAACGCGATCACCATGGTGATGGGCTATTCCGAACGCGAGGGCGGCAGCCGCTACATGAGCCAGGTCATCATCGGCGAAGACGGCACGATCCTGCTGAACCGCCGCAAGCTGAAGCCCACCCATGTCGAACGCACGATCTTCGGCGAAGGCGACGGCTCTGATCTGCAGGTGATCGACGCGGCCTTCGGGCGGCTGGGCGCGCTGAACTGCTGGGAGCATGTGCATCCCTTGGTCAAGATGGCGATGTATGCCCAACACGAAGAGGTGCATGTCGCAGGCTGGCCCAGTTTCTGCACCTACCGCGATATGGCCTATGCCCTGGGCCCGGAGGTCAACAATGCCGCGAGCCAGATTTATGCGGTCGAGGGCTCGTCCTATGTTCTGGCCCCCTGCGCCCTGGTCAGCCAGGCGATGTTCGACCGGATCGCCGGTGGAGACGCTGAAAAGGCGCGGCTGCTGAACCCGCGCACGTCACAGCCGGGGGGCGGCTTTTCGCAGATCTACGGCCCTGACGGGCGGCCCCTGTGCGACCCGATCCCCGAGGATCAGGAGGGCATCCTCTACGCGGATCTCGACCCTGCGATGCTCGCGATTGCCAAGGGCGCGGCCGATCCCGCCGGTCACTACGCCCGCCCCGACGTGCTGCAGCTGGTGGTGAACCGTCAGAAGCGGCAGGTGATGCAGGAGATCAACGGCTCCGGCGCCTTTGCGCCGATCCCCTGCGCCGAGGCGGCGGACTGACGGTCAGGGCCAGTCGGCAAAGGACAGGCCGGCGGTGTCGGTCTTTCGGGTGCCGCTCTGCCGTGCGTCCTGCCGGAAGCGGCGCGGCGACATCCCCGTCGCGCGCTTGAAGAAATGCGAGAACTGCGTGGGTTCGTCAAAACCGAGCTGGTCCGCGATGCGGCTGACGGTGTCGTCGGTCTGCGCCAGCCGGGTCGTCGCATCCAGCAACACCCGCTGATGCACCAGCGTCAGCGGGGTGCGGCCCAGCAGCCGCTGACAGATATCGTGCAACCGGTCATAGGAAAGGTTCAGGTCATGGCAATAGTCCGCAAGCCCGCGCCGGTCCCGGTAGCCCAGCTCCACCAGCTGGCGAAAGCGATGCAGGATTGCCGTCTCGGGCTGGTGGCCGACCGCATCCTCGGTCCGCAGCATCCGTGCCGTGGCAATCAGGATCAGCCGCAGCAGCGCCGCCACGGCAACATGCGACCGGCGGGCGGGATCGACGATCTCGGCCTCCAGCATCGGCAGCAGCGGCAGCACGGTGCCGCGCGTGGCTTCGGGGTCGGCGGGTGTCAGCGTCAGATGCGACAGGATGCGGTCCAGCTTCAGCCCCTCGGTCCCTGCCCCGGTGACCATCGGTTGCAGCGACCGCGCGAAACCGATCATCCAGACGCGGGCCCCCGCCTCCACGACGATCTTTCCCGGCATGCCATGCGGCAGCACGAGGATGCAATCCGTACCGATATCATGGCCGGTGTCATCCAGCAGCAACCGCGCCCGGCCCTGTGTGGTGACGGCGATCAGGTTGAGATCGCCATAGGCATTGCGCCCCGCCGCATAGGTGCGCTGGCGAAAGCTGGGGGCAACCGCCTCGCACCGCACCAGCGCGCCCAGATCGGTCGGAGTCTCGGTATGCGCCACGCTGGACCCCATAAATCTTCAGATAATTCCCAGTATGCGTCATTATCTTTGATTGCGAAAGGGCACAACTTGGCATCGGTCTGTCATCTGACAGGGGAGGACCACATGGGAGACGCAGTGCAGATGCCGCATCCGCAGCGGCCTGAGGCCGCCGCGACGGCCATTGCCACGCTGTTCGCGGATGGCGGCAGCCGGGATGCCATTGGCGGCGCAACCTTCGTGCGGCTCAACCCGGTCACCGATCTGGTCGCCACGATCGCCGCCGCCGGGCGCGCGGCGGATGCGGAAGCCCTGACCCAGATCGCCGCGCGCCGCTTTGCAAGCTGGTCTGCCTGGTCATCGCAGGATCGCGCGGCCCTGATGCGGCGTGCGGCCCGGATGATCCCCGAATACGCCGACCGTTTTGCCGCCGCCATGCGGGCCGAGACGGGTGCCACCGACGACTGGATCGCCTTCAACCTGACCGTCGCGGGCGATGTCCTGCACGCCACCGCCGATCTGGCCGAAGCCGCCCCCGACACGCCGCCGGACGTCGTTCGCGTGCCTGCCGGGGTCTGCGTTGCCATCGCGCCCTGGAACGCGCCGGTGGCGCTCGGCATGCGCGCGGTGGCCTTTCCGCTGGCCTTTGGCAACACCGTCGTCTTCGCCGCATCCGAGCTGTGCCCGCTGACCCATGTGCTGCTGGGCCATCTGCTGCATGACGCGGGTCTGCCGGCCGGTGCGCTGAACATCATCACCACCGCCCCGGATCACGCCCAGGAGGTGGTCGAGACGCTGATCGCGCATCCGGCCGTGCGGCGGGTGAATTTCACCGGGTCCACCCGCGTCGGCCGCATTGTCGCGGGGATTGCCGCGCGGGACCTGAAACGGTGCCTGCTGGAGCTGGGCGGCAAATCTCCCTTCATCGTGCTGGCCGATGCCGACATCGAGCGCGCCGCCGATGCCGCAGCGCATGGGGCCTATCTGAACGCCGGGCAGATCTGCATGGCGACGGACCGGATTATCGTCGATGCAACCGTGGCAGACGCCTTTGTCGCGGCGCTGGTGGCGCGCGCCGCCGCGCTGACCGCCCCACATATCGCGCCGCTGGCCACGCCCGCCATCGCCGCGCGCCTGTCAGCGCTGATCGAGGATGCGACGGCCAAGGGGGCCATCCTGCGCACCGGCGGCCCCGCGCGCGGCCAGCTGATGGACGCGACCATCGTCGACCATGTCTCCTCGATGATGCGGATCTACCACGAGGAATGTTTCGGACCGATCGTCGGCATCTACCGCACCGGCTCGGTGGAAGAGGCCGTGACCATCGCCAATGACTGCGACTACGGCCTGTCCTCGGCCGTCTGGGGCCGCGATACCGCCGCCGCGCGCGCCGTCGCCGATCAGCTGGAGACCGGCATCTGCCACATCAACGGCGCCACCGTCGCCGACGATCCGACCCGGCCCTTCGGCGGCATGAAGGCCAGCGGCTACGGCCGTTTCGGCGGCGCCACCTGCCTCGACGAATTCACAGAATTGCGCTGGATCACCACGCAGGACTGACACCAAAGGCCCGGCAAGGGCCGCTTCATCCAGGGAGGATGACCCCATGACAGACTTCAACCGACGCCAGTTCACTGGCCTTCTGGCCACGACGACGCTGATGCTCTCGGCGCGCGGCGCGCTGGCGCAGGATGCGGACAGCATCCGCATCGGCTTTTGCAGCCCGCGGACAGGCCCCTTGGCCGGCTTTGGCAAGACAGACGGTTTTGTGCTCGAACAGGTTCGCGCGGCGCTGGAAGGCGGGATCGCGGTCGCAGACAAGACATACCGTGTCGAGATTCTGGACCGCGACACCCAGTCCGACCCCGCCCGCGCCGCGCAACTGGCCAAGGAGCTGATCGGCGAAGGCATTCACCTCATGCTCGCCGTGTCGACGCCAGAGGTCATCAACCCCGTCTCCGACGCCTGCGAGGCGGCGGGCGTGCCCTGCCTTTCCACGGTTATGCCCTGGGAGGCGTGGTATTTCGGGCGCGGCGCCAAGCCGGGCGAACCCAGCCCGTTCAAATGGACCTATCATTTCGGCTTTGGCGTCGGCGAGGTGTTCCAGACCTATGTCGCCACCTGGCCGCAGGTTGAGACCAACAAGAAGGTCGGCGTGATGTATCCCAATGACGCCGACGGCAATGCCGTGCGCGCCGCCCTCGCGCCGCAGCTGGCCGGGGCGGGCTATACCATCGTCGATCCGGGCGCCTACGAGACGGGGACGACCGATTATTCCAGCCAGATCGCCTTGTTCAAATCCGAAGGGGTCGAGATCATCAACACCTTCCCGATCCCGTCCGATTTCGCGGCCTTCTGGCGTCAGGCGGCGCAGCAGGGCCTCGCGCGTCAGGTCAAGATCGTGCAGACCGCCAAGACCGGGCTGTTCCCGCCCGAGATGGAAGCGCTGGGATCGCTGGGCCAGAAGATGACCTCAGCCGCCTATTGGCACCGCGATTTCCCCTACAGCTCTCCTGTGACCGGCCAGACCGGCCGCGCACTGGCCGACGGCTGGGAGGCCGCCACCGGCGAGCAATGGACCCAGCAACTGGGCGCGACCCTGTCGCTGATCGACGCCGGGATCGCCGCGCTGAAGGCCACGACCGACCCCAAATCGAGGGAAGCGGTCCGCGACGCCATCGCCAGCCTGAACGTCGAGACGATTGGTGGGCAGGTGGATTTCACCTCCGGCCCGGTCCCGAACGTGGCCCATGGCCCGATCCTTGGCGCGCAATGGGTCAAGGCGGCCGAGGGGCCCTTCGCGCTGGATTATGTGCTGGTCGACAACACCCCCGATCCGAACGTCCCGGTCAGCGCCACGCTGATCCCCTACAACGAATGAGGCGGGGCATGACGGACCGGACGGCGCTGACCGCCAGCGGCATCCACAAGTCCTTTGGGTCCCTGCAGGTGCTGAACGGCATCGACTTCACCCTGCATTCGGACGAGGCCGTGGGCATCATCGGCCCGAACGGTGCGGGCAAGTCCACGCTGTTGGGGGTGCTGTCCGGCGCCACCTCTCCGACCCGGGGGACGGTCGTTCTGGATGGCACGGATGTCAGCGCCCTGCCCGCCCGCGACCGGGCGGCGCGGGGGCTGGTGCGCACGCATCAGATCCCCCGGCCGTTTCTGGGGATCACCGTCTTTGAAAACGTGCTGGTCGCGGCGACCCATGCCGGGGCGGCGCGGCAGAGCGACGCCTATGACCTGGCGCTGGACGCGCTGCAGGTCTGCGGCATGATGGCGGTTGCCAACCGCCCGGCCGACAGCATCGGCCTGCTGGACCGCAAACGGCTTGAGCTGGCCCGCGCCCTTGCGACCCGCCCGCGCCTGCTGCTTCTGGACGAGATCGGCGGCGGGCTGACCGATGCCGAGGCCTCCGAACTGGTCGAGACGATCCGGGGCCTGCGCGCGCGGCGCATCGGCATCGTCTGGATCGAGCATATCGTGCGCATCCTCGTGCAGGTGGCGGAGCGGCTGGTCTGCATGGATGCAGGTAAAGTCATCGCCAGCGGCACGCCCGATGCGGTGATGACGGACCCGGACGTGGTGCGCGCCTATCTTGGAGGGGTGCCCGCATGACGATCCTGTCCGTGACCGACCTCGATGTCCGCTATGGCCAGTTTCGCGCCGTGCGCGGCGTCAGCTTTGATCTGCAAAAGGGCGAGGTCGTCGCCCTGATCGGCGCCAATGGCGCAGGCAAGACGACGCTGTTGCGCGCACTGGCGGGGGCAAACCGGATCCATGCAGGCTCCGTGCATCTGCACGGCGCCGACATCACCGCCAGCCCCAGCCATCAGCGCGTCGCCGCCGGTCTCGCGCTGGTGCCCGAGGGGCGCAGGCTCTTCCTCGACATGACGGTGACCGAAAACCTGATGCTGGGACGGACCGCCGGACGCCCCGGCGACTGGACGGTGGAGCGGGTGTTCGAGACCTTTCCGAACCTCATCAAACGCCGCCATGCGGCGACAGGCACCATGTCGGGCGGCGAACAGCAGGCCACCGCCATCGGACGGGCGCTGATGTCCAACCCCGACGTGCTGATCCTGGATGAGGTCAGCCTCGGCCTGTCCCCTTTGGTCGTCGATCAGGTCTATGCGTCCCTTGGCGGGCTGCTGAAAACCGGCACCACCGTCATCCTCGTCGAGCAGGATCTGTCGCGCGCGATGGCGGTGGCCGACCGGGTCATCTGCATGCTGGAAGGACGGGTGCAGCTCGACAGCCGCACCGCCGCCACCAGCCGAGAGGCCATCACACGGGCCTATTTCGGCACCGCACCCCAAGGGGAACACGCATGATCAACATCCTGATCCAAGCCGTCCTTCTGGGCGGATATTACGCGCTGATCGCCTGCGGGCTGGCCTTCATGTTCCAGGTGATGCGCGTCATCAACCTCGCGCATGGATCGCTGGCCGTGGTCAGCGCCTATCTGGTCTGGGCGCTGTCGGACGCCTTCGCCCTGTCGCCCTTCGTCGCCCTGATCCCGATCGTCGCCCTCATGGGCCTTGCGGGCTGGCTGCTGCAACGGCTGGTGCTGGAACGCGCCGTCCGGGGCGGAGAGCTGCTGCCCGTGCTGTCGACCTTCGGTCTGGCCATCGTGCTCGACAACCTGCTGTTTCAGCAATTCGGGGCCGATACCCGCTCGCTCTCGCCCTTCATCGGCGACCTGAGCTGGGAGGCGTTCGAGCTGCCGGGCAACATCTATGTCGGCAAACTGCCGGTCTATATCCTGATCGCCGCCGTGGCGATCATCGGCGGGCTGGATCTGCTCTTGAAGCGCACCGCGCTGGGCCGCCAGATCCGCGCCACCGCCGCCGATCCCGATACAGCGGGCCTTGTCGGCGTCAACGCCCGCCGCGCGGCGGGGATCGCCGCGGCATTGGCGACGATGACCGTGGCCGTCTCGGGCGTGGCACTGGGCCTGCGCGGCACCTTTGACGCCTATGCCGGTGCGCCACAGCTTCTCTTCGCCTTTGAGGCAACGATCATCGGCGGCGCGCGGTCGCTCTGGGGCGTGCTCGGCGGCGCCATCGTGCTGGCCGTCGCGCAATCGCTGGGCGCGCAGATCCATCCGCAGGGCTTTTTGCTGGGCGGGCATCTCGCGTTCCTGATCGTGCTGTTCATCCGCCTGTCGCGGCGCGGCAAGGCACCGTTGCGGCTGGCGGGCATCGCGCTGCCGACCCGGAAAGGATCTGCGCAATGACCATCCATCGCTGGACACCGGCCGCACGTCGGGCCTTCCTTCTGGCCGCGGGCAGTATCGTGATCCTGGCGCTCGCGCCCGGCTTTGCAAGCGACGGCGTGATCGAGCGCCTGACGGTTCTCTTCATCTATGTCATCATGGCCGCGATGTGGAACGCGCTGGCGGGCTACGGCGGGCTCGTGTCGATCGGCCAACAGCTCTTCTTCGGTCTGGGCGCCTATCTGACGATCCGGCTGGCGGATGCGGGCCTCAACCCCTTTGCCGCCATGGCGCTGGGGGCCGTGGTGGTGGCAGGCCTCGCCTGGGTCCTCTCGCTCTTCATGCTGCATCTGCGGGCGGGCGAATTCGCCATCGGCATGTGGGTGCTGTCATCCATCGCCCATCTCTGCGTCAATCTTGACCCGCTGATCCAGGGGGAAACCGGCACCTCGCTGATCTCGCTCAACGCCTATGCCATCGGCGAGCGGCGGATGCTGATCTTCTGGGCGGCGCTGCTGGGCATGACGGGGCTCATGGCGCTGCTCTTTGCCGTGCTGCGCACGCCGACCGGGCTGGCCATGCAGGCCATCCGCGACAATGAGGAGGCGGCGGATTCCATCGGCGTCAACCCGATGCGGACCAAGCGGCTGTTCTTCGTGCTGGCTGGATTTGGCACCGCCGTGGCGGGGGCGCTGTGGCTGGCGCAGGTCTCCGCCTTCCAGCCCCGGACCTATTTCAGCGTCCAGTGGACGGCCTACATGATCTTCATGGTGCTGGTCGGCGGCCTCGGACGCTTCGAGGGCGCGATCCTGGGCGCGCTGATCTTCTTCGCCGTGGAGACCTGGTTCGCCGCCACCGGCGTCTGGTATCTGATCGGCCTCGGGGCGGCGGCGCTGGCGTTTTCGCTGTTCCTGCCCAAGGGGCTCTGGGGCTGGATCGCCGACAGGACCGGAACCACGCTCATGCCGCTCGGCTACCGCGTGCGGACCGACACAACGACTTAAGCAGGAGGAAAAGAATGTTATTTGGCAAAACCATCGTGGTCACCGGCGTGGCCAGCGGCATCGGACGCCGCACGGCCGAACTGGCGGGGCAACTGGGTGCGGAGGTGATCGGCATCGACCGCACAAAGCCCGACCAGATCTTCGGCCAGTTCCTTGAGGGTGACCTTTCTTCCGCCGGGGGCGTCGCCGCAATTGCCCGGGCCCTGCCCGACCGGCTGGACGCTTTGTGCAACGTCGCGGGTGTTTCCGGCACCAGCGGGGCCGCGAACACGCTGGCCATCAACTTCTTCGGCCTGCGCGCGCTCAGCGTCGCACTGGCGCCCAAGCTGCGCGAGGGCGGTGCTGTCGTCAACGTGGCCTCCATCGCGGGCTACGGCTGGCGCGAGAACAGCGCCCGTGCCGCCGCCATCGCACGGACCGAGGGCTTCCCGGACCCGGCCCGCATCGTCGCGGAGCATGACATCCCGAACGAGGCGGGCTATCCTGTGTCAAAGGAGATCTTGCTGGTCTGGACCATGCTGGCGGCGCATCAGGATCTGTTCAAGTCGCGCGGCATCCGCGTGAACGCCGTGTCCCCGGGGCCGGTCGAGACGCCGATCCTGACCCAGTTCCGCGAAGTGCTGGGCGACGCGCGGGTCAATGCCGATGTGGACCGCGTGGGCCGGGCGGGCACCGCCGCCGACATCGCGCCCGCGATCCTGTTCCTGTGCTCCGACGCGGCGCGCTGGATCAACGGCACCAATCTGGCGACCGATGGCGGGCTGGAAGCCGCCATCACCACCGCCGCCCAGTCATTCTGAGGGAGAAAGAAATGACCGTTCAATTCCTGATCAACAACCAGAACACCGATGCCGCGGATGGCGCGACCTTCGACCGGATGGACCCGGTGACGGGCGAGGTGGCCACCACCGCCGCCGCCGCCCAGCCCGCCGACGTGGCCAATGTGGTCGCGGCCGCCCATGCCGCCTTTCCCGCATGGGCCGCGATGGGGCCCGGCCAGCGGCGCAAACTGCTGAACGCCGCCGCCGACATCATGGACAGCAAGGCGGACGCGTTCATCGCCACGATGATCGCCGAGACCGGCGCGACCGGCCCCTGGGCCGGGTTCAACGTGATGCTGGCCGCCGGTGTGATCCGTGAAGCCGCCGCGCTGACCACGCAGATCGGCGGCGAGGTCATTCCCGCCAACAAACCCGGCACGCTGGCGATGGGCGTGGCGCGTCCCAAGGGGGTCTGCCTCGGCATCGCTCCCTGGAACGCGCCGGTGATCCTGGGCACCCGTGCTGTCGCCATGCCGCTGGCCTGCGGCAATACGGTGATCCTGAAAGGGTCGGAGGCCTGCCCCAAGACCCACCGCATGATCATCGACTGCTTCGTCGAGGCGGGTCTGCCGGAGGGCGTGGTCAGCTATGTCTCGAACGCGCCCAAGGATGCGGCGGCCGTGGTCAAGGCGCTGATCGAGGCGCCGCAGGTCCGGCATGTCAACTTCACCGGCTCCTCCGCCGTGGGGCGGATCATCGGGCGGCTGGCGGGCGAGAACCTGAAACCGTCGCTCTTGGAACTGGGCGGCAAGGCGCCGCTGGTCGTGCTCTCGGACGCCGACATCGACGGGGCGGTGAATGCCGCGATTTTCGGGGCCTTCATGAACCAGGGCCAGATCTGCATGTCGACCGAACGGATCATCGTGGACGACAGCATCGCAGATGCCTTTGTCGAGAAGCTGGCGGCACGCGCCTCGGCCCTGCCCTATGGCAATCCGCGTGACAAGGTCGTGCTGGGATCGCTGGTCAGCCCGGAGGCGGCCGACAAGATGGAAGCGCTGATCGCCGATGCCACGTCCAAGGGTGCCAAACTGATCGCCGGCGGCCAGCGCAACGGCGCGATCCACGCCGCAACGCTGCTCGACGGCGTGACGCCGGACATGCGCATCTATGGCGAGGAAAGCTTTGGCCCGGTGAAATCGATCATCCGCGTCAGCGGTGACGATGAGGCCATCCGCGTCGCCAATGACACCGAATACGGGCTGTCGGCGGCGGTGTTCAGTCAGGACATCAAGCGTGCGCTCTCGGCGGCGAACCGCATCGAGAGCGGCATCTGCCACATCAACGGCCCCACGGTCGGCGACGAGCCGCAGATGCCCTTCGGCGGTGTCGGGGACTCGGGCTATGGCCGGTTCGGCGGCAAGGCGGCCATTGCCGAATTCACCGACCTGCGCTGGATCACCATCGAAGATCCGAACCAGCATTATCCGTTCTGATGCGAAATCGGCGCGCCCCGCGGGGCGCGCCGTGCCAGAGCTGTCGATCCGAATGGCGCCGCTAGGTCGCCGCCGCCTCGCCCAAAGCGGTGATGGCGGTCAGAAGGTCGCCCGGGTCTCCGTAGATCGCCTCTCCGTTCAGCGCCACGGCGCGAGCACCATGCGTCACGACCAGCAGCGGCACGCCGCGCGGCAAGTGCTGCTGGCGGCGCTGCGTGTCCGCGATGCGCGCATCGGTGGCGTGCTTGAGGTCGGCATCACGCATCAACCGGTCCGCAAAAGCCGCAGCCTCCAGCGGCACACCGCCCCGGGCCGCCACGGCAACGGCCACATCCGCAACGACATCGGCCTGCCCGGTATCGCGGCCCTCCACATAGCGGGCAATCTGCGCCGCATGCTGAAACAGCGGTTCCAGCGCCCCGTCGATCTGGCCCAGCGCCACCAGCGCCCGCGTCAGATAATCCGATCGGAAGATACCGCCCCTCTTGCGCATCACGCCCTGATGGTAGGCCTCGGTGAACCGCTGGCCGGTCAGGGCGGCAATGCGGTCATCGTTGCGCCGCGCGTGATCGGCGATGTCCGCCACCGGGCGCGGATCGCAAAACAACCCCGACGGGCGCATCGCAAGCGCATCGGGCCAGGTCTGTGCGAGCGCCTGCAGCGCGGGCGCGCTGGCATAGCACCACCCGCAGAGCGGATCGAAATAATAATCGAGCGTCAGGTCGGCCATAACCCTCTCCATCCTTGTCGCATTCTGCGGTCAGCTCTTGCCGATCGCCACTTCGATCAGGGCCAGCCCGCGGCGGCCCTGCACATGGTCCAGCGCCTCACCCAGCGCCGCCTCGAACCCGTCCGCATCCTTGGCGTGGCGCGCCCAGGCGCGGCTGGCTTTGGCCACCTGCACGAAATCCGGGCTGGGCGACAGATCGGTGAGCGGCACCGCATTGGCGCGCGCGGCATGCCCGTTGGGATAAATGTCCACAACGGACTGGCGCACGGCCCCCCATTCGGCATTGTTGAGCACCAGCACGACCATCGAGATCCCCAATGCCTCGGCGATCTGGTGGCAGGCCACCGGGTTGGCGAACATATAGGATCCGTCGCCCATCGTGGCGACCACGGTGCGGTCCGGCTGCGCCAATGCAAAGCCGATGGCCGCCGGAAAGCCCCACCCAAGGCCCCCCGCATGCGGCCCGTCGAACCAGCTCTGATGCCGGGTCAATGCCATGGAGGGAAGCTGGCAGCCCAATTCGGAAAACACCGCCGCATCACGGTCGGCCAGATGCCGCGCCAGCGTGTGGCTGATCCAGGGCTTGGTCAGCGCCGCCGCGTCGCGCTGTGCGACGGCCGCATCAAACCGCCGGGACTGATCGGCCTGGTGCGTCTGCGCCAGCGCCGCGCTGCGGGCGGTGGCGGCCGCCGCATGCGCGGGCCAGAGCGCCTCCAGCGCGGCCTCCAGCGCCAGGATCGCCGGGGCAATCTCTGACGTCACCCCCAGATCACAGCGGAAATTGCGCACGCCGGACCGCTCGGCCAGCGGGCGCGGGCCAACCTGAATAACCAGCGCATCCTCCCGCGGCTCCTGCTGCGCCGGGGCCCAGGGGGCCAGCGCATCGAGGCAAAGGATCACATCGGCCCGCTCCAGCAACGGGCGCGGATCCGGATCGGCGGCCATCGGATGCGTTGCGGGCAGGGCCAGTTCGACGGCCCAATACTGGCATACCGCGATGCCCCAACGCGCCGTCAGCCGCGACAGCGCGTCAAAGGCCGCCTGCCCTCCCGCCCCATGCTGCGCAAAGATCACCGGATGCTTCGCACTCGCCAGCCTTTCGGCCACCTGCGCCATCTGCGCGGTCACGGCGGCGATGGGCACGCCCGCCATCTGTGGGCGGCGATCCGCGCCCCGGGCCGGGATCGTCTCGCTCAATACTTCGCGCGGCAGGCTGACATAGACCGGCCCCTTCGGCGTCGAGGTTGCGATGCCATGCGCGCGGTCCATCACGTCGAAGATCTGTTCGGGAAAGCGCAACTCATAGTCCCATTTGCAGGCCTCGCGGATCAGACCGGCCTGATCCAGCATCTCCTGCCCCCACCCGATCGGCACCGTCCGCGCGCCGAGCCGCCCCTGCTCCAGCGTCGGCGTGCGGCCCGACATCAGCAGCATGGGGATGTTGTCGCAGGCCGCATTGATGGCGCCCATCGCCGCATTGGCGAGACCGACATTGGTGTGCACCATGACCGCCTGCGGCCTTCCCGTCGCCAGCGTATAGCCATGCGCCATGGCAACGGCGGCACTCTCGAAAGGAACGGTGACCGTCTTGGGCAGGGGGATGCCACCGGCCTCCGCCTCGGAGAGGCCCTCGATGATCGGGGGGAAATCGGTGCCGGAGTTGGCAAAGATATACTCCACGCCAAGCGTCGCCAGGCGCGACAGAAGTGCTGCACCGGCGGTCATGGTCCGGGTCTGGTCAGTCATGGCGGGTTCTTCCTTCGTCACTGGGCTTGGGCCGCGCGATAGCGCGCATTGGACTGCGCAAGACGGATGCATTGCGCAATCATACGGTTGGCGGGCACCGGAATGCCATGCGTGTCGGCCAGCGCCACGACAGCGCCATTCAGCGCGTCGATCTCGGTGCGCCGCCCGGCCTTGACGTCCTGGAGCATCGAAGGTTCGTGCATCAGGTGGTGAGCATAGGCATGTGTCAGCAGCGCGTCCACATGGTCGCGCGATGCCGCGACACCACAGGCGGCAGCGACGGCGATCGCCTCGGAGACGATGGCAGAGGCCAGCGCGCGCCCGTCGTCGGATGCGCCCACGCTCCCCGGCGTCCCGTTGGTGAGCGCGCAGATCGGGTTCAGCGCGCAGTTGAAGGTGGCCTTTTCCCAGATCGCTGCCCCGATGTCGGGGGTCACGCGGGCCGTCACACCTCCGGCCCGCAACACCGCCGCCACGCGGTCAAGAATCGGGTCGGGCTGCCCGTCGGCGGTGTAGAAATCCGTCGTCGCCGCCCCGTGAGAAGCCACCTGCCCCGGCCCGAGAAATTCTGCCGGGGTCATCGTCATGCCAATCATGATCCGGTCGGGGCGCACATGGGCCGCGATCCGTTCCGCGTTGCCGACACCGTTTTGCAGGCTCAGAACCCAGGCGTCGCCGATCTGGCCGGCGATGGCGGCCAAAGCCGCATCGGTGTGAAAGACTTTGGTGAACAACAGCACGAGATCGGTCGGGCCGCGGAAATCCTGCGGCGCCATGGCCCGCATGGGCAGAACGTGGTCGCCATCATCCAGTCCAACACGCAACCCGTCGCGCGAGACGGCCGCGACATGGGCCGCGTTGACATCCAGCAAGGTGACATCCGCCCCCGCCCGCGCCAGCCGCGCGCCATAGACGGACCCCATCGCACCGGCCCCCAAAACAGCAACCTTCATCGCGCTCTCCTTTCAGCATGTCCACCACCCGAGGGTGTCTTATATAACGGGAGGGTCATTTCACTGTGCAAAATCAATCTCCTCCTCCAACCAGTGATGAGCCTGCAAGGGGCGCCTACGCCCCGGAACACAGGGCCAGGGCGCCAGCGGGCCAGAAGGCCTGCTGATCTCCGCGAGCGGCCCTGTCTGGCGCGCGAACATCCCCTCCCACCCGGCCCCGCGGATCGACACTCATCGCCGCACGACAGACAGGCCGAGGGTGTGCGGCCCTGCGCCGATCTGCCCGCTCGGTCTGTCCCTGCGGCAACAGCGTCTGACGGTTGTGAGCGTGTGATGTGCGAAGCCTTCGCATGAAGAGGGGCACCCCGCTGTCCGGCATGGGGTGCGTGGGCAGATGCGGATGCTTGTGCGGCACATGCCTGTTCCCAACCCCCGGCCAAGGTCAATGTCAGCCCACGCGGCGTCTCGGCGGCGCTGGTGCCGACCAGAACCCGGTAGATGCCTGCCGGAACCCGCCACACATTCCGCTGCGCATCGAAATACGCAAAATCCCGCATGCCCAACGTCACCCTTGCCGTCTCCTGCGCGCCCGGTTCGAGTTGAAGGGCGGCGAAACCGCGCAACTCCTGCACCGGGCGGTCATAATGCCGGTAGCCGATGAAGATCCCCTCCGCATAGGCCACATGCACCCCGGTTCCCGTGGAATGGCCGACCGTGGGAGTGGCATCCAGCGTTGCGGGGACGGTCTGCGGCAAAAGCCCCCCAGGCTCTGTATCGCCCATAAGCACGTCGGCGATGCCATCGCCCGGCTCCTGCCCGGGATAGAACGCCTGCAGAATGGCGGCGACCTTGTCCCGCCGGGGCACCACGACGGGGCCGCCGGTTTGCAGGACCACAACGGTGCGCGGATTGGCGGCCGCGACAGGGGCGATCAAAACGCCCTGTTCACGCGGCAGGTCAATCCCGGGCAGATCGCACCCCTCGCTGCCCCATTCGGGCGTGCGCCCGACGAAAAGCACCGCAACATCGGCCGCCGCCGCGGCCTGTTCAGCGGCAAAGATACCGGCCTCGCCCAGCGGCAAGGCCAGACCGACGCGAAAGGCCTGAATCCCGTCCGTGACACCCGTGGTCGATTTCCAATCCACGCGGCAACGGTAGGTCCGCCCGGCCTCGAGCGTGATCTCGGCACAGCGTTCGGGACCGCCGAAATCATAGCAGGTATCGCCCGTGGGTACCCAACCGCCCCAGCCGTCGATCAGCAGCGCATCGTCAACAAAGAGCCGCGCAAGGCCCGCATTCACAAGCCCGACCGTGTAGCGCCCGCCGGCCTCCGGCGTCACCGGAAATGTCGAGCGAACGGGATAGACATCGAGCGCGATGCCGGGCTCATACGATCCGAACCATTTGGCGCTGGACTGGGCATAGTCCTTTTCATGGACCACGGGGCCGCTGAAACCGGGACTGTTGTAAAAGGTTGAGGGCGTCGCGCCCGGCACCACGGGCATCAGCAGATAATTGGCGCAGCCTTCGGCATAGGGCACCTGCAGCCCGTCGCGGGCGCGCAGCCCGGCGAGCGGCGTGACGCGGTACTGCGCATTCACCCGCGCACTGCCGCCGCCCATGATCTGTCCCACCGACGCCTTCGGCCCGATCACCGCGATCTTCCTCTGATCCGGTTTCCGCGGCAGCAAACCGTCGTTCTGCAGCAGCACGGTGCCGTCGGCCACGGCAAGGCGGATGAGCGCGCGGTGCGCGGGCCTGTCGATCGACCGTTCGGCCCCGCGCGGGGCAGCTTTGCGCACGCCGCTGCGATCGACCCGTCCCAGAAGACGCCGTGCGCCGTCAGTGACCATCTCCAGATCAATCTCACCGCGCGCAATGGCCGCCAGCAATTTCTGGCCCCGGTAAAGCGCCGACCCCGGCATTTCGAGATCAAGCCCCGCGTTCATGCTATCCGCGATACTCCTGACCGCCGTCCGGCCAGACTCGACGACCCCGTCAAACCCGTATTCCTGCTTCAGCAGATCGTGCGGCAACCATGTATGCGCGCTGGTATGCGTGCCGTTCAGCGGGCCACGGTGCATGTTGACCGTGGGGGCAAGCAGCACATGGGCGTCCTTGGTTCGTGTTTCCTGCGCCAGCGCCTGCCCCAGCCCGCGCACCAGCGCCGGGTTCCACGTGGCCCCCAGGGCGATGCCACAGGGGAACACTGCCACCGTCGGGCCATTCTCGGTCACGCCGCCACGTGCCCCGTTCGGCCCGTCAGTCCCCTTGACCGACGGCACCGCGAGCCGCTCGATGGCAACCGTTTCCCAGAAAATCGTCCCGGCCAGTAAGGAAACCTTCTCCGCCAGCGTCATCCGGGACAGGCTGTCTTCGATCCAGATCGTATCCATGGCATCTGCGTCTTTCCGTAAGGGCCTTTGGGGGGTCACAGGCGTTTCCCGGGCTGGGCGTCGAAGAGCGGGGCACTGGAAAGCGAGACACTGGAGAGGGCAAATCCTGCCCGCATCTCGTCGCCGCGTTCTGGCCGCAGCTTCAATTCACTGCTGATCCGGATCCACGCCTTTTGTCCGGCGGTTTGCCCCCGGATCACACTGTCGGTCCCCATGGCTTCCAGCACATTGACCATGAACGGCAAGATCATTTCCGTGCCCTGCGGTTCAAGCCGGATTTGGTCAGGGCGCAGGCCCGGCACGGCATCGCAGGCCACCGCCGGACGCGCGGCAAAGCCGTGGCCGCCACGGTCGACAGAATGATGCGATGAATGGTCACGCGTTCCTCCCACAGAATTTTTGCTGGCGACCGCCTGCTGCGGCGCGCTTCACCAAGTCTCGGTCCGCCTCCGTCTACGGCGGAAAATGGCAAACCGAGTATTATTTATCCAATCGCATTTCCTTGTTTTTCAATATTGCATATTTCTATAATGAGACCGTCCTGAAAGAGAGCCGCCATGACTGATCTGAACCTGCTCCGCGTCCTGGTGACGATTTACGAAACCGGCGGGGTCGGCCGCGCGGCAGAGCGGCTCAACCTGTCGCAGCCGACCGTCTCGCATTCGCTGGGCAGATTGCGGGATGTCCTGGGGGATCCGCTCTTTCGCCGCACGGCACAGGGCATGGTGCCGACCGAAACCTGCCACCGCATCATCAGCGAGGTGCGGCCCTCCGTGCTCGCCATCGAAAATGCGCTGAGCGCTTTGCATGAGTTTGACCCCCTCACCTCCCGGCGCACCTTCCGCATCGCCGTGTCGGATCTGGGCGAGATGTCCTATCTGCACCGAATCGTGCCGCTGGCGCAGAAAGAGGCACCCCATGTCACGATCGAAGCGGTTGAGCTGGATGTGGCGCAGATCGAAGAATGGCTATCGATCGGGCGCATTGATCTGGCCATCGGGAACCGGTCGACTTCTGTTGAGACCATAGAGGCAGAAACCCTGTTCAAGGAATATTATGTGGCATTGGTCAGCCGCGATCATCCGCGCATCCGGGGGCGGATGACCGATGCAGGGTATTTCCGTGAGAGCCATGTCTGCGTGGCAGAAACGAGCGGTCACTGGCAGGGTCCGGAGGTCTCGGCACTCAGCGGCGCCAGGCGGCAGGTTGCGTTGCGGCTGCAACATTTCTTTGGGTTGCGCGAGATCGTCGGCCACAGTGCGCTGGTGGCGATTGTCCCCTCACGGATCGGGCAGGACTTTGCCCGTTTTGCCAATGTGGACACCCTGGAGCTGCCATTCACCAGCCCGCAGTTTTCTGTGCAGATGTTATGGCAAAAGGCCGCCGGAGACCGCGCCGAACAGCGCTGGTTCCGCGATCTGACCCAGCGCGCGCTGCGGAGTTTTGTGTAGGCTCAGGGCGTCGGCAAAACCGGCCCCGGTCACGTCATCCTGCGCGACCGGCCGATCTCGCCAAGGCGGGAAAGCGGCGTCTTCGGGACCAACCACCCGGTACCCCCGACTGTTCGATCTCATCGTCATGCGCCTTTCCTTCATCGCGCATGCGAGGGCCGGAAGGGTTGCCGCGAAGAGCCCGAAGAAGATGGTCAACCGGGCCGCATCCGAAATGCACGTCTGACGCCGGGCACGGGATTTTCTCTGCGTCCGGCGGCCAAAAGCTGCGCGACATTCGGCTGCCCGTTCCTTGGCCGATCTTGCGCCCGTCGGAGCGCGCGCCGGAGTGCCCCCGCTGAAGCGGTCCGGCATCTGGGATCGTTTCATCCCATGGTCAAGAGGGCCGAGCGATGGTTGCCGCACCGCTTGCGACGGGCCAAAAAGTGCGGCAGGCACAGCCTCACTTGAGTGTCACATAGGTCTCGGGGTCTATCGTGCCCATCCGGACGGCCACATGTGCGCCCGTCGCCCCTTCGAGGGTCGCGCGCAAACGAACACAAAGCTCGGTCAGTACCGCGCTTGTGCGTTCCGCGCGCTGCAGGATCTGAATTTCCATGTTGATGCCCGGCAGATCGGGCATTGCCAGAACCGGAATGACGGCGAACTGACATGCCGAGACCGGCACCTTCAGACCGCTGCAGAGCACATCGCGCAGCGGCGGCAGCGCGTCAACCAGCGCCGTCCGGAGCGTCGGGTAAATCGTCTCATCGACGTAGATTTTAAGGTTCGGCATGTCAGCGGGCGTCCATCGGCGTCAAAACAAAATTGAACGGAGAGTGCCATTTTGTGGCCGCGCCCTGGAGCGGCTCGAACGGTGCAATCAGACTGCTTTTCACGCCAAAGACCGCGTCGCTTTGCAGATAGGCATCACCGCCGACAAAAGTATGCGTCACCAGCTTGTGAAAGCCGGGCGCGGTGATCAGATAATGCATATGCGCAGGCCGATAAGGGTGGCGGCCAAGCTGCTCCAGCATCTGCCCGACCGGACCGTCATCCGGGATAGGATAGCTGACCGGCTTGATCCCGACGAAATGATAGGCGCCGTCCTTGCCGGTCAGAAAGCGACCGCGGTTGTTCCACTTGGGTTGCACGCCGGGTTGCTGCACGTCGTAAAAGCCGTCGGCATTGTCCGACCATACATCCACGCAGGCCCCCTCGATCGGTTCGCCGTGCAGATCGAGAACCTTGCCGCTGTAAAGACAGCTTTCGCCCTTTCCATCCAGCGAGATGCTGTCCCCCATGCTGCGAATGGGGGCATCCGCCACATGAAACGGCCCGAAAACCGTGCTTTCGGTGGCGCCCGCGGGATGGCGGTTGTTGATCGCATCGACCAGCATGGAAAAGCCCAGCACGTCAGACAGCAAGATCACCTCTTGCCGTTCATCAGAGCAGATCTTGCCGGTGCGGGTCAGGAAATCGATGCCGGTTTCCCATTCCTGCTGGGTCAGCTGAATCTCCTTGGCAAAAGCATGCAGGTGTTTGACCAGAGAGGCCATCACCTCTGCCAGACGCGGATCGGTGCAGCCCTCCATACGGGCGTTCACGGTATCCTCTGAGCCATCTTCGGTGAAATATCGGATCATGCTTTTCCTCCTGAAAAGATCAACGGGGGCGTTCGCCGGCCCAGGCGTTTTGCAGCACGGCACGGATCGCCTGCCGGTCGAGCGGGCGGGGGCACCAATAGGGGTTTGCCACGGCCTCAGCCGCCAACGGGTCAAGTTGTGCCTCGGTCACGCCGAGGTCTGCCAGCCGGAGCGGTGCGCGGATGCCCGCCGCGAAGTCATGAAGGCCCGCACCCGCCCGCCCGCCAAAGAGGGATGCGACAGGTGCCAACAGGTCCGGCCGCGCCTCTTCGACAAAGCCAATCGTATGCGGCAGCAAAATGGCATGGGTTTCGGCATGCGGCAGGTTCAGGCTGCCGCCCAGCGTGTGGCACAGCTTGTGATGGACCGACATGCCGACGCCCCCCAGAACGGTGCCGCAAAGCCATGCCCCGTAAAGAGCCACGTCGCGGGCCTCCCTATCCGCGGGGTCGACGGCGATGGCGGGCAAAGCCTCGCGCAGCGCCCGCAACCCCTCCACGGCCATCAGCGTGAAAATCGGGCTGCCATCTTCGGCGTAGACCCCCTCGGCGGCATGCGCCATCGCGTTAAGGCCACTGGTGATGCTGAGCGCGGCGGGCAATGTGTCGGTCAGGTCGGGGTCGTAGATCACCACCTCCGGCAGGATTTCGGCGCCGCGCCGTGTGGTTTTCACCCCGGCGTCGGTCTCGCCGAGAATGGCGGTCACCTCGGAGCCCGCATAGGTGGTGGGGATCACCACCTGCGGCGCACACGTCCGGGCCGCAATCGCCTTGCCCAGACCGGTGGTCGAGCCGCCGCCAAGCGCCACGACGCAATCGGCCCGCAGCGCGGCGTAGGCCTCAACGGCGCACGCGGTCACTGCAACCGGCGTGTGCATGGTTGCGGCGTCAAAGACGCCCGCTGCCACCGGGCCCAGCCCCTCGGCGAGCGCTTGCGCCTCTGCCCGCTGATGCGGCGTGCACAGAACAAGCGCGCGGCATGCCCCGAGGCGTTGCACCTCGGCGGCGGTTTCCGCGACCTTTCCCCGCCCGAAGACGATCCGGGCGGGCCAGCTGCTGTGGGTGAACCTTTGCATCGCGGCTCACCGATCCAGTTTGAACAACCGCCGCGCGTTGGTACGGCCGATTTTCAGGCGATCCGCTTCCGAGATGGTCGCCGCGTCAAACCAGTCCGCCGCATGGTCGACATTCTCAAACGGCCAGTCCGTCGAGAACATGATGCGCTCAGCGCCCAGCTCCAGAACGGCGTCGATCAATGTCTGGGTGCGGAAGTTGCCCGAGGTGGTGATGTGGAAGTTCTCCGAGAAATAATCGACAAACTTGCGCTTGGCCGGGTGTTTCGGCGGCAGTTTGACCCAGGCGTTGCGGTTGTCGATGCGCCACAACATATAGGGAATGCCTTCGCCCATATGCCCCAGCACGATCTGCAGCGACGGATGTTCGTCGAACAGGCCCGAACCGATCAGCCGCAGCGCATGCACCGCCGTTTCCTGCGCAAAGGCCCAGGTCGGCCCCATCAGCCAGGGATGGCCGTCATAGATCCGGCTGTCCTGCGGCAGCGGGTTGCGGGGATGCAGGTAAAAGGGCACATCCAGTCGCGCCACCTCGGCCCAGAACGGGCGGTATTGCGGCAGATCATAATAAAGCAACTCTTGCCCGCCGCCCTGTGCCGCATCCTGCGAAAAGCCGTTGACCAAAGCACCGACAAAGCCAAGGTCGGTGACGCAGCGCTCCAACTCGCGCGCGGCGGCCTCCGGGTCTTGCAGGGGCAAGGCGGCAAAGGCGCGGAAGCGGTCGGGCCGCTTGGCGCATTCCTCGGCCAGCACATCATTGGCGTGCTTTGCCGTGTCGATGGCGCGGCGGCGGTCGGTGATGGCCTGCACGGCGGGCGCATTCAGCGACAGGATCATCATCTCGATGCCATGCGCATCCATCTGGCGCAGCCGGGTGTCCTGAATGTCGAGCAGACGGTGCTGCAGTTCGTCCCAATAGGCGCCGGGCACGAAACCCGCGGAATCCTGCAGGGTTTCGGGAATGGCGAAATGTTCTTCGAGGGCGATCTTGCCTTGCATAGTATATCTCCTGATGATCCCGGGGCCGCGGACAGGCCCGGTTCGGTGTCAATGGGTGTTGAGAGTGTCGAGGAGCTGGCGGGTGAGCATGTTCAGCTCACCAGCATCGCGGGCCAGGCCGTAGACATAGCTGTCCGGCCGGACGATGGCGGCAATGCTCCCGGTCTCGTCGAACCAGCGGGCATAGACGCCGTTGCTGTCAGACACCGGCGCGGCGCCGAACATGTTCGAAATGCCAAAGGCAATTTCACGGCCGCCGAGTGCGGCAAAGGCGATGCGGTCGGCCTGCGCCATCGCCCCGAGCGCCTCGGGTTCCTTCGCGACGATCAGCCAACCGGTCCCGGCGATATCGTCAAAAAGCGCGGTCTTGTGCGCGGTTGAGACCAGCCCCTGCGGGAACAGGTCGCCATCATTGGCAATCAGCCCGCCTTTCAGGGCCGGATAGCGCAGCTTGTCGGGTTTTTGATGGGCGCGGCGCGCGGCAATCATCCGGGCATCCCGTTCCTTGGCCAGCTCGGGGTCGCGCATGGTTTGCACGCGGCCGAGTTCGATGGCCTTTTCGGTGATGAAGCGGACATGCGGCTCCCGCTCAGGCTGATAGCTGTCCAGCAGCGTCTCGGCATATCCGCCCAGCACCATGTCCAGTTTCCAGGCCAGATTGCGGGCGTCGCGGATGCCCGAGACCATGCCCTGCGCCAGAAACGGCGGCATCTGATGCGCGGCATCGCCCGCCAGCATGACACGGCCCTTGCGCCAGACATCCACAATGCAGGAGCGGAAGGTGTAATTGGCCACGCGGACCAGCTCGGCATCCTCCGGGCCAAAGAACCCGGCCACCCGGGGCCAGACATTTTCCGGCCTCACCAATGCCTCGCGGTCCGCTCCTGCCTCCAGCCGGAAGGAAAACCGGTGGTGATGCGGGCCGATGTTGACGATCGAGATCGGTTGCGCCGGGTTGCAGACCTGGCGGAAGGACGGCAGGCCCGGCACCCTGCGGCGCATCTGAAAATCGCAGACCAGCCAGTTCTCAAAAAAGCCAAGGTCGTCGAGGCCGCCTCG
Source organism: Phaeovulum sp. W22_SRMD_FR3 (assembly GCF_052113705.1). Taxonomy (NCBI): domain Bacteria; kingdom Pseudomonadati; phylum Pseudomonadota; class Alphaproteobacteria; order Rhodobacterales; family Paracoccaceae; genus Phaeovulum; species Phaeovulum sp. W22_SRMD_FR3. The sequence goes on along the minus strand of NZ_JBGQOG010000005.1, from coordinate 26,688 downwards.
CATATGCTCGCGCACGAAACCATTGCCGCCATCGCATCCGACGACATAGCGGGCACGCAGCTGGTGCGGGGCACCGTCATCGGTGCGGGCTGTCACGGTGACCCCCTGCGTCTCTTCTGCCAAAGCTGTCACCGTGAAGCCCTGCCGGACCTCAACACCCGGGGTTGCACGGACCTGGGTGTCCAGGACGTCTTCCAGATGCGGTTGATACATCATGTATTGCGCAGGCCAGCCGCAGCGGCCGGGGTTGTCATATTCGATGTCGAGAAGCGGCTCGCCCTCGCCATTCACCCAGATATAGCCGCGTTGAATATTGGTGCCGGGCAGGACCTTTTCCGCGATGCCCAGCTTTTGAAAGGTGCGCATCGTTTCGTCATCAAAGGCCGCCGCGCGCGGCAGGTTGTAAAGGCCCGCATAGCGCTCGAGTACAACCACCTTGCGCCCCGACTGCCCGAGCAGCGCCGCCAGTGCCATCCCCGTCGGGCCATAGCCGACGATCGCGACATCATAATCCATCTTCTTTCCTCCGTTCATCCGAAGCGCCCGTGAGTAAGTGTTTCACCGGCAACATTTTCATTTGCAAGTTTTGGGGCGACGTTCGCCCGATCCCCGCCTTGGCGTGCTATTTGCCCATCAGAATCGTGACGCCCGACAGCGAAATCGCCGGGATATAGGTGATCAGCATCAGGGCCATCAGGTAGATCAGCAGGAAGGGGACGATGCCGCGATAGATGGTCGACAGGCCGACCCCTGACATCGACTGCATGACGAAGATGTTGATCCCAAAGGGCGGCGTGAACAATCCGATGGCAAGATTTACGGTGACAATGATCCCGAAATGCACCGGATCGACGCCAAGCGCGGTGATCATTGGCAGCAACAAAGGCGTCAACAGCAAGATTGCAGAAAGCGGGTCAATCAGGCAGCCGACGATCAGCAGCAGCACATTGATCGCCAGCAACAACACCCATGGCTGCAGCGCCATCTGCTGAACCCAGTCGACCAGCTGACTTGAAATCTGATTGACGGTGATCAGCCAGGAGAAGACGCCGGCACAGGCAATGACCACCATGATCTGCGCGGAGAAGGCGACGGTGGTTCGGGCCGCATCCAGCAGATCCGCCAGTGTCAGTTCACGCATCACCCCCCAGGAGACGATAAAGGCGTAAAGGCAGGCCACACCCGCGGCCTCGGTCGGCGAAAAGATCCCGCCATAGATCCCGCCGATGATCAGAACAGGCACACCTGCCGCCCAGATGCCCCGCCGCATCGCGGTCAGGAAACGCCGGATCGAGAAGACCTCGCTGGCCGAAATCACATGTTTGCGCCCGATCCAGAGCGCGTGCAGCGCGATCATGCCGATGATCAGCAACCCCGGAACAATCCCCGCGGCATAAAGCCGTGGGATCGATTCATCCGCCGCCGCGGCATAGACGATCATCGGGATCGAGGGCGGCAAGATCACCCCCACCGCCCCGACCGAGACCAGCAGGCCGGAGGCATAGGCATCAGAATACCGGTCCTCGCGCAGCGACGGCAGCATCACCTTGCTGAGCGTGGCCACCGAAGCCGCGCCGACCCCGGTGATCGCACCGAATACCGCGCCGCCGGTGATCGCGGTCAGCGGCACTTTGCCCGGCACCCGCCCCATGCTGGCACGCATCAGATCGACCAGACGCTGCGCGATGCCGCCACGGTCCATCAATTCACCCGCGAAGATAAAGAAGGGCAACGCCAGCAAGGCATAGGCATTGACCGACGAGAACAGATATTGCTGCAGCGCGACAAGCGGCACATGCATGGTGAAGGCCATTGTCGCGGCACAAGACGCCAGCAACACGAGGAAGATCGGGAAGCCGACCAGCATCAGCACTACGGGAAGAACCACAAGCGTCCAGATCATTGTGTAATATCCCTGCGTCTAAACCCTGCGACCAGCCTGAAAAGGGCGACGGTCCCCATGCCAAGCAGCCCGATCAGAACGGTGCCCTGTACGATCCACAGCGGAATCTGTGCCATGTTGCTGAGGGTTCCGCGGGCCTCAAGGCGGCTGACGCCTTGATAGGAGTACCAGCCCACAAAGTAGCAAATGCCCGCCGTGGCGGCATGTTCAAGATGCCGCAACATCCGCAATACAGGCGGCGGCAGGGCCTGCGTCAGCAGGGTCATCCGCAAATGCTGATCCTGGTACGAGGCCGCAATCGCGCCCAGAAACACCACCCCGACCATGGCAAACACCAGCGCCTCATCCAGCCAGAGCAGTGACACGCCCCAGATGTAGCGCAGCGCAACCCCCAGGCAGATCAGGACCACCATCGCGACCAACACCAGTGCCAACATGGTCGCCAGCCAGCGCAGCAATTTTTCGAGTGTTTTTTGCATCATTTTTCCCCGGGTGCGGGGTGCAGGCACCCCCACCTTCTGACGGGTTACGGCGCCGCGTACCGCGCCGCGACCGATTGCAGGAAGCTGATTTCATCTTCGAGCGATGGGTTCTGGGCCTTCGCATCCGGCAAGCTGGCCTGCACGGCGTCCAGAAAGGCCTTCTGATCAGCCGCCGACAGCTCTTTCACAGTGCCGCCATTCTGCTCCCACACCGCACGGACACCTTCCACTGCGCTCAGATTCCAGGCATTTGCATCTGTTATGGCTTCGCGCGCGGCGGTGCGGAGCTTCGCGCTCAGATCCTCGCCGATGCTGTCGAGAAAGGACTGGCTCGCCACCGCGGTGACGATCAGATAGCTCTCGGGCAGCACCGTCAAATCTTTGGCAACGTCGTAGTAGCGCCCTGTCGTAAAGACCGGCAGACCCGCAATCAGACCATCGACGACACCGTTTTGCATGGCGGGCAACACCTCGCCCAGAGGCATCGAAATCGGCGCGGCACCGAGGGCCGAGAACGGTCCGGTCGCCAGCGCCGAGGGCCCCGCCACACGGATCCGCTGCCCCTGCAGCGCGGCCAATGTGTCAATGCCTTTGGCACTCAGGACACCCAGCGGTCCATGCGGAAAGGCCGCAATGGGGTGCAGATCCTGATCGGCGCCGAATTTCTCCAGATGGTCGAGCACCTCGGGATCCGACAGCACCTTTTGAGCATGGCCAAGGTCGTCAAACAGCCCGGGCACGTCCAGCACTTCAAACCGCCGGTCATATTGCACGAAGAAGGACGATGCCGGTGCCGTCACTTCGATGGTCCCCATGGCCACGCCCTCAACCGTCGCCGGGATCTGGCCCAGCTGGTTGGCGGGAAACAATTGGACATCGATGGCGCCATCCGTGGCGGCTTCAAGTTTTTGCTCAAAGGCTTCCATCCATTTCAGGATGACGTCATTGTTTGTCGGCGATGAGACTTTCAACGTGAAATCTGCCGCGAGCACCGGACCGGCAGCCGAGATGGACATGCCGAGCCATGCCGCGCAGAGCAGCAACTTTTTCATTCGATCCTCCCTGATCATTGTCTTTGATTCCCCGGATCACTTTGCGTCACAACATTTGTATATGCAAGCGTTTCCTTGGAAAGCTTTTGCCGCAAATGCCGTGCCATCCCTGCAGCGCATGCTCCCGGTGAAATTCCGGTGAATGCTCGGCCTTGCCAGATGCGATCTTCAGACTTGCTGCGCATGGCAACATCCGGCATACACAATAATTGAATTGGCAACAGTTGTGCAGTTGCATCTCATGCTTTGGCTCTGGAAGAGACTGGCCCATGTCCTATCGTTTCACAGATTCGGTTCCCTACCTGCTGAACCGGGCAGGCGTCAGAATCGCCGAACGATTCAGTCGGCGGTTGGAGGCGCATGATGTATCGTTGCCGATGTACCGGGTTCTTGCGGTCCTGCGTCAGTCCGGCACCCACACGCTGGGTGAACTGTCCGAGCTGGTTTCGGTTGAGCTGTCAACGCTGTCGCGGATGATCGGTCTCTTGGCCAAACGCGATCTGGTTTCGCGCGTCAGGCCGCCTGAAAATGCCCGCATCGTGTTGATTGATCTGACGGATGCGGGAAGAGATCTGGCAGATCGCCTGATGCCGATCGCCCGGCATTTCGAGGACACGGTTTTGTCCAACCTGGCAGAAGATCAGGTTCAGACGATCAAGGTCTTGCTGCGTCAGATCAACCAGAAGGTCGACACGCTGTAGCCCGCGCCGGAATTATCCGATCTGAGACGTCGCCCGCCCTTTTCGCCTGAGTTCTTCCCGGCTTTTGGCAGGTACCCATTGGACTTAGGTATCTGCCCCATAGTGTACGGCTGCGATCCTTTTTGAGGGCAGGAAGGACGCCCAGCGGGCCAATTTCGTCTGGCGAGCATCATTGTTGAGCGGTGGTTCGGTTGATCTGAACAGGCTCCGGGCGTTTTCCAAGTGGTTTTTCGCCCCGGTTACGCCGCCACCGCTTCGGACATCGGCTGGTTGAAATAGGCCTGATCGGGGGTTTTCCCGTCAAGCGATGCATGGGGCCGTCGGCTGTTGCAGAAGCCGAGGTAGCGACCAATCCCAGCCCGTGCTTCGGACACGTTGGCATAGGCGCGCAAATAAACCTCTTCGTATTTGATCGCCCGCCACAGACGCTCGACGAAGACATTGTCAGGCCAGGCTCCCTTGCACAAATCACGCGGCGACGAGCTGCATAGATCGACTGAGGTTAAATAATTTATCGGTCCGGAAGCTGGTGCCGCTACGTCCAGAAGGTATCACGCCGCCATGCCGGACAAGAAATCGTTCTCCAGCGTAAGCTGCCCGATCTTGGCGTGCAGGGTCCTCACGTCGACCTTCGGTTCCGGATCGGCCTCCGGTGCCCCCCCGAACACCCCGGTCGCGCATGCAAGAAGCTGATCGCGCCACTGCTTGATCTGGCTGGGATGGGCGTCGAATTCCTGAGCCAGCTTGATCAGCGTCTTCTCTCCCTTGATCGCGGCCACCGCCACTCACCCGGTGGGAAAACGGTCCCTCAGATCGTTTTCTTATCCGCCTCATACCTTGAATGACAGCTGTGGTTCGGGCGCGGTCGTCTTCCCATGGCCTTCTCCTCGCTTGCAGCATCATGCTGCTGTTGCTCGGAAAATCCGCTTGTCCCGGCCCTCAGATCTGCCCCTCCGTGCGCGCGGCAAGGTGCTGCAGGATCTCGGCCGTTGACAGCGTGGCCTGTACCAGCCATCCGGGTTCATCCGCGCCCAAAGGTTCCAGCGCAGCGCATTGGCTGGCGACGAGGCTGTCCGGCATGAAATGCCCCGGCCGTGCCCTCACCCGCGCCCGCGCCTCGGCCTCACTCAGCACGAGATGCACGAAGGTGACCGGACCGCCAGCCGCCAGCCGCACGCGATAGGCGCGCTTCAGGGCGGAACAGGAGACGACAAGCCCCGGGGCCTGCGCCCTTTGCAACCGGCCAGCGATGGCGTCCAGCCAAGGCGCGCGCATCGCATCATCCAGCGGGCGCCCGGCGGCCATGGCGGCAACATTGGCGGGCGGATGCAAAAGATCCCCTTCCAGGAACGCCGCACCGATCTGCCGGGCAAAGGCGGCGCCAACGGTGCTTTTGCCACAGCCACTGACGCCCATCACCACATAGCGCCGGATCAGGTCAGCCATGCCACCGGCCAAAGCACGATTTGCGGAAATGCCGCCACCAGCACCAGCACCGCAATGTTGATCGCATAGAAGGGCAGCGCCGCCGCCACGATCTTTTCCGGCGAGACCTTGGCCACATAGGCGGTGGCAAAAAGACATGTGCCGACCGGGGGGGTGGCAAGGCCCACGGCAAGGCTCGCCACCATGAAGATCAGGAAGTGCATCGGATCAACCCCCGCCCCCACCGCGGCGGGCATCAGCACCGGGATCAGCATCAGCGCCGCCGCCACGATGTCCATGAGCATGCCGACGATCAGAAAGATCAGCCCCATCAGCATCAGGGTCAGGAAGCCGGAACTGCCAAAGACCGACAGGAACCCCGATGCCTTTTGCGGCAGCATATCGACGGTGAAGATAAACGTGGCGGCATTGGCCACCATCAGGATCAGCAGGACCGACCCCGCCAGCTGCCCGGCGAGAATGGTCAGCTCGACCACATCACGCCAGCCGATTTCTCGGTGCACGATCCCCGCCACCAGCAACGTATAGAGCACCGCAAGGCCCGCCGCTTCGGTCGGGGTAACAATGCCTGAAAACATGCCGGTCAGGATGATGATCGGGGCGCCGACCGAGGGGGCGGCCCGCAGCAAAGCCCGGCCGCTGCGGCGCAGATCAAAGGTGGTGACCACGCCATAGCCGCGTTTGCGCGAAATATAGGTGTTGTAGCCCGCCAACGCGAGCGCCAGCAAAATGCCCGGCCCGAGGCCTCCGGCAAGCGCGCCCCCCACCGACTGCCCGGCCGAGGCCGCCGCAACGATGGTCAGGATCGAGGGCGGCACCAGTGTCGCCAACGTCGCCGTGATCATGGTCAGCGCCGCCGAATAGGGCAGCGGATAGCCGCGCGAGGTCATCGATTTGATGGTGATCGGCCCGAGGCTGGCAATATCGGCCACCGACGATCCCGAAATGCCACCAAAGACGAAACTGGAGGCGATATTGACATGCCCGAGCCCGCCGCGCAGCCGCCCGACAAGGGCTTCGGCGGCGTCAAAGATGCGCTCGGACAGGCCGCCGCGCTCCATGATCTGCCCGGCGAGGATGAAGAGCGGCACGGCGATCAGCAGAAACGAATTGATCGAGGTCGCCATCGTCTGGGTGATCATCGACAGCGGCAGATCAAACCACCAGAGCGTGGCCACCGTCGCCAAGCCCAGCGACACCGCGAGCGGCACGCCCAGAATGGCGAGGGCCGCAAAAATCAACAGCAGGCTCAGGCTCATCTCAGGCTCCTTCCGACATCGGCTTGCTGCCGCGCTGTGGGGTGGTGGAATGGGTGTCGGTTTCGGCAAATTTCGCGGCACGCGCCCCGGGGGCTTCGGCCGTTTCCGTGGCAGGATTGGGGGGTGCCAGATCAGGATCCGCATAATCAGGCCGGGCGAAAGCGTGGATCAGCGTGCCCAGAATGGCCAGACCCGACCCCAGCACCAGCGGCAGCGTCGCCAGCCACATGCCTACCTGTAGGATCGCCGATTGCTCGCCAAAGCGGATCTGCTGCTGCATCAGGCCCCAGCCGTGATAGCTGACCACCGAAAACAGAACCACCGAGGCCAGCGCCGGGATCAGCCGCAGCAGCGGTTGCAGGGCGGGCGGTGCGAGGACGGTCAGCATGGTCAGCGCCGGGTGCATGCCATTGCGAAACCCGGTGCCGAGGCCCATCCAGATCGTCCAGATGAACAAAAAGCGCGAGAGCTCCTCGGTCCAGGCGATGGAGGCGCCCAGCAGGCGCGAGCCGACCTGCAGCCCGATCAGGCAGACCATGCCGAACACTGCCACCAGAATGACGGCATCCACCAGACGCCACAGCAGTTTATCCAATCGTTTCATGGTTATCCCCCAGCGGATGGCGGGGCGGGCAGCCCCGCCCCGCATCGGTCACGCCTGCACGAAGGCGAGGCTTTGCTTCATGAAATCGGCACCGATCTGCGCCTCGAACTCCGGATAGATGCTGCGGGCGATCTCTTGCACCTTTGCAAGCTCGCCTTCGGCAAACTGATTCACCTGCATGCCCGCGCCCTGCAATTTGCCGATGATCTCGGCCTCTTGCGCGATCTCTTGCGCATCATGCTCGGCGATCATCTCGCTGGCCGCCGCCTGCACCGCCGCCTGATGTTCGGCCGGGATCTTGCCCCAGGCCGCCGAAGACAGACCCACGAGGAAGCTGTCGGCCAGATGCCGGGTCAGGTTCAGCTGCCCCTGCACCTCATACAGGCGGTTGTTCCACGGCACTTCCACCGGGTTTTCCTGCCCGTCGATCGCCTTGAGTTGCAGTGCAGAATAGACCTCGGAGAAGGCCATCGGCGTCGGGTTGGCGCCCAGCGCCTGGAACAGCCGCACGAACAGCGGGTTGTTCGGCGTGCGCAGGGTGATGCCTTTGAAATCCTCGGCCTTGGTGATCACCTGCTCGCGGGTGGTGACATTGCGGAAGGTGCGCAGGAAGAACCCCAGCCCCTTGATGTTCAGCCGCTCAAGCGAGGCCAAAAGCTCTGCCCCCGGCGCGCCGCCGAGATAGCCCTGCAACTGGTCATAATCCGAGAAGAGATAGGGCAGCGAGATGGCGTTCATCTTCGGCTCGAACGAGGCGTAGACCGAGCTGGCGAGGATCAGCCCGTCCAGCGCGCCGCTGCCCAGCTGGTTGACGGCGGCATTCTGGTCCTTGCCATAGAGGATGCCGTCCGGGAAGACCTGAATGGCGACATCGCCGCCGGTCTTTTCGGCCACGAGCTCTGCAAACCGGCTGGCGGCACGGCCAACCGAGCTGTCGGCAGGATCGGGCACCGCAAGGCGCAGGCTGGTGCTGGCCGCGCGGGCGCGCAGCGGGAAGCCTGCGGCGACACTGGCCACAGCCAGCGTGCCCATGCTGCCCAAGAGATGACGGCGGGTGAGTTGGAACGGTGTTGTCATGGTCTCCTCCCTATTGAGACTGTCAGGTTTTCAGCGGACTGTCAGCAGGCAGCCGCCCATTTTGTCTTTTGAGTTCAAGATAGAGCGCCGAATGATCGAGATCGCCGCCCCCATGGGTCACCAGATCGGCAAAGAGGCCATCGGCCAGTTCCAGCACCGGCAGATGCAGGCCCAGCCCCGCCGCGACATCGCGGGCGGCACGGGTGTCTTTCAGCTGGTATTTCGCGGGGCCACCGGGGGCGAAATCACCCGCGATCATCCGCGCGCCATGCAGATCGAGAATGCGCGAGGCGGCAAATCCTCCCATCAGCGCCTCCCGCACCCGGGCGGGATCGGCGCCGCCTGCCTCGGCCAGCAGCAGGGATTCCGCCACCGCCACGATGGTTGAGGCGACGGTAAGCTGGTTGACCAGTTTCGCCAGCGCCCCGGTGCCTGCCGGGCCGATATGCACCACCTTGCCCAGCGCCGCCAGCAGCGGCGCGGCCGCCGCCACATCTTCGGCCGTGCCGCCCGCCATGATCGACAGGCTGCCCGCCTCGGCCGCAGGTGTGCCGCCCGACACCGGGGCGTCGAGCCAGCGCAGCCCGAGCGCCCCGGCCTTTTCGGCCATCCTCTGCGCCTCGTCCCGGCCAATGCTGGACATGACGATCAGCAGGCATCCCGGGGCAAGCTGTACGGCAATGCCCGCATCGCCAAAAAGCACCGCGTCGCAGACCGGGCCAGAGGAGAGCATCACCACCACCGCCCCCGCGCCCCGCACCGCATCGGCGGGCGTCGGGGCCACCGTCAGGCCCAGAGCCGCCGCCTTGTCGGGGCTGCGGTTCCAGACGGTGACCGGGAACCCGGCGCGGGCCAGATTGCGCGCCATCGGCCCGCCCATCAGCCCGGTGCCCAGCACTGCCACCTGCGGCACTGCCGCCCCCGGCCCGGGCCCGGTCACGGCACCACCCGCTCGTAAAAGCCCACCGGGCCTTCGGTGCACAGGTGCAGCGCCGCGCGAAAGGCTTCGAGATGCGGGGTTTGCAGATGCGCGTCAAAGGCGGCGCGGTCGGTGTAGACCTCGTAAAAGACCACCTCTGCCAGGCGCGCGCTGCGGTCGACCACCACGTCGAACTGCAAACAGCCCGGTTCGTGGGCTACCGATGCCTCGGCATCGGCGCGCGCCGCCGCGAGAAAGGCCTCCAGCTGGCCCTCCTCTACGGTGAAACGGGGCAGAACGACAAAGCTCATTCCGCTGCCTCGGCCACGGCCTTCGGCCCCATGGTGCGGACCTGCTCGCGGCGCAGATTGACCACATCGAGGTCATCCACCAGCTCCACATCCGACATCCGCACGATCTGATCGCGGCCAATGTCGCGCTTGAGTTTGACGTGATGCGCAAGCCCCATCGGCAGCGCATCGATCGCGGTCGAGATCGTCGCCGGGATCGCCTTGGCCCAGGTGGCATAACCGCCCTCGCCATCCAGATAGGACCCCGCCTTCAGATCGCTTTTCGCCGTGGCCACCGCATCGCCGCGGAACTCCCGCGACGAGCCCGTCGGCTCACCGCGCAGCACCGCCGAGAGCACCGAGACCGAGGTTTCCAGCCCGATCAGGTGGAACGGGCGCCACATTGAGCCATACCAGCCGGATTTGTCGGTCAGGAGGCCATATTGTTTGAAGCATTCGCGGGTGTATTCGTCGGGTGCCTTGAAGGTCACGAACATGCCGTAGCGGATGTTGTTCAGCACTTCGCGCCCGTCCGGTTCCTGACTGGCCGCAATATCGACCAGACCGGCTTTCGGCATCCGCCCGCCTTCGGAGGCGGGTTTGAACACCTGCGCCAGATCCTGCAGCCCCGAGGGATAGAAGGCCAGACCGTCATCGGGGCAATCGAGCCCGGTGCCATTGGCCACCGCCGCCATCTCAATCGCGGCCTTGGTGCCATCGGTGAAGGAATTGTACATCTTGGGGTTAAAGTCACCCTTGGCGACGAATTCCTCGGACCAGCCAAAATAACCCCAGACAGTGTCCGGCGTGGAATAGCGGTATTCCGGCTGGAAGTTCATACCCTTGCCCGCCGAAATCAGCTCAAACCCCGAGGAGCGCACCCAATCCACCAGTTCGCAGATGAAAGCGGGCTGATCGCCATAGGCCATCGAATAGATCAGCCCCTTGTCGCGCGCCATCTTGCCCAGGATCGGGCCGCACATCACATCGGCCTCGACGTTGACCATGACGATATGCTTCATCCCCTCAATCGCCATCAGCGCGTGGCGGGTGCCCGCCAACGGATGCCCGGTGGCCTCGATGATGCATTCGATCCCCTCGAAATCGCACAGGGCTTTGGCATCCTGCGTCACGAAGGTGCGGCCGGTGTCCATCGCATTGCCCAGCGAGGTGGCGGCATATTCATTGTCTTCCCAGCCGACGCGCTTGAGCGAGGTGCGGGCCTTTCCCGCATCCAGATCGGCGACGCCGACGATGTGATAACCGGGGATCTTGCGCGCCTGCGCCAGCACCATCGAGCCGAACTTGCCGGCCCCGATCAGACCAACGCGGATCGGGCGGCCGGCGGCGTGACGCTCGGCAAGCATCAAGGAAAGGTTCATCTGACTACTCCGTTCAGGGCCCCTTGGCGGGCCGGACATTCCTGCACGGGAGAGACGGTGGCATGCAGGCACCCGGGCCGCGGGACCGCAAAGGTCCGCCGCTGCAGGGTGCGCAATGCTGAAGGCTCCTCCCAGAGGTCGGGCAACCCGACGCCCCTACCCTCGCCCAGCCAGAGCGGGAGAACAATTTAACTTTTCTGCCGGATAGTTTAGCCTAACTAAACTGATAGCTGGGCACCGAGGCATGCCAGAGCCGCGCCTCCGCCTCGATCCAGTCCACGAAGCGGCGCACCCGGCTGCGCCGCAGATTGGCATGCGGACAGACCAGCCATTGGGTGGAGATCAGCATTTTGGGAACCTCGCGCAGCGGAATTATCAGCCGCCGCTCTTTCAGCTCGCGCTCCATCATCAGATTGCTTTCCAGCGCCACCCCCATGCCCAGCACGGCGGCATCCACCGTCATATGCGAGCGGTCGAAATAGAGCCGTTTCAGCGGCGTCTCCTCGACGATCCCCAAGTGGGAAAACCAGGCGGTCCATTGCACCTGCGCCTTGACCGAATGGATCAGGCGAAACTTCAACAGATCGGCCGCCTCCAGCGAATAGGGATCGGCAAGCCCGGGCGAACAGACCGGCAAAAACATCTCTTCGACCAGCGGCGTCACATGCAGCCCCGGCCAGCGTCCGGTGCCGTGGCGGATCTCAAGATCCACCAGATCGCGGTTGAAATCGGTGGGTTCATTGGTGCCGTCCAGCCGGATGTCGATGCCGGGATTGGCCTCGAGAAAGCCGGGCAGCCGCGGCAGCAGCCATTTGGTGGCAATGGTCGGCGTCGCGCGGATGGTCAGCAAGGTGGCGGTCTTTGAGCCGCGCATATGATCGGTAGACTGGATAATCCCCGCCACCTGATCGGCGATCAGCTCAAAATAGCGCTCTCCCGCCTCGGTCAGACGGATCTTGCGGCCGACTTTGGTGATCAGCGTGGTGCCCAGCTGCTCCTCCAGCGCGCGGATCTGCTGACTGACCGCCGAGGGCGTGACGCTGAGATGCTCGGCCGCAGCGGCCACCGAATTGAGGGTGGCGACGTGGTAAAAAACGGCGATGGCGCGGAATGGTGTCATGGCACATGCTTTCCGGTTGCGGACCCTGCCCCCGGGTGTCCCGGTTTTTCGCGCCGTGAGCAAGCATTCCCGCCACGCCAAGGGGGAAACTGTGGCGTCCTCCGCCAAAGCACCGCCGAAGGGAGCCGCGTCACCCCGAAGGCCCCCTTGCCGCAAGCGACGGCAGAGGCCTGTGCGGTGCCAGAGGCGGTTCTGGCCGCCACAGGGCCGCAGGGGGACTTCAGGGCTGGGCTGAAACCAGATGCGGCCCCGATCTTTGGGGCGATCCGAGCAGAGTTCACGCACAAATCGGGCAGCGCGATTGCCGTGGCCAATCAGATGGGAATTGAGCCGGAAGTGGGCTGTCTGATCACGGCGACGCTGCCCGCAAACGCGGGGCGGTACAGTCAGGCCTTCACGCGCTCGGATTTCGGATCGTAGAGGGGAGCAAGGCTGGCTTCGGCTTCGACCACCTTCCCCGCAATCTCGATCGTATACCGCGAGGCCAACAGCGCCTCGGCACTCTCGCCCGGTTCGCGCAGCGGTATGTAACCCAGCCCCACGGCACCGCCGAGCGCATGGCCGTAATTGCCCGAGGTCAGGAAGCTGACGATCTTGCCGTCGCGCAGCACCGGCTCGTTGTGGAACAGCAACGGCTCAGGATCCTTCAGCCGGAACTGGACCATCCGGCGACCAAGGCCAGCCTCGCGCTTGCGCAGCACCGCGTCGCGTCCGATGAAATCGCCCTTGCCGGTCTTCACCGCGAAACCAAGGCCCGCCTCCAGAACGTGATCCTCATCGGTGATGTCGTGGCCGAAATGACGATAGCCCTTCTCGATCCGGCAACTGTCCATCGCATGCAGGCCGCAGAGCTTCAGCCCGACCTCTTCGCCCGCCTCGAGCAGCGTCTCGAAAATATGCGCCGCTTGATCGGTGGGGATGTAGAGTTCCCATCCAAGCTCGCCCACATAGGTCACCCGATGCGCCCGGGCGAGGCCCATGCCGATCTCGATCTCCCGCGCCGTTCCGAAGGGATGCGCGGCGTTGGAGAAATCATTGGGTGAGACCAGCGCCAGCAGATCGCGCGCCTTCGGCCCCATGACCGGCAATACCGCCTCGGCCGCCGTGATGTCGGTGATGACAGCGAAGGCTTCGCCCAGATGCCCGCGCAGCCAGGCCAGATCGCGCTGCAATGTGGCGCCGGGAACAACGAGGAAGAAGGCGGTTTCCGTCAGCCGCGTCACTGTCAGATCACTTTCGATCCCGCCCCTGGCGTTCAGCATCTGCGTATAGACGATGCGCCCCGGTTCCACGTCAATCTCGTTCGCGCAGAGCCGTTGCAGGAAGGCCAGCGCATCGCGCCCCTCCACCCGGATCTTACCAAAGGAGGTCATGTCCAGAATGCCGACGCCTTCGCGCAGCGCCATGTGCTCGGCACGCTGGTTCTCGAACCAGTTCTGCCGCTTCCAGCTGTAGCGATAATCCCGCTCCTGCCCTTCGGTCGCAAACCAGTTTGCCCGCTCCCAGCCCGAAGATTCCCCGAACACCGCCCCGCGCGCTTTCAGATGCTCATGCAGCGGCGAGCGGCGCACCCCGCGCGCGGTGGCGGGCTGGCGATAGGGGAAATGGTCGGCATAAAGCAGTCCGAGGGTTTCCGTGACCCGCTCGCGCAGATAGCGGCGGTTTTTCTGGAAAGGCTGGGCGCGACGGATGTCGACCTCCCAGAGGTCAAACGGCGGCTCACCATCGTTCATCCATTGCGCCAGCGCCATGCCAGCCCCGCCCGAAGAGGCGATGCCGATGGAGTTGTAGCCGGCGGCGACCCAGTAACCTTTGAGCTCCGGCGCCTCGCCCAGATAGTATCGGTCATCCGGCGTGAAGCTCTCCGGCCCGTTGAAGAACGTGTGGATGCCAGCTTCCGCCAGCATCGGCAGGCGGTTGATGCCCATCTCCAGGATCGGCTCGAAATGCTCGAAATCGTCGGGGAGCTGGTCGAAGCAGAAATCCTCGCGGATCCCCGCCATCCCCCAGGGCTTTGCGACCGGCTCGAAGGCGCCAAGCAGGATCTTTCCGGCATCCTCCTTGTAATAGGCACATTCATCCGGCACCCGCAGCACCGGCATCTGCGTCAGGCCGGGGATGTTCTCGGTGACGATGTAGAAATGCTCGCAGGCATGCAGCGGCAGGGTGACGCCAGATTCATGGGCCAGATCGCGCCCCCACATGCCACCGCAGTTCACCACCATATCGGCGGCAATATGGCCCTGCTCCTCGCCGTGCTGCCAATTGACGCCGGTCACACGGCCGCCCGCCTTGGTGACGCCGGTGACCTTGGTCTGCTCGACGATCAGCGCGCCCTGCATCCGCGCGCCCTTGGCCAGTGCCAGCGCGATATTGGCCGGATCCGCCTGCCCGTCGAGCGGCAGATGCACGCCTGCCGTGACGCCCTCGATATTGAGATGCGGATAGAGGTCCTTCACCTCCGCCGGGGAAAGTTCATTCACCTCGACCCCGAAAGCGCGGGCGAGGCTCGCCTGCCGCAGGATCTCTTCCCGCCGCTCGCCCGTCAGCGCGGCGGTGATTGAGCCACATTGCCGGAAACCGGTGGCGAGCCCTGTCTCGGCCTCGAGCTTGGTGTAGAGATCGGCGGAATATTTGGCCAGCCGGGTCATGTTCTGGCTTGCGCGCAGCTGCCCGACCAGACCGGCCGCATGCCAGGTGGTGCCGGAGGTCAACTGCTTGCGCTCCAGAAGCACGATGTCTTTCCAGCCGAGCTTGGCCAGATGATAGGCGACCGAGCAGCCGGAAATGCCGCCCCCGATGATGACGACCCGCGCTTGGGTGGGAAAATTGACCATGATGCCTTCTTTCGTTCACTGATGGCTGCCGGTCAGGCCCGGAGCCGCGTGTTGTTGCTGTCCCAGAGACCGGCCTCGCCCAGCACCTGTGCGGGGAAGCGACGGTCGAAAATCTCCACTTCCAGCAGCGTGCCGGGGATGTTCAGGTCGGCATCGAGCATGCCGAGGCCGAGGCAGGCGTTCAGGCGATGGCCCCAACCTGACGAGGTGACCTCGCCCACGATCCGGTCGCCCGTCCAGAGCGAGGCCATATACGGCGCGTCATGATCAGGACTGTCGAATTGCAGCACCGCGAACCGGCGCGGCTGCGGGGCTTCGCGCTCAGCCATCAGTGCGTCGCGGCCCCGGAAATCGGGCTTTGTCCAGTCGATGAAGCGCCCGAGACCGGCCTGAAGCACGCTGTAATCGGTCGAAAGATCGCCCTTCCAGACGCGATAGCCTTTTTCGATGCGCAGCGCATCGAGCGCGAACATCCCGAAGGCGCGCAGGCCATGACCTGACCCCGCCGCCCAGACCCGATCCCAGATGGCCGCCGTATCCGTTGTGCGGGAATGGATCTCCCAGCCGAGTTCGCCCGCAAAGCTCACCCGCATCAGCCGAACCGGACGCCCGGCGATCTCGGCCTCCTGCAGACTGAGCCACGGCAGCGACAGATCTGCCCCGGTGACCTGCGCCAGGATCGCGCGGGCCTTCGGGCCGGTGAGGATCTGCGTGCTCCAGTTGGTGGTCTCGTCAACCAGCGTCAGGCCCGGGGTCATGTGCTTGAGCAGCCATTCCCGGTCATGCGACTGCGCGGCGGCCGCGGTGATCAGCCAGAACTCCTCCGCGCCCAGCCGCGCCAGTGACATCTCGGTCACGATCCGGCCCGCGTCATCGGCGAAATAGCCCAAGCCGATCCGCCCGATCTTTGGCACACGGCCCGTAATCTGCCGCGACAACCAATCCGCCGCGCCTGCGCCACTCACATGGAAGCGAGAGAAGCCCGGCAGGTCGAGAATGCCCGCATGATCGCGCACCGCCTCGCATTCCTCGCCCACCGCGCCCGACCAGGGGCCATCGCGCCGCCAAGTCTTCTGTGCCGCCTCAGAAATGGCGTCCCCCGGACGCGCATACCAGAGCGCACGCTCCCATCCGTTGTAGGGACCGAACTGCGCACCGAGGGCTGCAACCCGATCGTGAACCGGTGACAGTTTCTTGCCGCGACCGGCGGGCCAGACGTGATGGGGAAAATGCATGGCATATTCGTTGCCGTAGATCTCCATCCCCTTGGCAATCGCATAGTCGCGATCCTCAAAGCCGGTGAAGCGGCGCGGATCGCAGGACCACATATCCCACTCGGTGCGGCCCTCGATGATCCATTCGGCCAGCACCTTGCCCGCGCCGCCGCCCTGACAGATGCCGAAAGTGAAGACGCAGGCTTCGAACGCATCCGGCACGCTCGGCATCGGGCCGATCAACGGGTTGCCATCGGGCGTATAGGGGATCGGACCATTGATGACCTTGGTCAGGGGCGCCTGTTCCAGCAGGGGAACCCGTGCCATCGCGTCACCGATGTGCCACTCGAGCCGATCGAGGTCATCGGGGTACAGCTGGAAGCTGAAGTCCTCGGGGAACGGGTCTTCCGGCGTGATCCAATGCGCCTTGCAGTTGCGCTCGTAGGGGCCGAGGTTGAAGCCGAATTTCTCCTGCCGCAGGTAGTAACTGCTGTCTACGTCGCGCAGGAGCGGCAACTTGTGGCCCACCTTTTTCGACCACGCCTCCAGTTCCGGCACGGTGTCGAAGAGCATGTATTGATGGCTCATAACCACCATCGGCAGCTCGCGCCCGAACCAGCGCGCCACTTCGGCGGCGTAGTAACCGGCCGCGTTCACGACATACTCGCAGCGAATCTCGCCCTTTGGCGTCTCAATCACCCATTCCTCGCCCTCGCGCCGCACGCCGGTCGCAGGACAGTACCGTTCAATCCGGGCCCCTGCCATCCGGGCGCCTTTGGCCAGAGCCTGTGTCAGCTGCGCCGGGTCGATGTCGCCATCGTTCGGATCGTAGAGCGCCCCCGTCAGGTTTTCGGCCGAGACAAAGGGATATTTCTCCTGCAGTTGCTCGGGGCTCAGGATCTCCATTCCCATGCCCTGCCGCCGCCCCATGCCCACCACCTTTCGGAATTCGTCGAGCCGCTCGGGCGTATGGCCAAGCCGAACCGAACCGGTGACGTGGTAGTTCATGGGATAGTCGACCTCATCGCCGAGGCGGCGATAGAGTTCCGCTGAATACCGCTGCATGTTCATCAGGGACCAGCTGGAAGAGAAGGTCGGAACATTCCCTGCCGCGTGCCAGGTGGAACCAGCAGTCAGTTCGTTCTTCTCAAGCAGCACGCAATCGCTCCAGCCCGCTTTCGCGAGGTGGTAGAGTGCAGAGACCCCGACGACGCCGCCGCCGATGATGACAACCCTAGCTGAGGCGGGAAAGGCGGACATTGACGATCTCCTGCTCGGTCGCTGCTATTGTGAATAAAGTGACCATGTCGCGCCTGAAAATGAAAATCAAATACTAAATTTCATTAATCGAAAAGTTGGCGTCGATTTTTTATTCTGCCGCGATTGGAGCCTTGTTTTTGAGCGGCGCAGCGACGATTATGGGCCGCGGCATCAGAAGGCTTCCTGAGACTTGATCCTCAACACATTGGTTGGAAACGATATTCGTGCTTTGCGCAAGTCGCGCGGCATCACAATCAAGGAGCTGACGACGGTCCTTGGACGATCCGTCGGCTGGCTCAGTCAGGTCGAGCGCGGCCAGACCATGCCCTCGATCAACGACCTTTCAGCCATCGCGCAACATTTCGGCGTCAGCATCAGCTTCTTCTTTCGCTCTGAAAACCAGAGGCCCGAGGAACGCGGCCTGATCATGCGCGCCGCAGACCGCATGACGCTTGGCACCACGGAGACCGGGTTGACCGAAGAATTGCTGTCCCCAACGCTGGGCGGCAGTTTCGAGATGATTAAATCGACCTTCGCGCCGGGCGGCGACAGCGGCGGCATGAAGACGGCGCGGGCCTCTGAGGACGGCGGAATCCTGATTGCGGGGCGGCTCACGCTGCGCATTGACGATCTCGAAGTGCTGCTTGAAACCGGCGACAGCTTCCAGTTCCAGCAGAAGAGCTACGGCTGGAAGAATGAGGGCAGCGTCCCCGCCGTGATTATCTGGGTGGTCTCGCCACCGATTTACTGATGCGTCCAGTGCAGTGAAGTGCAGCGCAGTGCCTTGATGCGGTGGATCCCCCCAGCGGCAAGCCGGACGGTCAGCTCAGGGCGCCCGCGCCGGACAGAGTTAGCGAATTAGAAAAACTAATACCTGCCGCGTCAAAATTCTGCTTTGCCGCCGGGCCGTCGCTGGCTTTAGCTGACCCAGACGCGCCGAACTGAGCAGATCCAAGACCTCCTCACGGCGCCTGTACCAGCAAGGAGACAGCTTATGGCACCGAGACTGGTGTTGGAGGGAATTTACACACCGCTGATCACGCCCTTTGATGCGACAGGGGCCATCGATTACCCTGCGCTTTCGGCACTGATCGAGCGGCTGGTCGACGCCGGGGTGCATGGGGTGATCTCGGGCGGGTCCACCGGCGAAAATTACGCCGAAACGGTGGAAGAACGCCTTGAGCTGGCGGCATTCATCGTGAAGCAAACCGCAGGGCGTCTGCCGGTGATCGTGGGTACCGGCGCGATGCGCACAGCGGATTCCATCGCGCTGGCACGGGGTGCCCGCGACATGGGCGCGGAGGCGATCCTTCTGGGCACGCCGCCCTATTCGGTGCCGACCGAGCGCGAGAATGCGCTGAATGCCCTCGCCATCGACCGCGCGGCGGATCTGCCGATCATCCTGTACAACTATCCGGGCCGGATGAGCGTCGAGATGGGGCGCGAGTTCCTCGACCGCGTGGGCCGTTCGCGCAATGTCATCGGCATCAAGGAAAGCTCGGGCGATATCAACCGTGTGCATCTTCTGGCGCGGGACTATCCGCATATCCAGATGAGCTGCGGCATGGATGATCAGGCGCTGGAATTCTTTGCCTGGGGCGCGCGCAGCTGGATCTGCGCCGGGTCGAACTTTCTGCCCGAAGAGCATGTGTATCTCTACAAGACCTGCGTGATCGAGGGCGACTTCGCCAAAGGCCGCCGGATCATGTCCGCGATGCTGCCGCTGATGCGGGTGCTCGAGCAGGGCGGCAAATTCATCCAATGCGTCAAGCATGGGGTGGAGACCACCGGGCTTTCGGCCGGGCGGATGCGGCCGCCGCTTCTGGGCCTGAACAAGGACGAGAAGCGTGAACTGGAACAGGTGATCCGCACGCTGAAATGCACGCTGGCCGCGATCAAGGAAGGGAACTGAGCATGACCGAATTGCTGACCCGCGAGGAATATGGCGCCATTGCCGCCGCGCTCGAACTGCCCTGCAATGCGTTCATCGACGGCAGCTTCCGCCCCGCCGCCTCGGGCAAGACCTTCACCACCACCAATCCCGCCACCGGCGTTGCTCTGGGCGAGGTGGCTGCCTGCGCCGCCGAAGATGTCGATCTGGCAGTCGCCAAGGCGCGCGAGGCCTTCGACGATGGCCGCTGGTCGCGTCTGCACCCCGGCACCCGCAAGGAGGTGCTCCTGCGTCTGGCCAAGCTGATGGAGCGCAATGCCCGCGAGCTCGCGGTGCTGGAAAGCCTCGACAGCGGCAAGACCATTTATGATTGCGAAACCGTGGATGTGCCCGAAACCATCCATGTGCTGCGCTGGCATGCAGAGCTGATCGACAAGATCTACGACCAGGTCGCGCCGACCTCGGACGATCATCTGGCGCTGGTGGTGCGCGAAGCGGTGGGCGTGGTGGGGCTGGTGCTGCCCTGGAACTTCCCGCTATTGATGCTGGCGTGGAAAATCGGCCCGGCACTGGCGGCGGGCTGTTCGGTGGTGGTGAAACCGGCCGCCGAAACCTCGCTGACGGCGCTGCGCCTGGCGGAGCTGGCCTCTGAGGCGGGCCTGCCGCGCGGCGTGCTGAATGTGGTGACCGGTTCGGGCAGCGATGTGGGCGAGCCTTTGGGCCGCCATCCGGATGTGGATATGGTGTCCTTCACCGGCTCCACCGTGACCGGGCGGCGCTTTTTGCACTATTCCGCCGACAGCAACCTCAAGGAAATCGTGCTGGAACTTGGCGGCAAGAACCCCTGCATCGTTCTCGACGATGCCGAGGATCTGGATGCGGTGGCCGCGCATGTGGTCAATGGTGCCTTCTGGAACATGGGGCAGAACTGCTCGGCGGCAAGCCGTCTGATCGTGCAAAAGGGCATCAAGGCGCGTCTGCTCGACCGTGTCCGCGCCCATGCCCGCGCGTGGAATGTCGGCGACCCGCTGGACCCGTCGGTCCGCGTGGGCGCGCTGGTCTCTCCCGCGCATTTTGCCAAAGTCTCAACCTATCTCGAGGCGGCCCGCGCGGAAACCCTGCATCTGGGCGGCAAGATCGTGGCCGAGGGCTTTATCGAACCCACCATTGTCGAGGTCAGCGCCGCTGACAACCGGCTGGCGGCCGAGGAGATCTTTGGCCCGATCCTGACGGTGATCGAGGTGGCGGGTTTCGAAGAGGCCATCGCCATCGCCAATGCCACCGACTACGGGCTGGCGGCCAGCATCTTCACCGCCAATGGCAAACGGGCGCTGCGTGGTGCCCGGATGCTGCGGGCGGGCACCGTGACCGTCAACAGCTTTGGCGAAGGGGACATTTCCACCCCTTTCGGCGGCTACAAGCAATCGGGTTTCGGCGGGCGCGACAATGGCATCCACGCCCATGATCAATATACTCAGCTGAAGACCATCTGGCTCGATCTTACCGATCATGGCGGGTCGTCGCTCGATTAAGCCCGGAGGGCACCCCGATGTTCCAGCGTGATGCCAAAAGCTTGCCGCAGTTCAACGGCGCGGCGGGCTGGGCGGCCCTCCTCCCGCCGCGCCCGCCGCACCCTGCCCTCACGGGCGCGGCGGGCTGCGATATTGCCATCATCGGCGCAGGCTATGCCGGGCTCTCCGCCGCGCGCCGCCTGCGCCAGCTCGACCCCGGTCTGTCGGTCACCCTGCTGGAAGCCGGGCGGCTGGCCGAGGGGGGAACCGGGCGCAATTCGGGCTTCATGATTGATCTGCCGCATGAGCTGACCGCGTCGGATTATGCCGCGGGCGGCGAAAGCCGGGACCGCGTGCTGACCCGGCTCAACCGTCATGCCATTGATTTTGCGGGTGCCGCGGTCGAGGAATATGACATTCCCCGCGGCTGGTTCCAGCGCAGCGGCAAGGTGAATGGCGCGGCCTCGGCCGTGGGTCTGGCGGCCAATGCGGGCTATGCCAGACATCTCGCCGATCTGGGCGAAGCATTCGAAATGCTGGACGCGCAGGCGATGCAGGATCTGACCGGCAGCCGCTATTACCACGGCGGCCTCTACACGCCCGGCACGGCGATGATCCAGCCTGCAGGCTATGCGCTGGGGCTGGCCGCGGGCCTCGCAGCCGCCGGGGTCGCCCTCCACGAACGCTCTCCCGTCACCCGGATCGAAACGCAGGGCAATGGCTGGCGGCTGACCACCCCGGGGGGCAGCCTGACCGCCGAACGGGTGATCCTGGCCAATAACGGCCATCTTGAGAGCTTTGGCTTCAAGCAGGGCCGCCTGATGCACATCATGCTGAACGCCTGCATGAGCGAAGAGCTCTCCGCCGATCACATCCGTGCCCTGGGCGGTGCCGACTGCTGGGGCATCACCCCGGCCGATCCGATGGGCACCACCGTGCGCCGCATCAGCCCCGCGCAAGGGGGGCACCGCATCATCATCCGGCAGGGCGGCTATTACCGCCCCGGCATGACCACCTCGGCCAGGGATCTCGCGCGGCTGGTGCGGCACATGCGGGCGAAATTCGACGCCCGCTTCCCGATGCTGCGGGATCTGCCCTTCGCGCATGCCTGGTCGGGGCATCTGTGTCTGGCCAAAAACGGCGTGTCGGTGATGCGCGCGCTGGAGCCGGGCCTCTATGCCGCCTGCGTGCAAAACGGGCTTGGCACCGCGCGCGGCACCCTGACCGGGATTGGCGCGGCGGAACTGGCCTGCGGCACAACCAGCGACATCACCCGCTTTTTTACCGCCGAAGCGGAACCCGCGCGCCTGCCGCCACATCCTTTCGACACGATCGGCGCGAACCTTTATCTTCGCGCCAAGGAATGGCAGTCCCGCCGCGAATAACCCTGCAGTCAGGAGGTCCAAATGGTACAGGTCAGACGCCGCCACCTGCCCTCGCTGGGCTCGTTTGCGACCTTTGAAGTTGCGGCCAAGCATCTGAGCTTTACCCTCGCAGCCCGTGAGCTGAACGTGACGCAGGGCGCCGTCAGCCAACAGATCCGCCTGCTGGAGGCGGCGCTGGACAGGCCCCTGTTCATCCGCAAACACAATGCGCTGGAACTGACCGAAGCGGGCAAGACCCTCGTCGGGTCGGTGACCAACGGGCTGGATGCGATTGCCGCCGCCGTTGGCGCGATCACCGGCGCTGAAGAGCCGCAGCTGGTCACCCTCTCGGCCACCGATGGCATGGCGCGGTTCTGGCTGAAACCGCTGATCGACAGCTACCGCGCCCTGCACCCGGAGGTGGGTTTTGTCGTTCTGGCCTCGGATGCGGATGATACCTTGCGCAATTATGCGCAGGTGGATCTGGCGTTTGTGTGCGGCAATGACCGCTGCGAGGTGGGCGAGGAGCTGCATTTCCTGTTTCCCGAGATCGCGCAGCCGGTGTGCAGCCCGGCCTATCTGGCCAGCCACGGCCCGCTGGACAGCACCGACAGCCTGAACCGGGCAAATCTGCTGCATCTGCACGACAGCCATTGGAACGCCGACGCCATCGGCTGGCAACCGCTGGGCTGGAGCGAGTGGTTCCGCGCGCAGGGCAGTGTCTGGGCCAAGGGGCCCTCCAGCCTGACCACCAACAAGGTTGGGCTGCTGATCGAGGCGGCCCAGGCGGGCGAAGGCGTCATGCTGGGCTGGCACCACATGGTCGCCCGCGCGCTGGCCGAGGGCAGTCTGGTCTTTGCCCATCCCGGTACCATCGGCGCCGGGCGCGGCAATTTCCTCAATTGCCGGCAGGCCTCGCTGCGCCGCCCGGCGGTTGCGGGATTCGTGGCGCATCTTTTGGCCAGCCTGCGTCCCGGGGCGGAAAACTGACCCAGCGCCCCCGGCTCTGCCCCCAGGTGCAGCAGTTTTTCTAATGCAGAGCCGGTCGAAAAACTCGTTTGCCGATCAGGGCATGACGCAAGGATACTTGTGAAACTCCGGACATATCGGACTCCGAGGCGACCGCAGAAGCGCCCGGACATGGGAGAACGGATCGCACATTTCGATGGTTTCACCGGCGCCGCACATGTCCTGTGTGGTCAGGGCGGATGCATGTCCCGCGCAGCCTGACCCGGCCGCTGTTTCCACACCACAAAACGCAACGAACAACAGTGGAGATGACGATGACGAAGATTTCTGGCGCCGTTGGCGCGATGGCACTGGCCGCGACCCTCACCCTGGCCGCAGGCCTGCCCGCCGCGGCGGCCGACAAGGTGATCCACATGGGCACCATGAGCTGGGAAGACCTGACCCCGATCACCGGCATCACCAAAAAGGTGCTGGAGGACAAAGGCTTCACCGTGGAGGTGACCGATTTCTCCGAATGGGGTATTGCCTATGCCGCCCTGACGCGTGGCGACATCGACATCATCGCCTCGCAGACCGATTACGTCACCCATGACTATTGGGTGAAGAACATGAACGCGCTCGAGAAGATCTCGCCGGTCTCGCACGGGCTCTATCAGGCGATTGCCGTCCCCTCCTACGTCGACATCGCCAGCCTTGAAGATCTGAACGCCCATGCCGCGGAATTCGGCGGCAAGATCATCGGCATCGAGCCGGGCTCGGGCCTGATGCGCGATGCGGCCACGGCGGTTGAGGAGTATGGCCTCGGGCTCGAACTGGTCGAAGGCTCGACCGGGGCCATGACCGCCGCATTGAAAGCCGCGAGCGACCGCAAGGAATGGATTGCCGTCACCGTCTGGGACCCGTCCTGGATGATGATGAAATATGATCTGAAATTCCTGGCCGACCCCAAGGGCATCTTCCCGGCGGCGCAAAGCTACTACTGGATCGGCACCAAGGGCTTTTCGGCCGCGCAACCCACCGCGCGCGAAGCCATCGCTTCGGTCTTCGTGCCGCTGAATGACATCACCACCATCAATGCGGCGGTGAACGAGGGCAAGACGATGAACACCGCTGTCGCGGACTGGATCGCGGACCATGCCGATCTCGTCTCGCGGTGGGAAGACATCAAATCCGAATGACCCGCAGCGGCCCGGGCAACCGGGCCGCTCTCCCCTCTGGCCCCCAAGACGAAGAGAGCGCCATGAACAGCCCCACGCAAGACATTCTGATCGACTGCCGGAATGTCTGGAAAATCTTTGGTGACCGCAGCGGGGAGGCCATCCGCGCCATCCGCGAAAGCGGCGCGGGCAAACGTGAAATCCTGCGCGATTACAATTGCGTCGTCGGCGTGTCCGACGCCAGCTTCCAGATCCGGCGCGGTGAGATCTTTTGCATCATGGGCCTGTCGGGCAGCGGCAAATCCACCTTGGTGCGCCTGCTGAACCGGTTGATCGAACCCAGCCTCGGCGCGATTTCGGTCAAGGGCCGCGACATCGGTCAGCTTGACAGCAAGGCCCTGCGGGCCCTGTCAGCCAGAGCGCCGCCCGCAAGGAGACCCCCTGATGGCCACCCCCACCCCCCTTGTGTCGCCGGGCGCCGCATTGGCGCAGGCACTGGATTGGCTGAATGCCAATGCGCATGCCGTTTTCGTGGTGATCGGCGTAGGCGTCGAGCATCTGGTCGGCGGCGCCGAAACCCTGCTGCGCTGGCCCGCCCCCTGGATGGTCCTGCTGGGCGTGACGCTCCTGCTTCTGGTCACGGCAGGGCCCCGGCTGGCTGCGCTGGCGCTGGTCTGCCTCGGGCTGTGGAAGCAGTCGATGGAAACCATTGCTCTCGTGTCGGTCTCGGTGTCCGTTCTGATCGCCTTTCCGGCCGGCATTCTTGCCGCCCGGATACCCCGCTTTGAAAGGGTTCTGCGCCCGCTGCTGGACATCATGCAGACGGTGCCGCCCTGGGTCTATCTGATTCCGGCGGTGATGATCTTCAGCCTGGGCAAAGTGCCCGCCCTGATTGCCACGGTGGTCTATGGCATCCCGCCGATGCTGCGGATCACCACCCTTGCCTTTCAGCAGGTGCCGACAGAGCTGATCGAACTCGGCCAGGCCTCCGGGGCCAGCCGCTGGCAGGTGTTGACGAAACTTGAGATCCCGGCGGCGCGCAAGACATTGCTGGTCGGGCTGAACCAGACCATCCTGCTGTCGCTGGCGATGGTCGTGCTGGCCGGACTGGTCGGCGCGGGCGGTCTGGGTGCGGAAGTGACGCGTGGCCTGACACGGATGGAAATAGGGCTGGGCCTGCGCGCCGGGCTGTCGATCGTGGCCGTGGCCATTTTCGCCGACCGGATCACGCGGCGTGTCCTCTCATAGTCGAAATTTGAGACCCCGTTTGCAG
This sequence comes from Phaeovulum sp. W22_SRMD_FR3, assembly GCF_052113705.1. Classification (NCBI taxonomy): domain Bacteria; kingdom Pseudomonadati; phylum Pseudomonadota; class Alphaproteobacteria; order Rhodobacterales; family Paracoccaceae; genus Phaeovulum; species Phaeovulum sp. W22_SRMD_FR3. The sequence goes on along the minus strand of NZ_JBGQOG010000005.1, from coordinate 977 downwards.
CCCTGATGCTGCTTTTCCGGGCCGATTTCTCTGGATTTAGGGTCGGCCCGAACTGGGGCGACCCTAGTGCCATTGCCCATGTTCGCACCTGTGTTTGGGCGGGGCCCCACTACGCCACGAAAGCGCTGTTTTAAGGACTGCGTTTGCGATGGTGATCAGCCTGCGCGCGACCGCGACAATAGCGAGCTTGCGTGCCTTGGGGCTGGTTCTATGTGTCCAGGATTGTGGATGACTACTCGCGCTACGTTATTGGCTATAAGCTCTGCGGCACGATGCGGGCCGAGGATGTCACCGACACGCTCAACATCGCTCTGGCTGCATCGGGCTGCGACAGCGCCAAGGTTCTGCACAAACCGCGTCTGCTCGGCGACAACCGGCCGACTTACATCGCTGGCGATCTGGCCGAATATCTCGAAGACAAGGGCATGACAGATGTTCGCAGCGCGCCGATGCATCCGCAGACCCAGGGCAAAATCGGGAGATTGCACCAGACCTTGAAAAACCGCATCCTGCTCGAAAACCCCTTCTTCGGAGGGCAGCTCAAATCCGCCATCGCCGCCCTCATCGAGCAATACAACAACCGCCACTATCACAAGAGCATCGGCAACCTGACCCCGGCAGACGTCTGCCTTGGCCGTGGCAAAACCACCCTTGCTGAAAGGAGGCGGATCAAACTGCAAGCCATCCAAAACCGCCGTTTGAACCATCAACGACAAGCAGCATACGCCAGTAGTGCTGTCGTAGCCCTCCCGGACAAGAAGGCGCTCAATATGGGCGACGATCGCTTCCACCTCGGCTCAATTGACGTTGTTCGCCTCGGGCAGTGCCGGAGGCGGCACATGGGCCCAAGCGAGACCAGGCCTCACGCCACTTGGCGCTCTGTGAGCTGCTGCCGGTTTCGTGGACACGAAGATAAGATCGTGACCAAGGAACTGGAGTGTGGATATGACGAGACGGAAGTTCAGCCGCGAGTTCAA